>CACWWI010000062.1 GCA_902764575.1 uncultured Coriobacteriaceae bacterium
TATCTGTTTGGTCGAGGAGGCGTAGTGAGGTAAAGCCAAAGGAGGAGCGAGATCCACTTTTCCGCCTGCTCTTGGCGGAAAAGTTAGCTCGCGACGACGACGCGTCGAACGAAGCCTCCTCGACCAAACAGATAGCGGGCAGGCCAAAAAATGAGAAAGAGAGCAAGTGAAGTCGTTTGTAGTGAGGTTTTGAAGTCAAATTTTATATGTTGACTAAGGTCAGCGGCTTACTATATTCTAACGCTTGCTCTAATTTCACAGCTTGAAAGGGTAACGATATGAAGCGCACCTACCAACCGAATAAGCGCAAGCGCGCCAAGACTCATGGCTTCCGTGCTCGCATGGCCACCAAGGGCGGTCGTGCCGTGCTGGCCCGTCGTCGTGCAAAGGGCCGCAAGCGTCTCACCGTCTAGAGAATCGTGAGAACGATCAAGTCCGGAGCCGAGATCTCGTACCTCTTCGGCAATGGACGGCGCGTGAATACGCCGCATGTGAGCTTAATAGTGTTAAAGCACGAAGACGAACACGACCGTGAAGGTCGTGTTGCTTTTATAGCAGGGAAAAAACTCGGAAACGCAGTATGGCGAAACAGAGCTAAACGACGCATGAGGTCCCTGTGCAGGGATAACGGGGGTCCTTTCGATGGATATGACGTGGTGTTCATCGCGAGGAAGAACGTTAACGAAGCTTCTTACCGCAAGATGAGCAACGACCTGGGCGAAGCGCTGAAAAAGGCTGGAATTATCTTTGGATGAGATAATACATACAGAGGAAACAGCTCAATCCGAACCCCAATCCCATGAAGGGAAAGGGGTTAAAAGCGTTGCCTGCGCTATCGCCATCGCTATTATCAAGTTCTACCGTTTTGCAATTTCACCTCACCTGGCTGGATGCTGCCGGTTTGAACCGACGTGTTCGAGCTACGGGTTGCAGGCGTTTCAGAAGTATGGGTTTGTGAAAGCGTTCAAACTCACCGCTAAACGCCTGATGAGATGTCGTCCGGGAGGACCTTACGGCTACGATCCCGTCCCCTAGGGGCTCGTGACGTGAGGCCTTCTTTGGTATAGAGGAAGGAAAAGGAATATGTGGGAATCGATACTACATGGCATAGCCTGGATAGTGGAGATGTTCTACAAGGTAGCCCAGGACTGGGGCCTTGCGATCATCTTGTTCACGGTTGTCTTCAGGTTGTTGCTCATGCCCCTGATGCTCGGTCAGACGAGGTCGAGTTATCAGATGCAGAAGATTCAGCCAAGGCTGAAGGCGCTGCAGGACCAGTGGTCGGATGATCCGGTGAGGTTGCAGGAGGAAACGCAGAAGCTCTATGCGGATGCCAAGTTCAATCCCCTTGCGAGTTGCGTGCCCATGCTCATCCAGATGCCTATCTTCATCGCCTTGTTCCAGGTGCTGAGGAACATCCAGGACTTCTTGCCCAACTATTCGACGTTCACGTTCTACAACATCATCCCCTACATCGAGGGTCCCCCCGAGGTGGCAGGCCTTCTCGCCATTCCCTCTGATGTAATGGCCGCTACCAGCGAACTCGGTTTTGGAGTAGCCATTCCCTACGCGATCCTCATCATCGTGTTCGTCGCCGCGACGTTCCTCCCGATGCTGCTGCAGCAGAGGAACAACTCCGATAAATCCCAGAAGAACCAGATGTACATCATGTCCATCATCATGGGCCTCATGATGTTGTTCGTCAGTTGGAGCTCCCCTGCAGGCGTTCTCCTGTTCTGGGGCGTTTCCGGCATCATCGCCGTCGTTACCCAGCAGGTGTACATGAGCATCCTCAAGAAGAAGGACCAGCAAACAGAACTCGAGACCATCGACGTCACTCCGGTTAAGGTGGAAGTCGAGAGGAAGGTCAAGAAGAAGCGCCCCACGAAGAAGCGCTAGACCGCATCGCTGTAGTTTCCTTACCTTAATGATTGGAGTTTACGATGAATGAAGAGATGAACGAGACTATCGAGGAAACGACTGAGGAAGTTTCCGAGGAAGTCGTGGAAGAGGTCAACGAGGCAACCGAAGGTGTCCAGGTTACCGACGAGCAGCTCGACGAAATCGCCGATACCGCCATCGCGGCGCTCAAGGATGTGCTTAAGTACTTCAACGTCGGAGAAGTGACCATCGACGAGTACGAAGGTGACGAGGGAGAGCTCATCCTCGATATCACCGGCGATGACCTCGCCGTGTTGATCGGGCGCCATGGCAAGACCCTCGATGCCCTGCAGTTCCTCATTTCCGCCATTACGGTACGTAAAATCGGCTATCGCTTCCCCGTCATCATCGATGTCGAAAGCTATAAGAACCGTCAGCGCCAGAAGCTGGAGGCGCTTGCCCGTTCCTCCGCCAACAAGGCGGCATCTCAGGGCAGGAGCATCAAGATGAGGCCCATGACCCCTTACGAGCGCCGTATCATCCATGTGGCGCTGAGGGATGACGACCGCGTCAACACCGCATCCGAGGGCGAGGGCATGGAGCGCCATGTAGTGGTCGTTCCCGTCCAGTAGAGCGGTAGAAGCCCATATTTGCCTTGAAGGGCGGCCAATAGGCCGTCCTTTCTTTTATTATGGAGGTCACAGGAATTTGAACAGACTGATTGGGCCCACTATGGATCAGCTACCTCTATACCATTCACTCTCCCAGGAAAAGCAGGAACTCCTGCTCTCCCATCTCCGCATGGTCATGGTTGCAAACGAGCGCGTTAACCTGACGCGCATCTCCGATATGGAGGAAGGATTGCTTCTCCATGTGGAAGATTCCCTCACTGCACTCCAAGAAATGGAAAAAGCACCAGATGGGTTGTATGCAGATATGGGAAGCGGTGCGGGGTTTCCCGGAATACCCCTCGCCATAGCTACTGGAAGGAAGACGACGCTCATCGACTCGCGCAAGAAAAAGATGGACGAAGTGGCGGCCATAGTGGAGGAAATGGGTCTTTCTGGGCTCATAGAGACCTATGCGGGCAGGGCGGAGCTCCTCGCCCGCTCTAAGAGTGGCGAGTTTTCCGTCATTACCGCGAGGGCCCTTTCCCAGCTATCTGTGCTTCTGGAACTGGCGAGTCCTCTCCTTAAGAATCGAGGGCAGTTGATCTGTTATAAGGCCAACCTGGACGATGAGGAACTTCGTCATGCTGAATCTGTCGGCAAGAGAACGGCTATGAAACTCGTATCCGACAGATCATTCATGCTCGGTTCAGAATATAAGAGAAGGATCGTGGTATTCGAGAAGCATGGCAAGCCATCGATCAAACTTCCCAGGCTCGAAGGACAGGCCCAGAAGAATCCACTCTAGGAACCTGAGTGTTTCACGTGAAACACTTGAAAATGAGCTTCTATGATGTTTCACGTGAAACATCTTGGATGTATACTTCTCTCAGATGCTGTAAACGAAGAACAAACGAAGCAGAGGAAGGCATCGTCCCTATCGACATTACTTCACTCACATGAGTTTTTGAGCTATTTGCACGTGCAGCGCTTCTGCATGTGTGATTGTGACCGCAGAAGAGCGTGCTGTATTCTCGCTCTCTAATGGCGTAACTGTATGAGAGGAATGAAGGAAGGAGGCTTGTGTGGGCATATTCGACAGTTTCAGACGAGACAAGCATGAAAAGCCTATCGAGGACACTAGCCGCAATGGGGAAATAGAAATTGAAGTGGAGGAACCGGTAGAGGAAGCTCCTGAAGAGGAGATTCCAGAGGAAGAGGTACCGGATTTCCAGGAAGAGGAATCGACGAGCCCTTATGGTAAGGGTGTCGAAATGAAGCCCATCCGCTCCTATAGCGAGAAGAAGCCCGTCAACCATGTAATAGGGACGACCAAGGTGATCGCCATCATCAACCAGAAGGGTGGTGTGGGCAAATCTACCACGGCCGTCAACCTTTCAGCGGCATTGGGTGAAATGGGCAAGCAAGTTCTCCTCATCGACCTCGATCCCCAGGGGAACGCGACGAGCGGCCTGGGCATAGAGAAGAACCAGCTCTCCCATTGCATATATGACGTGCTTCTTGCCGATACCCCTCTCGTGGACGTGATAATCCCCGATGTCTCGCAGGAGTTGGACCTCGTGCCTGCGACTATCAACCTTGCGGGAGCTGAAGTAGAGCTCGTATCGGAGATGGCGCGCGAGAACAGGCTGAAGGACGCCATCGGCCCTATGAGGGGCAAGTACGACTACATATTCATCGACTGTCCCCCATCGCTCGGCCTGCTGACCGTCAACTCTCTCGTCGCTGCTGACAAGCTTATCATCCCCATCCAAACCGAGTTCTATGCGCTCGAGGGTGTGACAAAACTCCTCGAATCAATGAAACGTGTCAAAAACAGGCTCAATCCCTCGCTCGATATCTTCGGCATCCTCCTCACCATGTATGACGGCAGGACGACGTTGTCGAGGCAGGTTGCCGCCGAGGTGAGGAATTTCTTCGGGGACCAGGTATTCGAGACCATCATCCCCCGAACGGTGAAGCTTTCCGAAGCTCCGAGTTACGGCATTCCCATTACCCAGTACGATCCTCAAGGAAAAGGTGCAATCTCTTACGTCAACCTGGCAAAGGAAGTGATTGAGCGTGGCTAAGCAACGAAGCGGATTGGGCCGAGGCCTAGGATCTCTTCTCGGTGGCGAACTGGACAACGGACTTCCCCAGGAACAGCCTTCCACGGAAGCGAAGGAGGTCCAGGAAAAGGTAGAAGAAAAAGCCCAGGAGAACGAGCCGGTAAAGGCTCCTCCTGCACCTCCCCATCCGGAGAGCATCTACACGAACAAGGAAGACAACATCACGATCAAGGAAGTTGTCGAAAGGGAGGCCAGGCCAGCTCAAAAGAGCGGGAACACGGAAAACGAAGGGGTCCTCGAAGTTGCGATCGACAGCGTCGAGCCCAATCCTTATCAGCCGCGCAAGAGTTTCAAGAAGGAAGACCTCGAAGAGCTCGCGCAATCCATTAAGAAGAACGGTCTCCTGCAGCCCATCCTCGTGCGGAAGGTTGGCGACACGTACCAGATAATCGCCGGTGAAAGGCGCTGGCAAGCCTGCAAGTCGCTGGGTATGGAGAAGGTCCCCGTCATCGTCAAGGAAGCCGGTGACGACGAGACGATCGTGCTCGCTCTGATCGAGAACATACAGCGCAGCAACCTCAATCCCATCGAGGAAGCATATGGCTACAAGGGGCTGATGGAGCGCCGCAAGATGACCCAATCAGAGGTTGCGCAGGCGGTGTCCAAAGGTCGTACCACCATCACGAACGCACTTCGCCTGCTCGAGCTCCCCGAGGATGCGCAACAGCTGCTCTACGAGGAAAAGATAACGGCCGGACACGCAAGGGCCATCCTCTCTGTTCCTACCAAAGAAGGCAGGCGCAAGCTCACCGACAAGCTCGTGGAAGAGAAGCTGTCGGTCCGTGACGCCGAGCGCATCGCGCGTCTTCTCGCAGGTAAGACGGGCAAGACCGAAACGGTTGCAAGGCCTCCTGCTCCCAAGTCCTACAAGACGGTAGCCCGTGCCTTGAGCGATGCCCTCAACTCCGAGGTGAAGATCAAGAGCACCCAGGGAAAGAACAAGATAGAGATTTCCTTCAAGGACGAAGCGGATCTCCAAAGGCTCTACCGGGCAATTACAGAAAGCAAGTAAACAGCACGTGCGTACATATGGAGCCTTCTGATAAAGTAAAGAAAATGCCGCGTATCCGCGGCATTTTCTTTGGTCAATTAAGTAATTCAAAAGGCGTGTTAATGCCCATCATCTCATCATCTATGTGATGTCTCGGCTGCCAATTGACCGCATGCTGCTGCAATATCAGAGCCACGTGATTTCCTGATCGACACAGGGATGCGATGAGCCTCCAAGGCGTCCGCCCAATGGTTCATGGCCTGTTGTGATACGGGCTTGAAAGGAGAACCGGGTATCGAGTTCAAAGGTATGAGATTCACGTGACACAGCAGACCGCCGCAGTAATCGATCAGCGCGTCCAGGTCCTCTTCGGAATCGTTTACGCCCTCCATGAGCGCGTACTCGAAACTGAACCTTCGACCCGATGTTTTCGCATAATCCTGCAAGGTCCTTTTCAGGGTGTCGAGGCGCTGGTTCGCGAGTTTGGGCATGATCCCATCGCGCACTTCCTGGCGCGCAGCATGGAGCGATACGGCGAGGGTGAACTGCTCGTCGATTCGGGAGAACTTCCTAACGCCCTCGACGAGGCCGCATGTGGAAACCGTAATATGACGAGCGCCTATGTTGAGTAACTTGGGATGGTTAAGCAGCTTCAACGCATCGATGACGTTGTCGAAGTTAGAGAACGGCTCCCCTTGCCCCATTACGACTACGTTGGTAACACGACGCCCTAAGTCATTCTGCACGAGGGTAATCTGGTCTACGATTTCTCCCGGAAGCAAGTTCCTTGTAAGCCCGAGTTTCCCAGTCAGCATCCGGACTGGCTCGAAGCGCATACCGTCAAACGGTCATGAGATGGGAGTGCTACCATTTCGGTCGTCGCGCCGTCAAACAATTCGACGAGGTATTTTGCAGTGCCGTCGGATGACTCCTGCTTGACGAGCACTTCCGGATACGTCAACGGGTAGGCATCCCCAAGTTGCTCGCGCATGGATTTCGGCAGGTTCGTCATGTCCGAGTAGGAAGAAACGCCTTTGTCGTACATCCAAGAGAGCAGCTGCATCGTACGAAACGAAGGTATATGGGCGTTCTCTACAAGGTTGCGGACGCCTTCTATTCCCAAGGATTTGATCATCGTGTTCATGAGGGAGATTATACGCGTGCTCCGATGTTTCACGTGAAACATCTCTCAATTGATATACTGGTGGGGCAAGTATTCCATCGAGGAAAGTAGGTATGCCGTGGCAGTTAACCCTGCAGAATGTCGAGTTGCTCTGCTTGCTGGTGGGTCGAGTGGCGAGCGAGAGATATCCATTGCTTCCGGTAAAGGCGCCCTCGGCGCTCTCGAGGAGGCGGGCTACAACGTCACATGGATCGACCCGTCGGTAAAGGAAGACCTCAAGAAGCTCATCGACGAGAAGTTCGACGTAGCCTTCCTCTGCCTGCACGGGAAGATGGGCGAGGACGGTACGGTGCAAGGCATGCTCGAGCTGCTCGGCATACCCTACACCTGCTCGCATGTACAAGCATCGGCCATCGCAATAGACAAGGCTAAGTCTAAGATCTTGTACTCGCTCGCAGGGATTCCCACTGCGCCGTCGGTCACCTTGCAGAAGGGCGAAGCCTACGACATCGATGCGATTGTCGAGAAGGTGGGCGTCCCTTGCGTAGTGAAGCCCGCAACTGAGGGCAGTGCCCTAGGCGTCGAGATCGTGGAAGAGAAGGACAAGCTGGATGCCGCGATCAAGAGCGTGTTCGAGATCGATACGCTCCTGGTCATAGAAAAGTTCATTGCCGGCGAAGAGATCACCGTTGCCGTTCTGGGGAACCGAGACGCGAAGGCGTTGCCTATCATCAAAATCGTTCCCATGAAGGGCGAGTTCTACGACTTCGAGTCGAAGTATGCTCCCGGCGGGTCTCAGCATATCTGCCCTGCGCCCTTCGAGGAAGGGTTGGCCGCGACCATCCATGACTATGCGGTGAGAGCCCATAACGCACTTGGGTGCAGCGGGGTATCTCGATCCGATTTCATCATCGACGGCGATGGTGTCCCCTGGATTCTCGAGACGAACACGATCCCAGGCATGACCGCAACTTCGCTCCTACCCGATGCGGCGCGCGCCGCAGGGATGTCCTTCCCCGAACTCTGCACCGCCCTTATCGAGTTCGCAATGGAGTAGGGAAGAGGAAAAAAGTCAATCGACCAGGAGAGGCAGCCTTCGGGCTGCCTCTCTATATGCTGACAAATCATATCAACAATAGCTAGAATCGCGATTCAACACAACACGATATCAGGGGAGAACGAGATAGGAGTCGATGCCGAATTCGAATTCGAAGAAACGGGGCCTTAAACAGCCTTATAACCATCCAGGCGATAAATACCAAGGTCAAAGGCCTGTAGGGGCGCTCACCGAGCGCCCGCCGCCGAAGGCGGCATTTAAAAACCACCGCACATGCCGCCGCGAAGCGGCGAACACCGATGTCGCGCTTCGCGCTCCTGATGTATGCGCGCTGACGCGCGCGGGCGCACGGAGTGCGCCCCTACCGACAAAGTTGCGCCCTCACGGTATGGCTTCGAGTCCTGACGGCCTCCGGACGCGGGAGTGTGGGATGTGCGCGGTGGGTCATCGGTAGGGGCGCACTCCGTGCGCCAGCTGCCGAAGGCGGCATCTTAAAACCATCGCTCACTTCGGCGCGACAGCGCCGATGTTCACAACGCACCAAGGACTAGAACAACCCCATCGCGTGGAGCCCGTAGATAACCGCCGCTATAACGATGATGATGAAAATCCAACTAACCGCATAGCATCCCTTGTTGCGCGCCCGCCCTTGTTCGATCATCTTCTCGGACATTGATCGCGAGCTTTTCAAGATAGCCATCCCCGTTTCCTTTTTTGGGAGGGGGACGTTTTCGGAGGGAACCCAATCGGCCTCATTGAAAATTTTCTCGATAGACGAGCGGCCAAGATCGATGTTGGGTCGAACCCCCTCGATCATCTTCGAAGCGCACCTATTGATGAACGAGCCAATCTCATCTTCGTAGGCAGCGTTGTAACAGAACACCGCCATCTCGCCCCAATACAGTCCGGGGTCCGGTGTGTCCGAATAGGCAACGAACGATAGCAACGCCTTGATGGTCTGATCGCGTCCGTTTGCGATTTGCAGCCTTCGGGAAACGTCGACATCGAAGAATCCCACTTCTTTATCGAACTTGTTGCGCAGCCAAGCAACCATGCGTCCATCGTCTTCTTTGAAGAATACCTCGAACTCGTCACCGACGAGATTGTCGGGTCCCATCAAAAGCGATCCGGTTGGTTTGTCTGGCGATTCGAACCTCGCATAAAAGCCATGATATGAGTAATCGACCATCTCCATCGAAGAGTCCTTTCTCTCACCAAGAGTCTAACAGAGCAGTAGTAGATAGTTCCACAGGGGATAGAGCACCTGCTGTCCTGCAGCGAGTTGCTATTGGAATGCGCGCCGCGCCCCCCTACATAGCGACCTGCGAGCGGCAACTGGTTCGGAACGCATCGTAGGGGCGCTCACCGAGCGCCCGCCGCGCGCAAGCGCGGCATTCAAAAACCACCGCAAACATCGCCGCGAAAGCGGCGAAAATTTGTAGCGTAAAGCGTCCTTAATGTATGCGTGTGAGCTCTCGAGGGAGCGCGATGCGCGCCCGATATCCCGCTCAAAACCGAAATCGAGCTGTTGTCGAAAGCAGCCTCCTAAAATCGACGTACTTGTGCAGGTGGTACAGGGGAGAGATCTTGGGTACGATTTTCAATAACAACATATTGTGGTGAGTATCATAAGCACTTCGCAATATAACGCTTTGTTCTAACGATACAGGCAAATTTATGTACCGCATAAACCCAGAATTATATATAGCGAATACGATGCGACGTACCGGTAAAACACTTTGAATGCAGTACAGGGATACAGTCCTGCAAACACCGACCCTCAGCATGCGCGTGGAGGCTTCAAATTGGCGAAATCAAAGGTAACAAGTAAAAAAGCATAGAATATGTACCAATGATACGACTTTGCATTTGAGACTAAACATGAGCAGTCGGGTACAATGTTTACATGACCAGAATCAAGGATTACATCCTCGACGGAACGCCCAGCGACATCATCGAGCGCTACGAAAGGCTTCCGGAGATTGCGGAAGAAACCGACTTCGGGCGCCTCGACACCAACGTCGTCGTCTTGGATACCGAGACGACGGGGCTCTCCTTCAACCACGACGAGCTCATCCAGATCGCGGCAGCGAAGCTCGCGGGAGGAGAGATTTGCGACTGGTACGTGACGTTCGTAGACCCAGGGCGCCAGATTCCCGACGACATCGTTCACCTGACGTCGATCCACGACGAGGACCTCGTAGGTGCACCAACGCCGGACGAGGCCCTTGCGGGCCTTGCCGACTTCGTGGGCGATGCGATAGTGGTCGCGCACAACGTCGGTTTCGACCGCACGTTCGTTACCAAGCACCCCTCAGGATATCCGCTCCTGCAAAACGTGTGGGTGGATTCGCTCGACCTCTCGAGGATAGCCCTGCCAAGGCTCAAATCGCATAGGCTCATCGATCTCGTGAATGCGTTCGGGGCGCCGGCGTCGACGCACAGGGCCGATGATGACGTAGCGGCCACGTGCGTCATCTACCGCATCTTGCTCGCGGCGGTTACGCAGATGCCCTTCGAACTTGTAGAGTACATCGCAGGCATGTGTTCTGCCGAGCAGTGGAGCACGGTGGAGGCATTCAAGTTGGTTGCTCGCATGATGGGGCCGGGCTCCCAAAAACGTAACATTGATACAGTTCAATTTGGCCATGATGTTTCACGTGAAACATCTCATGACGGAGCCGCTCAAAACGATCAGCAGCCTCCCGATTCAGAAAACCGTACCTACGAGACATCCGGTATACAGGAGCCATCATCAGAGAAGGCAAAGCCCCTCTTCTCTCTGCGCGAGATGAGACGAAGGAGAATCATCGCCCTCCCGGCGCGTTCCGCTCGCAAGGATGCAACGAATCCAGAGCTCGATCTGGAATTCCCGTCGTCCGAATCCATAGACCTCGCATTCAGCGCCGAAGGTGCCCTTGGCAGCATCTACGATGATTACGAGCCCCGCGAAGAGCAACGTGCGATGGCCCAGGCGATAAGGGATGCATTCGAAGCATCGGAGAACCTGGTTGTTGAAGCGGGGACCGGTGTCGGGAAATCCATGGCGTATCTCGTGCCCGCCGTCATGTTCGCCCGCCGCAACGGGGTGGCCGTAGGCGTCGCCACGAAGACCAACTCGCTCCTCGACCAACTCGTCTTTCAGGAAATGCCCGCGCTCGCAAAGGCGCTCCAGGAACAAGACCCCGAGCTTCCCGAGATCACCTGGGCGCCCCTCAAGGGCATGGCTCACTATCCCTGCCTAAGGAAAACCAGCCGCCTGGCGGACGAGGGTCCGGCGGTAAAGGTGGTCAACGGTGCAGAGGTGAGCCAGGCACCCGCCCTCGCAGCGCTCCTGTCATACATCGAGCAAAGCGAGTTCGACGACCTCGACGCGCTCAAGATCGATTACCGTGCGCTGCCGCGCTACCTCTTCACCACAAAGAGCAGCGAGTGCCTCAAGCGAAAATGTCCGTTCTTCGGCAAGCTTTGCTTCGTGCACGGTGCGCGCAGGCGAGCCGAGACGGCTGATGTCGTTATCACGAACCACACGCTCCTCTTCTGCGACCTGCAGGCAGGGGGCAGCCTGCTTCCGACGGCCCGCCATTGGGTGATCGACGAGGCGCATGCAACGGAGGATGAGGCGCGCAGGGCCTTTGCCCAAACGGTCGATTCCGAAATGCTGGCCCGCATCGCGGGTCGCGTCGGGCCTTCCTCGGCGGGCCGAAACATCTTCGAGCGTGCCGAGAGGAGCCTCGGTTCCGTCGAGGGCGGTCAGGTGACCCTGTTCCTCGGACTCATGGCGAAAGCGAAAGCGGCAGGGGTGTCTTTCTCCGAATCCGCATCAGAATATCTGGTGCGCGTGAAGGACCTCCTGTACTTCGACCCCGTGTCGCGCACGCGGAGGGGGCAGTCCTACGAGCAGGTGGACCTTTGGGTGAACGCCGAGGTGCGCGACCACTCCGCGTTCGCGGACGTGCGCCTGGCCGCAAGGGACCTCATCGACAAGGCGGACAAGCTCATCTCGTGCGCCTCGGACGTCGTCGCCTATCTCGAGGGCATCGACGAGGCGGCGGTTGCTCAACGCGACATCGCTTCGTGCGTCATCGACCTCAAGGACCTGCGCAACGCAGCAGAGCTGTTCTTCGAAGCCGCCCCGGACAACTACGCCTATCAAGCCACGCTGTTCCGCAAGAAAGACCGCAAGGCCGATCGCATGGAGGCGCTGCTGCTCGACGTCGGCGAGAAGATGAACGAGACGCTCTTCTCCACGACGAGCTCGGTGGTGTTCGCGTCAGCGACCCTCACCGTGGGCGGTACGTTCGAATCGTTCGAAAACGCCGTCGGCCTCAACCGCGAGGAGGCGTCCCGCGCGCGCCGGCTCGAGCTGTCGTCGAGCTTCGACTACGACAACAACATGATCGTCTACGTCGTCTCCGACATGCCCGAACCCAACGATCCGAGTTATCTCAACCAGCTCAACAAACTCCTCGTAGCCGTGCACCTCGCGCAACAAGGCTCGATGCTCACGCTCTTCACCAACCGGCGCGAGATGGAGAAAAGCTTCGAGGCAGTGATGCCCGAGCTCAAGGCCGACGATCTACGCGTGGTGTGCCAAAGGTTCGGCGTGTCGGTGAAGGGCCTGCGCGACGACTTCCTCACCGACGAGCACCTCTCGCTCTTCGCGCTCAAATCGTTCTGGGAGGGTTTCGACGCGCCTGGCGCTACGCTCAAGGGCGTCGTCATACCCAAGCTTCCGTTCGCGAGGCCGACCGACCCGTTGTACTGCGAGCGAGCCGCGCGCGACGATCGGGCGTGGTGGCGCTACGTCCTGCCCCAGGCAGTAATCGACACCAAGCAGGCCGCTGGCAGGCTCATACGAAAGGCCGACGACCACGGCGTGCTCATCCTCGCAGACAAGCGCCTGCTCACCAAGAGCTACGGCAAGGTGTTCCTGAGGTCGCTTCAGAGCAAGACGGTGCGTGTGAGCACGATCGAGGAGATCGCCGCCGCGTTGAGCCTCATGAGGGATTGGTAGGAATCAGGCGTGGCGGGTATCGGCGACCATATTCACGTGAAGAAGAACACGGCGGGCTCGTCGAACGAGCTCTCCTTCGACGTGCTCGACGCCGCGCGCAACGACCTCGACACCAAGGGAAGGAAGGCGCCGCGCCCCCAGGCCCTCCAAAAGCCGTCGAAGGGCGACTACCATGGCGTAGCAGAAAAAGCGACGCTCTCGAAGCCAGCAAAAACCGAGAAGAGGAAGGCCGAAGGAGGCCGTCGCGTACTGCCCGTGGTGCTGGCGATCGTTGCAGGGGTACTCGTCGTCGGGGGCATAGCCTTCCTGGTGACGAGGTTCGGTCCGAGCTACGTGCACGAAACACAGAAGTTCGACGAGGAGTTCGACGCCATCGTCGACAACCTCATAGAGATCGACGCCTTCATGGCCAAGGTCGACGACGTCATGGAAGACCCCCTTTCCGATGAGGTGAAGGCGTCGAGCGAAACCCTCCTCAAGCAAATCGACACCTTCAAGGCGGCCATCGAGGGCCTCAGGGCCGATGTTGCCCACTCGCTCGAGTCGACGTATTCCGAAGACAAGCGGCAGGCGCTCCAGGAGGTAGACTCCGCCGCCGAGGCGCGGTACTCGATGCTCACCGCGGCGGGGGGCGCGATAAAGGAGGCATCCAAGGTCGATGCCGAGGTGGAAGCGGCGAACAAGGCCTGGGCCTCGGTGCTCGAGGCGGATAGGGCCGCGAGGGATGCAACCCAGAGGGCTAACATGGCCTATACCGAGGAGGAGACCAGGGCGGCACGTGACCAAACGCAGGATGCGCTCGACCAGTTCAACAGCTCTCTCGCCGAGATGCAGGCGATAGTCGATCGGCATGTGGGCATCAATCTAGGAAACCAGATGGCCTATCTCAACGCGAGGGTCGAGGCGTTGCAGCATGCCGTGAAGACGGGCGACGCTTTGCTCGCGATGGACCGCGAGACCGCCCAGGCCGAGAACGACGCCTACAACGAAGCGGATGCCCGTGCAGCCGAGCTGGCTGAATCGCTGCCCCCGACGGTGGAGGACGCTATCCGAAGCTCGTACGACGAGACGATTGCGGTGTACGTTGCCAAGTACCAATCCTCTCGCGACCAGGCCATCTCTTCTGACGCCTACGTGCGCAGCTATATGAACGAGGCGCGTTTGGTCGAAGGTGCCAGCAAGGGGACCGGCAACTAGGCGACCGTCATCCAGGTTTTGCGTATATAGAGTAAATCAGCAGTTCCTCGGAAAAACCTGCGTGAAGTCGTATACTTTCTCGCAAGTATGTGCAAAACCACGTGAAATCGGAAGGCTTGTTAATGGCATCGCTGTTGGACCACATCGAATATCTGTCAAAAGAAATAGGTGCACGCCCTGCTGGTACCGAGGAGGAGCAGCAGGCGGCGCTCTACATCGCCGAGCAGTTCCAGAAGGAATCGTCGTTCCCGACGGCAATAGAGGAATTCACCAGCTCGTCGAATCTCGAGGGCGCGAGCGCGATCTTCGCGGTCGTCACGTTTGTCGTGACCATCCTGGCGATGCTGTTCAACGTGCTCGTCATCCCCGCGTTCCTGCTGGCGGCCATAGCGGCCGTCCTCTACACGCTCGAGGCGTTCGACAAGCCCGTGCTTTCGAAGGCTTTGGCTCGCGGTGCCAGCCAGAACGTGGTGGCGAAGTACCAGCCGTTCCAGAAGGAGCAGGGGAAGTCCAGGCGCTCGCGCAAGGTCGTCCTCGTCGCCCACTACGACACCGGAAAGGTCACCCCGGGGCTCGTCCAGAGCATCCGCTCGACGGGCCTGCCCATCGGGCTCATCTGCGTCGGTGGCATGATTGCCGCCGCGCTGCTCCTGCTCGTGAGGATTTTCGTGGGGTCGCCTGAAGGGTTCGGCGGAATACTACTCCTCGTGCTGACCATAATCTGCCTCGTCATCGTCTTGCTGCCCATCGTGAAGGCCGTCCTCATGCATATGGCCCCGTACAACGAGGGCGCCAACAACAACGCGTCAGGTGTTGCGGCCATCATCGAGGTTGCTCGCCGCATAAGCCGCGGAAGCGTGAGCGAGGCCGATCTCGCCGCCAACGCGCAGGACGTCACCATCCACGGCGAGGAAGCCGCAGTCGAGAGCGGCCTCGTGCCCGAGGGCGCTCGCATCCGCTACGAAGCCGAGCAGCTGAAGCCGCCCGAGGAGATCGGCGCCTACGACGAGGAGGAGCGCCTCCTGTCCGCGAAGGCCGCCATCGCGGCGCTCACCGGCAAGCCCGTGGAGCGCAAGCTCTACGGTTCGGTGGCTGACCGCCTGGTCAACTCGCGCGCGAACGCGCTGCCCGAAGAGGAGCAGGAAGAAACCGCGAACGCGGTTGTCGAGGAAGGCGTGGAGGCCGGTCCGGCCGAAACGGCCAAGATGGAGCCCATCGAGGCTTCCGAAACAGCCCCCGTGGAGAGCGCGGAAGAACCCGTTGCTCCCAAGCCCGCCCCGGCGCCCGCTCCCGAGCCCGTAGGGGAGAGGCCCGTCGATTCCGGCTTCGAGAATGCCCCGAGCTGGTTCATTGCGGCCCAGAAGAACGCCAAGCGCTCCACCAGTTCGGGCGAGAGCCGCGTCCAGCGTTCACGCTACACGGAGGCCATCGAGACCGCCGAGCGCGCAACGGCCGAGCGCGAGCGCGCCCGCGCCGAGGAAGATCGCCGCAGGGCCGAAGAGGAGCTTCGTGCCCGTGAAGAGGCCGCCCGCGCGGCCATCGCCGCCGCGAGCGCTGGCGAGCGTCCTGCGGATAAGCCCGAGCCCGTTGAGCCCGAGCCCGTGGTCGTCGACGTCCCGGCCGTCGTTCCTGAGACTCCGGCAGAGGCCGCTGCGCCGCTCGATCCGTCGAGCACGGTGGCGTACACCCCCCTCAGCATGGACGAGATAAAGCGCGAAATGGCAAAAGAGGAAGCGGAGCAGAAGGAAGACCCGCAGAAGGAAGAGGGCGATGGATTCATCGCCCCGCCCGAGGAGTTCTCCATGCCCTCGCGCCGTTTCGAACTCCCGAAGATCGACAGCAAGCCTGCGGTGGCGGAGACCACCAGCCCCTCGCGTTCGGGCCTGTTCCGCATGTTGCGCACCGACGTCCCGTCCATGTCGGGCGTCATCCGCATGCAGAAGGCGGGCGAGGACGTGTCGCAGGTTCCCGCGCCACCCGAGGAGACGCCGGTTCTCGAGGTTCCGGACCTCGGCCTGGTCGGCAAGGCCCCCGCAGTCGACGAGGTCGACTACAACATGGAGCTGCCGCTGCAGGCAGACGCCGAAGCCGCTTCCGAGGAAGAGACGCGCGTGTACGACGAGAGCGCTCATGAGGCGCCGGTCCACGACGAGCCGCTGCGCGATGACGAGCAGGCTCCCGAGGCGCACGAAGAGCCCGTTGCCGAAGAGCCTATCGCCGACGAGCGTCCGAGCGCCGGGTCCCGCCCCACGCGCAGGGCGCGCGGCGGAAGGCAGGCGGGCGCCGACAGCGAGCCCAACGACGTGGCGATGCCTTCGTCACGTGCCGGCGGGTTCTTCAGCCGCTTCCGCAAGAAGAACCGCGAAGGCCTCGAGGAGACGCCCCAGGAATGGCTCGACGTCGACAAGGACTTCGAAGCC
>CACWWI010000063.1 GCA_902764575.1 uncultured Coriobacteriaceae bacterium
TAACGGGCTGGGCTTACGAGGCGCTTCCCATCGAGATGACGTGGGCCATCTGTCCCATTCTCGAATATTTTCCTGTTAAATCGAAACTAATTATGGGAATCCGAGTCAGTATTTGAGCGGAATGCGGTATAGTGCACCTCGTGCCCTTGAGGTGAGGGCGCGCGTCGTACGCCACGGCGCTAGCGTAACCCCCGCAGCGGCTGCTGGGGTAAGGAAAGAAGGATTTGAAAATGGCGCAAGGTACTGTTAAATGGTTCAACCCGGAAAAAGGCTATGGCTTCATCTCCCAGGAGGGTGGCGAGGACCTGTTCGTGCACTGGAGCGAGATCCAGATGGACGGGTACAAGACACTCGACGAGGGCGCGGCCGTTGAGTTCGAGGTCACGCAGGGCGATAACGGCAAGCTGCAGGCCAGCAACGTCGTGAAGCTGTAGGTTCCGTTCAGGATACACGCATCAAAGAGCGGCCCCGGGCTTCCGGGGCCGTTTCTTCTTGAGTGAGTCGATAGGGCTAGGTCCCATCGACTCTTTTTTGGTTAATTGGGGTATTCCAAGGACGAAACGTGCGTCTCAGTCGTGTAATAGATAGCTAGCGAAAACGGGAAGGGGCGAAAAATGGGCAAGAATCACAGCAGGGGTTTTATTGTTCTGACAGTAGTGGCTGCTCTCGCGTGCTGCATGCTCGCGGCGTGCTCGAGCGGGCAGGCGTCCTCGTCCAGCAGCGCGTCTTCGGCCAGCAGCGCGTCTTCGGCCAGCACGTCGGCGAGTTCCTCATTGCCGGCAACTAGCACAGGGGTCTCGAGCCCCGTGGACGGCATTCCCTCAGACTCGGTGCTGCTGTTCACGAACGACGCGGGCATTGCCAAGCTCGTGTCCGACATGGGGGAGGGGCACATCCCCACGAGCTGCAACGTGCTCTACGACATGGGCGGCTCTCGCCCCGACGTCGACGTCACCGATCCCGCCACCATCAAGCAGATCTACGACGCGCTGGCGCAGGTCACCGTGAATGGGCCCAGCAACATGTCGGTTACCGACTCGTACCATCATGTGATTTTCACGCTGGAGAGCGGCACGAAGGTGGGGCTTTCCTTTGAGGGCGACGGACTGCTCGTGGGGGGAAAGACCAACTTCGACGTGAGCAACACCCGCGCGCTCTGGAAGATCGTGAAGGACCTGCAGGACCAGTCGATGGGCAAATAGCGTGCTACTGTCCCAAAATTGCACCACTTGGTGCCCGCGCGGGGCGTAACCTGTAATCGTTCTCGCGGGGGCGGCAATCCTTCCACCTCGTTCCGCACAGAGCCCTTGTTCACCAGGCCGGCCCCGCGGGAACCTAGTCTTCCCCGTCCGCTTCCTTCAACGCGTCGAACTTGGCCTTCATGGTGGGGTTCTTGCGCGTGAGCTTCTTCACCGTCAGCCCCTCGAGCTTGTTGTTGGCCGCCGTGAGGTGCTTCTCGGACGTGAGCAGCTTGTCCTTGGCCTTCTGCAGGTCGGCGATGGCCTTGTCGATGGCCTTCACGGCGTCGTCGAAGCGCAGGCTTGCGTCCTTGAAGTTCTTGAAGAACCCCTGCTTGAACGTCTCGAGGTCGTCCTCGAAGGTCGTGATGTCGAGGTCCTGCTGCCTCACGAGCGCCAGCTCGCGCTTGTACTCGAGCGAGCTCAGCGCCGCGTTGCGCAGCAGCGAGATGATGGGGATGAAGAACTGCGGGCGCACCACGTACATCTTCGGGTAGCGGTGCGACACGTCGACGATGCCCTCGTTGTACAGCTCGCTGTCGGGTTCGAGCAACGACACCAGGATCGCGTACTCGCAGCCCTTCTTCGTGCGGTCCTTGTCGAGCTTGGCGAAGTGGTCCTCGTTCTTCTTCTTCACCGAGTTCGTATCGCCCTCGTTCTTCATCTCGAACATGATCGAGATGATCTCGTTGCCGTCCTCGTCCTCCTCGCGGAACACGAAGTCGCCCTTCGTGCCCTCCACGGCCTCGTTATCCTTCTCGAAGTACGCGTTGGGGAAGGCGATGGCGCGGATGCGGTCGAACTCGTACTGGCAGTGCTGCTCGAGCGATTCGCCCACCATCTTGGTGGAGAGGCGCGCCTTCATGTCCTTCATGCGCTCGATTTCGTCTTTCTGGAACGCGATGATGTCGTCCTTGGCCTTGGCTTGCTCGGCGAGCTGCTCCTTGAACGTCGCCTCGGCGCGCGCCTTCTCGGCTTCCTTGACCTCGATGGAGGCGGCCAGCGCATCGCGCTCTTTCTCGACCGTCGCCACCGCCTGCGCCACGGCGAGCTCGTGTTGGGCCTCGAGCGTCTCGCGCTGGGCGGCCAACTGCGCCTGCAGCTCGGCGATGCGCGCGTCCTTGGCGCCCGCCTGCTCCTTGAGCGCGGTTGCCGCCTGCGCCTGCACGAGCTCGACCTCGCGCTGCTTGTCGGCTTCGATGTACGAGGCGCGTTCGGCGAGCTCTTTCTGGAACTGCTCGTCGCGCACCTGCAGCACGACCGAGTCGAGGTCCGACTGCTCGAGCGAAATGATCGTCCCGCAGTTGGGGCATTTGATCTCTGCCATGGCGTTCTCCGTTTCGCGGCCAGTGGGTTTCGTGGGAGTGCGTTCCCCTGAATACTATCATGCGCCCCTCACCTTCCAGCTGGAGAACAGCCGGGCATGCTCTGCGGCACGAAAAACAATTGCGAAACACTGGGGACAAAAATCATCGTCTCTGCGTAGAATGGGCAGCAGTGCAAGAACGGAACAAAAGAGGCCGGCGTCTGGCGACATTCGGGCGGCAGGTGCCCCGATCGAAAGGGAAGGGACTATCATGAGCAAGAAACTACTCGCAATCGTATTTGCCGCCGTGCTGGCGATAGGCATCGTCGGGTGCTCGAGTGGCTCCTCGAGCAGCGCGTCGGCTTCGGGCAGCGGCAGCTCCGCTTCTGCTTCCGCTTCGTCCGCATCAGCCGCAACCGCCTCGTCGTCGGCTGCATCCCAGCCTTCGTCCGCGGCATCCGCGCCCGCCTCGCAGGCCTCGTCGGACGCATCCGCGAGCGCCAACATGCCTAACCCCTGGAGCGATGCTGCGAGCGCTGCGGAAGCTGCACAGGGTGCTGGGCTGAGCAGCTTCTCGGTTCCCGATGCGGGCATCGGCCTGACCATCGGCAACCTGGGCGACTGGACCTTCTCGTACGCTGACGGCATGGCTCAGGCGAAGACGACCGCCGGCGATGTGGAAATCACCATCCGCAAGGCCGTCCTTGCGGGCGACGGCGACATCTCGGGCGACTACAACGCCTACGAGGTCGAGTGGCCGCTCACCCTGAAGGGCCTGACGGTCAATTGCGCGGGCCATTCGCAGGATGCCGCGAACAAGGTTCTCTGGACCGCCCACGATAACGCCTACTGCATCCTGGCGAGCGGCGCGGGCCTGAACCCCGACGACATCAACTCGCTGATCAACGCCATCCAGTAAAGGCCTGACGGGCCTTGCCAGCGAGGTTGGAGGCAAACCGCGGTCGAGCGCGGTGATAGGGTAAGCAAACGAGCATGGTCTCGGGTTGCCCGCAAGGGCAACCCGGTCGATAAAGGGGGCAGAACATGGCAAGCTTCAAGGATTTGACCCCCGAGCAGATGGAAAAGGCGAGGGCCTGCGAGAGCGCCATCGATCTGATCGAGCTCGCCGAGGAAGAGGGCGTCGAGCTCACTGACGACCAACTTGAGGCCATCGCGGGCGGCGCATGGTATAACTGCATGAACGAGACGTGGTAGCGGGAGGCTGCGGATCGGGCGATTAGCCGATGTAGCCGTTTGCTCCCGACAGGGCGGACGTGAACAGAAAAGAAAAGTGCCCAGGAGTTCCAGAGACAACTCCTGGGCACTTGGTATAGTGGAATCATGGCGGGGGATGGTCCCCGCCTATGACGAAAGTGATGCATGGCTGAATACGACGTCATACTGCTGCCATCGTTTGCACAGGTGGAAAGCTGGCTCAAAGGCCGCGCGGACGTGCGCGCCCAGGGCGCGTTCGCCCAGGCCGTGACCACCTTCGACGAATGGGTTGCCGACCTGTGGGAGCTGCACGGCGACGGCCGCGCCCTCGTGAGCGCTGTCCAGCGCCAGGTGCTCATGCGCTGCGCGATGGGGCCCTGCGCCGAAGGGGCCGACCTGCGGGGCATGGTGAAGCTCGGGGCTGCCTGCATGCGCGAGTGTGCCGGCGTGCCGCAGCTCGAGGAGGCTATCGCCGCGGCGCGTTGCGGTGGGGCCGTGGACGGGCTTTCTGCGGGCGAGATTGACTTCCTGGAGGCGTTGGCCCGCTACGAGGATCTGCTCGGCGACCTGGGCCTCGTGGAGACGGGGCAGGCGGCGATGCTCCTGGCAGAACGGGCCGATTCCGCGTTCGCCCCCGGTACGCGCGTGCTCGTGGCCCAAGCCCCGCCGATGGCCGAGCGCGAGACACGGTTCTTCGAAGCCTGCACGCCCTTGGAGGTGACGGTGCAGCTGGCCGACGGCGGCGACGGCGTCGAACAGGCCCCTGAGGGCGTGGACGTGCGCTTTGCGTTCCCGTCGGGGCGGTTGGCGCAGGCTGGCCTGGTGGCCGATGTCGTGTGCGAGCGTGCCTCCGCGGGCGATGCCGTCGTCACGTGCAAGGATCCCCTGGCGCTGTTCGCGCAGGCGGGCGATCGGCTGGCGGAAGCCGGCCTGAGCGTGCGCGCGCAGGGCTCGAAGCCGTTCGCCCGAACCGATTTCGGGCGGGCGTACCTGGGCATGTGCCATTGCCTGCACGATAACCCGTGGGAAGTGGCCGTCCTGAGCGACGTGGTGTCCACGCCGTTCTCGGGCTTCTCGCGGGGCGATGCGCTGCGCATAGACGCCTCGCTGCGCGCCGACCGCATTGCCACGCTCGATGACGTGCTGGCCGACCTGCGGCTTGAGTCCGAGACCTTCTCGCAGCTGGAGGAGCTCGCGAGCGACCCCGATGCCGACGTGCTCGTGGGAGTGTTCGAGCAGATGGTCCAGGCGTCGGTTCGCCGGTCGCCCGCCTGGAAGGCCGAGCAGCTGGCGGCGCTGCGCATGCTGCGCGAGGTAACGGGCTCGGCCCGTCGCGCGGGAGCCGGCATCGACGTCTGCATGGACGTGCTCGCCGATGCCGCCGTGCAGGTTTCCGTCCAGGTGGGCGGGTCCAGCAGCGCGGTGACCATGCTCGCGCAGGAGCGTGCGGCCGCACTGCGGCCCGGGAGCTGCGCGACGCTTGTCATGGCCGACCTCACGTCGGAGGATTACCCGGTGGCGCGCAAGGACGACGCCGCGGCGACGTTGCTCGGCAAGCTGGGCATCGACCGCGGGGAGGGGGCGCTCCAGCGCGCGCGTCGCCAGTTCAACGCCCTGCTGGGACTGCCTTCCGAATGCGTCTGCCTCGTGCGCCCCCTGGGCGACGACAATGCCGACGCCACGTATCCCTGCGCCATGCTCGAGGAGTTCGTCGACACGTACCGCGCCGACCCCTCGGCAACCGACGATATCGACAATCCGTTCCGCCTGCCGCCGCAGCTGCAGGCGGGCTTGGTCGAGCGCGGCGAGGAGCTGCTCTTCGCCAATGCATGCGCGGCGGTGCCCGATGCGGTGCAGGCGATGGGCGCGCATGTTCCCCAGCCGTCCCTGGGCGACCTGGCCGACACGCCTTCCGACCGCGTTCTCCCGCCGCGCCGCACGGCAGACGGGCAGGCGCTCGAGAGGCCGTGCCCGTCGCCCTCGCAGATCGAGGTGTACCTCGAGTGCCCGCTCCACTGGTTCGCCGAGCGGCGGCTGCGCATGTCCGAGCTCGAAGAGGGCTTCGGCCCGCTCGAGCGGGGGACGTTCGCCCACGCCGCGCTCGAGCGGTTCTACCGCGAGTTCCAGCGGGAGGGCCACGACAAGGTGAGCGCGGGCAACATCGACGAGGCGCGCGCTGTCATGCGCCAGGTGCTCGAAGGCCTCAGGGCGCAGCAGCCGTCGGAGGAGCCGCTCTCGGGCAGGCTCGTTCCCCTGACCGAGCTGGAGAGGCGCGATGTCGATGCGCTCTGCAGGCAGCTCGAGGGCTACCTGGACTTCGAGGCGCAGCTGCTCCCGACGTTCCATCCGGCCTACCTGGAATACGAGATAGACGCAGACCACGCGGTCGAGTACGCGGGCTTCTCGCTCGTGGGCAAGGTCGACCGCATCGACGTTGACGACGCGGGGCGCGCGGTGATCATCGACTACAAGGGCTCGGTAAAGTCCGAGCACGAGATCGGCGGGAAGACGCGCGAGCACCCTGGCAAGGTGCAGGCGCTCGTGTACGCCCAGGCGGTCAAGCGCGCGCTGGGGCTCGACGTCGTGGGCGCGCTGTACGTGAGCTACGGCCGACGCCCGAGCATCGCCGGCGCCTACGACCCGCGCGTCCTTGAGACGCCGCATCTGCCGAACATGCGCCACGCGAAGTGCTCCTGCAGCCTGGTCACGGACATGCCCGAAGGCGAGGAAGGCGAGCTCGTGCTGGCCAGCCTGCCCTTCGACGAGCTGCTCGACGAGGTGGAGCGCCTGGCCGGCGAGGCGATCGCCTCCATGGCTGCCGGCGACATCGCCCCGCGTCCCGCACACGCCGGCGCGTGCCAGTACTGTCCCATCCTCTTCTGCGAAGGGCGGCAATGATGGGCTTGACGCAAGGACAGCAACGGTGCGTGGACACGCTCGACCGACCGCTCGTCGTGGCGGCGGGCGCGGGCTCGGGCAAGACGTTCACGCTCACGAAGCGCATCGTGAGCGCGTTGCAGACGGGCTACCTGGACGACATCGACCAGGTGTGCGCCATCACGTACACGAAGAAGGCTGCTGGCGAGCTCAAGTCGCGCATTAAGGCCGAGCTGCGCGCGTGCGGCCTGGTCGGCCAGGCGCTCAAGGTCGACGAGGCCTGGGTTTCCACCATCCACGGCATGTGCGCGCGCATCCTGCGGGCGCACGCGCTCGAGCTGGGCATCGACCCGGCGTTCGAGGTTGCGGAAGGCGCCCTCGTCGACGAGCTCCTGGATCAGGCGGTCGACGAGGTGCTGGCCCAGGCGCAGGTGGATTCGTCCGAGCGGATCGACGCCCTGTTCCGCGAGTACCCCGCGCGTGCGGCAAGGGGCGCATCGGTCGAGGGCATGCTGTCGGACCTGGTGAAGGAGGCCTCCTCCCACGCGCGCGGCGCCGACGCGTTCGTGATGCCGGGCGTAACGGCGGCACCCCACATCGTGCTAGCGCGCGTGGTCGAGATACTCGACGGACTGCTCGTGGCCGCCGCCGACGGGAACGAGAGCTCGACGCGCGAGAAATGGACGTGCGCCACGCTCGAGCAGGCGGACGCCATCCGGAGCGCCCTCGACGAGGGGATTGACGACGCTGCGCAGGCGCTCGATCTGGTCGCCCCCGTCAAGTTGGTGAAATCGTTCGGCTCAAAGGATTTCAAGGCGCAGATCGACGAGGCGCTGCCCGAGTTCGCCGCGCTCGTCATGGAACTGCGGCTGGGGGCTGCGGCGGGCCTGCTGGAAACGCTCGTGGAGCTGGCGCGCAGCGCGCTCGCGTCGTATGCGCAGCGCAAGCGCCAGCGCGGCGTGCTCGACAACAACGACCTGCTCGTCATGGCGGCGCGCGCCATCGAGGACAACCCGGGCATCGCGGCCCTCTACTGCGACAAGTTCAAGCTCGTGATGGTCGACGAGTTCCAGGACACCAACCAGATGCAGGTCGACATGATCAAGCGCCTTGCGGGCGAGGGCGCCTGCCGCCTGTGCACGGTGGGCGACGCGCAGCAGTCGATCTATCGGTTCCGCGGGGCCGACGTCTCGGTGTACCGCCGCCATCTCGAGACGGTGCGATCGGCGAGCTCCGATGGCGTTATAGAGCTGGCTGCCAATTTCCGCAGCCACCCCGACGTGCTCGCGTTCGTCGACCGCGTGTTCGAGAAGCCGGGCATGTTCGGCGGCGAGTTCATGTCGCTGGCCGCCGAGCGCGATGAGACGCGCGTTTCCCATCCGCTGAGCTCGGCGCACCCGCGCGTCGTCGTGCACCAGGCGTCCATTCCGTATCGTGGCGTGACCACCGATCGCATGACCGAGTTCGCGGCGGACCGCATCGCGGCGGAGTTCGAGAGCCTCATCGAAGAGGGCCACTCGGCCGGGGAGATGGTCATTCTGCTCGGGGGTATGCCGAGGGCCGGCGTGTACGCGCAGGCGCTGCGCAACCGGGGGATCCCCTGCGTCATCTCCGGCGGTTCGGTGTTCTCGGGGACGCCCGAGGCGCAGGTGGTCTCCGAGCTTGTCCGTGCGCTGGCGAACCCCGGGCAGACGAAATGCCTCTTCAACGTGCTCACGAGCCCGCTTTTCTCCCTCACGGCCGGCGACCTGCTGCAAGCCGGGGGCCTCGGGGGCTTTGGGCTGAAGAAGCCCGCTCCCGCCACCGCGGTTTCCCCGCAGCTCGAGTGTGCGCTGCGGGTTATGGGAAAGGCGCTGCGCGACGTGGCGGAGCTTCCCGTGTCGCAGGTGATCCGCAACATCGTCACCGAGTCGGGGTGGCTCTCGCGCATGGAGTCGGAAGGCGCAGAGGGGCTGGCCTCCGCGGCCAACGCGCTCAAGGCCATCCGCCTGGTGGAGCATGTCGAGCAGGAGGGGGCGGTCGGGCCGGCGACGGTCGCGGCGCGCTTCGCCGAAATGCTCGCCAGCTCCAAGGAGGCGCCGGGCGCGCTGTCGGTTTCCGGTGGCGATTCGGTGCGCATCATGACCATCCACTCTTCGAAGGGCCTCGAGTTCCCCATCGTGGCGGTGGCGGAGATCCGCGATGACAAGGCGCCCTCGTCGAAGCTGCTCGTGTCGTCGGTGGGCGAGGGCATCTACCTCTCGCTCGACCTGGCGCAATCGGGCGAAGCCTCTGCGAAGATTGTCGAAGGGGGGACGATGGACCAGGTGAGCGCCTACGTGCTGGGCGAGGTGGCTGGCGAAGACGAGCTCGCCTGTGCGGTCGAGGAGGACGCCGGGGCCCTGCACCGGCGGCTGGCGTTGCGCGCGTACCAGGCCGAGGGCGACCGCGAGGAGGCGAAGCGCCTGCTGTACGTGGCGCTCACGCGGGCCAAGGAAGCGCTCGTGGTTGCGATGAAGGGCATGCGAACCAAGGACAACCCCGGCGCCGTGCCGGTCAGCGCGCTCGCGGGCGTGGTAACGGCGCTGTTGGGCGAGCAGCCCTTGGAGCAGGGCATGCAGCGTTGCGAATACGGCGGCGCGCTGCCTGCGGTCTACTACCATTGGGCGCTCACCCCCGAAGACGAGCCGGAAGATGGCGCTCTCTCCCAAGCCCCCGAGGAAGAACCGCCCCTGTTCGCCATTCCGGAAGTTACTCCGGATTGTCGTTCTGAGCGCAGCGAAGGATCCCCGCGAAGCGACCAGCCCGAGGTCTTCAAGCCGCTGCACCAGGCCATCTTCAGCTACTCGTCGATTTCTGATGCTTCGCACGAGGGGAACGTCCTCGCGAACCTGGCCGATGCGCATTTCGTTGAATGCGACGAGCCGCAGGAAGGCGCCCTGGTCGAAGAGGCTCTCCCAGCGCCCACGCCGGTGTTCGCCGACGATTTCTGGGACGTCGATCCCTCGGCCGTGTTCGACGAGGACCGTGCGACCGACCTGGGAACTGCGTTCCATCGCCTAGCGCAATATGCGGTCGTAGCGCGGCAGCCGGGCGAGCCGCTCGCCTATCCGCCTGCGGAGCGCGTGGCAGCGCTCGCGCGCACCTGCAACCTGGACGCGTTGCAGAAGGACCGCCTCGCCCGCGCGCTCGACCGCTGGTTCGGAAGCGACCTCGCAGGACGCATGGCCGCCTTCACCGACTTGAGCGCCGAAGTGCCGTTCTTCGTGAGCGTGTCGCAGGAGGATGTGCCCGATCGCGCTTACCTCGAGGGCGAAATCGACTTGTTGGCGCTGAGCGATGACGGCTCGAGCGCGGTCGTGGTGGACTACAAGACGGGCGGCCGCGACGACGAGACCGTCGACGACCTGCGTGTCAAGCACGTGCTGCAAGCCACGTGCTACGCCTACGCCATCATGCTGCAGGGCGTGGAAGAGGTGGAGGCGATCTTCACCCGC
>CACWWI010000064.1 GCA_902764575.1 uncultured Coriobacteriaceae bacterium
GTTGGGATTGCAGCGAATTTGCGGTTGTATATGAATTTTCCCCTCATTTCGGAGGGGTGATTCCCGTTTCCCCAGGTCGTGGAATCTGCCTTGCTTGTGGATTCCCATACAACCGTGAATTTGCTGCATCTTGGCCATTGGGATTGCGGCATATTTGCGGTTGTATGGGAATCGCGAACATGTTTAGGTTACGCGAACCTTGATCTGATGCATTTCGGTGAGGGGGAATGCCCGGAATTCGGGGCTGTGTGAGCTGGTAGGCGTTCGGGGCTTTCGTCGAAATCGGCGAAAGGCGCGCCGATTCTTTCTAGTTGAGTTACCATGTAACTAGATAAACGGACGGCTTGCGGGCCGTTCGGAGTTTTTGTCCGTCGCAGCTTAATCGGAGCATCGAGTGGAGGAGTGCAAGGTGGCTGAAGAAGTCAAGCGTGTGTACAAATTCGGACATGACGCAGCAGGATTAAACGTAACCGAGGGGAACGCCGAGATGAAGTACGTGCTCGGCGGGAAGGGCGCGAACCTCGCCGAGATGGCCAACATCGGGCTTCCGGTGCCTCCGGGATTCACCATCACCTGCCAGACGTGCATGGAATACGCCAACGCCGACAACACGTGGCCCGAGGGCGCGCTCGACGAGATCGCCGAGTATCGTGCCGACCTCGAGGAGCGCATGGGCAAGAAGATCGGCGACGATGCCGACCCGCTGCTCGTCTCCGTCCGCTCCGGCGCCCCCATGTCGATGCCCGGCATGATGGACACCGTGCTCAACCTCGGTCTGAACGACCGCTCCATCAACGGCCTCATCGCGCAGACCGGGAACCGCCGGTTCGCGTGGGATAGCTACCGCCGCTTCATCCAGATGTTCTCCAACGTGGTGATGGGCGTCGACGGCGACAAGTTCGAGCATGCCATCACGGCCGCCAAGGAGGCCAAGGGCGTCAAGCAGGATACCGAGCTGACTGCCGAGGACCTCGAGGCGCTCGTCGACACCTTCAAGGGCATCTTCTCCGACAGCGTCAGCGCCGAGGAGCACCCCGAGCTGGTCGTCGACGGCAAGGTCGCCTTCCCGCAGGACCCGATGGAGCAGCTGCGCCTGGCCATCGAGGCTGTGTTCGGCTCCTGGAACAACCCGCGCGCGACGCTCTACCGCAAGCAGAACAAGATCCCCGACATCCTCGGCACCGCCGTCAACGTGCAGTGCATGGTGTTCGGCAACAAGGGCGACACGTCGGCGACCGGCGTGGCCTTCACGCGCAATGCAGCCGATGGCACCAACGAATTCTACGGCGACTACCTGGTGAACGCCCAGGGCGAAGACGTCGTCGCGGGCATCCGCAATACCTCGCCGATTTCCGAGCTCAAGCACGTCGCGGGCCTCGAGGAGGCCGGCAAGCAGCTGGAGGAGATCTTCGTGCTGCTCGAGAACCACTTCCGCGACATGATGGACATCGAGTTCACCATTGAGCAGGGCAAGCTGTTCATGCTGCAGACCCGCGTGGGCAAGCGCACCGCCGCCGCCGCGCTCAAGATTGCCATCGACATGGAGAAGGAGGGCCTCATCACGAAGGAGGAGGCCGTCTGCCGTGTGGCGCCCGAGCAGCTCGACCAGCTGCTGCACCCGCAGTTCGACAAGAACGCCAGCTACGACGTGGTGGCCCGCGGCCTGAACGCGTCGCCCGGCGCCGCCGTCGGCGCTGCCGTGTTCTCCGCCGAAGCTGCCGTCGCCGCTGCCGAGGAGGGCATCAAGACGGTGCTCGTGCGCTGGGAGACCACGCCCGACGACCTGGCCGGCATGATCGCGGCCGAGGGCATCCTCACTTCGCACGGCGGCAAGACCTCGCACGCGGCTGTCATCGCCCGCGGCATGGGCGCGCCGTGCGTCTGCGGCGTCGAGGCGCTCAAGATCGATGCCGCCAAGAAGGAAGCCGCCATCGCCGGCACCAACATCGTCATCCGTGAGGGCGACATGATCTCGCTCGACGGCACGACCGGCATCGTGGTGCTGGGCGCGGTCGAGCTGGTGCAACCCGAGCTCACCGGCGACCTGGACACCATCCTCGAGTGGGCCGACGAGTTCCGCACGCTGGGCGTGCGCGCCAATGCCGACAACCCGGCCGACGCGCAGCTCTCGCGCGAGTTCGGCGCGCAGGGCATCGGCCTGTGCCGCACCGAGCACATGTTCCTCGGCGACCGCAAGCAGATCGTCGCCGATATGATTCTCGCCGAGAAGGATGGGGAAGACTACAAGGCGGCCCTCGAGAAGCTGTACGAGGCGCAGCAGGGCGACTACTACGAGATGCTGAAGGCCATGGACGGCCTACCCGTCATCATCCGCCTGCTCGACCCGCCGCTGCACGAGTTCCTGCCGTCTCCGCGCGAGCTGGCCATCAAGGTGGCCGTCGACGCCGCGAACGGCAAGCCCGATCCCATCTCCAAGAGGCTGCTCGAAGCGGCTGACACCATGGCCGAGATGAACCCGATGCTCGGTTTGCGCGGCTGCCGTCTCGGCATCGTCATGCCGGGCCTGTCCGCCATGCAGGTCAGCGCTATCGCAACGGCCACGGCGCAGCTGCTGAAGGAAGGCTTCGACCCGAAGCCCGAGGTCATGATTCCGCTCGTCTCCATGGAAAACGAGCTCATCTACGTCCGCAAGGAAGCTGAGAAGGCTATCAAGGAAGTCGAGGAGCGCGAGGGCGTCGACCTGAGCTTCATCGAGATCGGCACCATGATCGAGCTGCCGCGCGCGGCCGTGACCGCCGACGAGATCGCCCGCAAGGCCGACTTCTTCTCGTTCGGCACGAACGACCTCACGCAGACGACGTTCGGCTTCAGCCGCGACGACGTGGAGGGCAAGTTCTTCAAGGACTACGATGAGCTGGGCATCATGAAGGTGAACCCGTTCGCAACCGTCGACGACGGTGTCGTGAAGCTCATCGACATTGCCGTGAAGGGCGGCCACGCCTCCAACCCCGACATCGTGTGCGGCGTGTGCGGCGAGCACGGCGGCGACCCGGATTCCATCCACAAGTTCCACAAGGTGGGCCTGGACTACGTGTCCTGCTCGCCCTACCGCGTGCCGGTCGCGCGTCTCGCGGCTGCCCAGGCAGCGCTTGCCGAAGAGTAGCGACGCATCGCAATCGATGAGAAAGGGCCTGCTCGCGATGAGCGGGCCCTTCTTCTTCTCAAGGGCGCCGATAGGGGCTAACGTTGCATTAGGCGATAGTGCCGCCGCAGATGACGGTGTCGCCGTCGTAGACGACGGCGGCTTGGCCAGGGGCGCAGGCCCGTTGGGGCTCGTCGAAGATGACGCGGATGCTGCGGTCGCCGGTCTGCTCGACCGTGCAGGGGCGAGCGTCTTGGCGGTAGAGGATCTTCGCGACGAACCGCTCGGGGCGCTCGAGGGATTCCCTGGCGATGAAGTTCACGTCGCGAACCGTTACGGACGCGCAGCGCGTGTTCGCGTCGGTATCGACGACGAGCTCGTTGCGTTCCATGTCCTTCGCGAAGACGTAAAGGGGTTCCGAATACGCCACGCCGATGCCCTTGCGCTGGCCGATGGTGTAGTGGATGAGGCCGTTATGGCGCCCGAGCACCTCGCCGTCGCGGTTCACGATGGCTCCCGGATCGAAGGTGCTGCCGGTGCGGCGGCCGATGAAGGCGGCGTAATCCCCGTCCGGCACGAAGCAGATGTCTTGGCTTTCGGCCTTCCCGGCGTTTATGAAGCCATGGGCGCTCGCGAGCTCCCGCACGCGCGGCTTCGTGAGTTCGCCCAGGGGAAAGAGCATGTGGGCCAGCGTTTCCTGGTCGAGGTGGAACAGCACGTAGCTTTGGTCCTTGTTGCCGTCGAGCCCGCGCTTCAGCTCGTAGCGGCCCGTGGTTTCGTTGAAGGCGATGCGAGCGTAGTGGCCTGTCGCGACATAGTCGTAGCCCAGCTCGCGGCGGCGCTGCTGCAATGCCGCGAACTTCACGTAGCGGTTGCAGTCAATGCAGGGGTTGGGCGTCTCTCCTCGGAGGTAACCGTCGCAGAAGCGGTCCATGACATCGGCGTTGAACGTGCGGGTGAAGTTGTACACGAAATGCGGGATCCCCAGCTCAAGGCACACCTGGCGCGCATCCTCCGCATCCTTGAGCGAGCAGCATGTGCTCTCGCCCTCGATGCAGGCGTCGTCGTTGTCGAAGAGCTTGAGCGTGACGCCCTCCACGTCGTAGCCCGCATCGCGCAGCACGAGTGCCGACACCGAACTGTCGACGCCCCCGCTCATGGCCATGAGCACCCGTTTGTTTCCCGTTTCTTTCATGCTCTCATGATAGTGGTAATCATGAGTCATTCCCCCTGGGGAATGACTCATCCTAGAACTTGAACATCGCTGTGGTGAGGTAGCGCTCGCCGGTGTCGGGGAGGATGACGACGATGAGCTTGCCGAAGTTCTCGGGGCGCTCTGCCAGCTTGCGCGCTGCGGCTACGGCGGCACCCGACGAGATGCCCACGAGCAGGCCCTCCTTGTCGGCGAGCTCGCGGCCGGCCTCGAAGGCCTCCTCGTCCTGGATGGCGATGACCTCGTCGTAGACCGTGGTGTCGAGCGTGTCGGGCACGAACCCGGCGCCGATGCCTTGGAGGCCGTGAGCGCCTGCCGTTCCCTCCGACAGAACGGGGGAGCCCGCGGGCTCGACGGCGACCACCTGCACGTCTGGGTTCTGGGCCTTCAGGTACTTGCCCGCACCGCTCAGCGTACCGCCCGTGCCCACGCCCGCCACGAGGATGTCGACCTTGCCGTCGGTGTCGCGCCAGATCTCGGGGCCCGTCGTCGCTTCGTGTGCGGCGGGGTTGGCAGGGTTGGTGAACTGGCCGGGTATGAACGAGTTGCTTATCTCGGCGGCGAGCTCGTTCGCGCGGTCGATGGCGCCCTGCATGCCCTTGGAGCCATCGGTCAGCACGACATCCGCGCCGTAGGCCTTCATCAGGTTGCGCCGCTCGACCGACATGGTGTCGGGCATGGTGATGACGAGGCGGTTTCCCCGCGCGGCCGCGAGGGCTGCGAGGCCGATGCCGGTGTTTCCCGACGTGGGCTCGATGAGCACGGTGTCGTCGTCGATTTCGCCCCGCGCGACGGCGTCGTCGATCATCGCCTTCGCGACGCGGTCCTTCACCGAGCCCGCGGGGTTCAGGAACTCCACCTTGCCGGCGATCGTGGCCTGGAGGCCGTGGTTTTTCCCGTAGTTCGCAAGCTCCACGAGTGGGGTGTTTCCTATGAGGTCCGAAACGTTTTTGAAGATGGGCATGCTCTCGCTTCCTTTCGCATTTTTCTCGTCACGCTACAATAGCACCTATACGAAGGGAAAAGGTGCTATGGAACTGCATTTGGAGAATCTTCCGAAGACGGTCGAGATCGGCCGCGACTCTGCCGGCACGTATTTCGACTACATCGACCAGCGGCTGCTGCCGGGCGAGCTGCGCATAGAGCGTACGCGGGACTGGCGGCAGGTGGTGGAGGCGATACAGGTGCTCGCCGTGCGCGGGGCGCCCGCAATCGGCCTCGCCGGCGCATCGGCGCTCGCGCTCTGGGCGGATTCGGCCGAGTCGTTGGACCGGTTGCATGATGTGGCCGAGGAGATTGCGACAGCGCGGCCGACGGCGGTGAACTTGCGCTGGGCCGTCGAACGCGCTCTCGGCGAAATCGCGGGGGAGCGCGATGCGGGCGTTGCGGCGTGCAAGCTGGCCGAGCTCGTCGCCCGTATGCAGGAAGAGGACGAGGCGGCGAACCGCGCCATCGGCGAGCACGGCGCGGCGCTGCTCGCGCCGGCTTCTCGCGTCCTCACCCACTGCAACGCCGGGAGCTTGGCGGTGTACTTCTACGGAACGGCGCTCGGCATCGTGTACGCCGCCGCCGCTCAGGGGAAGCTGGAGCGCGTCTACGCCGACGAGACGCGGCCGGTGGGGCAGGGCGCTCGCCTGACCGCGTGGGAGCTCTCGCGCGCCGGCGTGCCGACGACGCTCATCTGCGATAACATGGCGGCAAGCCGCATGGCGAAGGGCCGGGTGGACGCCGTCGTGGTCGGTGCCGACCGCATAGCGCGCAACGGCGATGTGGCCAACAAGATCGGCACGTACGGGCTTGCCGTGCTCGCGTATGAACACGGCATCCCGTTCTACGTTGCGGCCCCGACCTCCACCATCGACCGATCGCTTGCGAACGGCGGCGGCATCGTCATCGAGGAGCGCGCTGCGAGCGAGGTCCTGCGCGAGCCGATACAGGGCGTGGACGTGTGGAACCCCGCCTTCGACGTGACCCCCGCGCGCTACATCACGCGCATCGTCACCGAGGACGGCGCCTTCGAGCCCGGTGGGCTTTTCAGATGAGTCGCGCCCCTGGGGCATCACTCATGCGGATGAGTCGCGCCCCTGGGGCATCGCTCATTGCAAATGGCGTATAATCGCGAATCGTGTTTAATCGCGACAACATAGGCGCTGCACTCCGTGCGGCGGTGCCGATCATGCTCGGCTATGTGGCCATCGGTCTTCCGTGCGGCATCCTTTCCGCATCGATTGGGCTGAATGCGTTCCAGGTGTTCCTCATGTGCGCGCTGTTCTACTCGGGTGCCGGGCAGTTCATGATTCCCAACATGTGGCTCGCGGGGTCCCCGGTCGCATCGATCATCGCAAGCGTGTCGTTCGTGAACACGCGTCAGATGCTCTACTCCACGGCGTTCGCGCCTTGGGTCGAGGGCGCATCGAAGCGCCTGTCGTTTCTGTTCGCCGCCACGGTCACCGACGAGAGCTTCGGCGTGAACCTGCAGAAGTTCGAGCAAGGTGGCTGGTCGGTGGCGCGGGCCACGCTCGTGAACCTGTGGTCGCAGTCGTCGTGGACGGCGTCGTGCGTGGTGGGCACGCTCATCGGCGAGGCACTGGCCGATTTCATCCCGCTCAACATCGCGGCCTTCGCCATGACATCCATCTTCATATGCCTGCTGGTAACCCAGAAGCTCACGCCCGAGAACATCGTCGCCGCGCTCTGCGCCATCGTGGGCGTGTTCGTGTGCAAGGCGGTGGGCCTTGCGGGGCCGGCGATCTTCCTGGGGGCGATCATCGGCGTCGCGTGCGCGTTCGTGTTCGCGCGGGTGCGGGAGAAGGTGGGTTCCCGTGCAACCGATTGATTGGTCGCAGTTCTGGATTATCTTCGGCGTGTGCGCGGTCGCGATGCTCGCATGCCGCGTGCTGCCGTTGTTCCTGTTGAAGGGCCGCAGCCTCCCGCCGCGCGTAGAGGAGGCGCTCGGCTACATCCCACCTGCCGCGTTCGCGGCGCTCGTCGCCAACGACCTGCTCACCCCGGGCATGTTCGACGCGGGCATCTGGCCGGCTGCGGCGCCGCTCGTCGCAGCGCTCGTGGTCGTCGTGGTCGCGCGGCTGACGAAATCGCTCCTCTGGTGCGCCATCGCGGGCGTCGTGGCGTTCGCGCTGCTTCTGATGCTGGTGTAGCGAGCCGGAGAGGCCCTGTGCCGGGAGGTGATCGCCTTCCCGATTACTGGTAGAACTTGGCCTGGTCGACGAGCGTCTGGATCTCGACGAGCATCTCGTTGGACTGCGCCTCGTTTTCCTCGAGTCCTACGAGCGCGAGCTCGGCGGCGAGCTTGTCGAGCTGCAGGAGGATGCGCTCGTTCGCGTCGATGATGTCGTCCATGCTCGCAATCGCTTCGTGCATGAGGCGCCAGCGCTCCGCCTGGACGTCCGTGACGATTTCCTTCTTGCCGAGGATGCTCGCGGAGTTCGCGCGCTCGAGCGCCTGGAAGTCGCGCACGTCGAACGTGTTGATGCGGTTCGAGAGTATCGTGCAGTTGCGCAGGATAACGTTGTAGGCCGTGTCGACAGCCGATTGGAACTTTACGTTGCTGATGCTTCCCTCGGGGAACTTCGCCTTCACGACCGCGGTCAGGTTCGCCTGCTTTTCCTGCGCCGCCTTCACCTGGTTCGAGATGGACCGCGCTCTGCTGCCGATCCCGCGGGCATGGAGGTACGCGCGCAGGGCGTTCTGGATGTCGCGCGGCTCGGCGCCCTTCTCCTGGTCGAGGTAGAGCTGCTTGCCGCCGCCGAGCGTTTCCTTCTTCGCCCACTTCATGATGCCGCGCACGGCGAACACGATCGCGACGACTGCTGCGGTTGCGACGGCGCCCCCGATGAGGATGAGCGCGATTATGAACTCGAAGACGTTTATGGGATGCTCCTTGACGCACTGTTTGTCTATGCCATTATCGCACGAACTCGTACATTTTACCCCGACGTTGACGGTGCGTAATGCCGCAAGCGATTGGCCCTGCCGATTACCCGCCGGCGCGCGGGTGCGCCTGGCTGTGCACGGCCTTCAAGCGGGCGGGCGACAGGTGCGTGTATATCTGCGTGGTGGACAGGCTCACATGGCCGAGCATTTCCTGCACCGAGCGCAGGTCCGCCTCCCCGTCGAGGAGGTCGGTGGCGAAGGTATGGCGCATGTCGTGCGGGCTCAGGCGCTCGTCGAGCCCTGCGGCGCGCACGGTGGCCTTGAACACCTTGCGCATGGCGTCGGCGCTCATGGGGTTGCCCTTGTTCGATACGAAGAACCGGTCGGTGATCTTGTCGCCGAGCAGCTCGGGACGGGCCTCCCGCAGGTAGCGTTGGAGGGTTTCGATGCAGAGGTCGTGGAGCGGGATGATGCGCTCCTTGCGGCCCTTGCCGTACACCTTCACCTGGTGGAGCCGGAAATCGACGTCGGTGAGGCAAAGCCCCGAGGCCTCGGAGATGCGCGCGCCGCACGCGTAGAGGAACTCGAGCAGCGCCTGGTCGCGCATCTGGGCTGCCGTCTGCTCGCGCGGTTGCCCCTCTGCGTCGACGGGCGCGTTCACGAGCAGCAGGCGCGCCATCTCGTCCTGCTTGAGCACGTGGGGGAGGTGCTTGCTCTGCTTGGGCCCCGAGAGCGCGCCCGCGGGGTCGTTGTCGATGTAGCCGGCGATGCTCAGCCAACCGTAGAAGCCGCGGAGCGAGGAGAGGCGGCGGTTGATGGTCGAGCGGGCGTAGCGGGCCGCGTCCATCTCGCCGAGGTAGCCGCGCAGCTGCCGGTGGGTCGCTTGGAGGGGGTCGACTCCGCGCCGCTGGCACCAGCGCAGGAAGGCCTCGAGATCGGTGCGGTAGGAGCGGACGGTGTGCTCGGATGCGCCCTGCTCGACGCGCAGCGATTCCACGAACCCATCGAGCAGCGCCTCGGCGGGCAATGCCTGCTCCGCGGCCCGCCCGCGCGCGTCGGGTGCGGGGGCTTCGCGCTTCATGCGCGCCTTCGGTGCGCGCGTCTTCACCTGGCGCGCCATCATCGGCCGCCTATCAGGCCGGCCTGCTCGAGGCTGGAGCGGTAGGCCGCGAGGGCCTCCTCGCCTCGGGCGGCGTAGGCCGCATAGCGCTCCCGCTTGTTGCGGATGGGCGGGTCGAGCGGCGGGAGCACGCCGAAGTTGACGTGCATGGGCTGGTAGTCGACCGTCTCGGGGTCGGTCGCGTGGGCGAGCAAGGCGCCGAACGCGGTCTCGCGCGGCACGGGAGGCAAGGCGGTGCCTCCCAGGAGTGCGGCAACCGACAGCGCCGCATGCAGGCCCGACCGGATGGCCTCGCAGTACCCCTCGGTGCCGCCGAGCTGCCCTGCGACGAAGACGGGGGCGGGCAGTGCGCTCCCGGCAGGGCCGCGCAGGCGCAGGGAGGGGTCGAGCAGCCGCGGGGCGTCGAGGAACGTGTTGCGGTGCATCACCCCGTAGCGCGCGAACTCGGCGTGCTCGAGGCCGGGTATCATGCGGAACACGCGTGCCTGCTCCCCGAACTTGAGGTTCGTTTGGAACCCTACGAGGTTGTAGCAGCTGCCCTGGGCATCTTCGGCGCGCAACTGCAAGGCGGCCCAGGGGCGCCTTCCCGTGCGCGGGTCGGTGAGCCCGACGGGCTTCATGGGCCCGAAGCGCGGCGCATCGCGCCCGGCCCGGGCGATTTCCTCGATGGGCTGGCACGCTTGGAAGAGGTCCTTCGACTCGAAATCGCGCGGGAATTGCCCTCCCCGTCGGCGGCCTCCTCGTAGCGGCTCTGGCGGAACAGCACCGAGTGGTCGAGCGAATCGGCCATGACGATGGGCGCGGCCGCGTCGTAGAAGGCGAGCGCGGGCCCGCCGACGATGCCGGAGATCTCCTGCGCGAGCGCATCGCTGGTGAGCGGCCCCGTGGCCAGTATGACCGCAGACGATGCGCTGGCAAGCTCCTGCAGGCCCTTGACCTCTTGGCGCCGCAGGTCGATGCGGGGTTCCACCTCGATTTGCTCTGTCACGTCTTGGGCGAAGGCGTTCCTGTCGACTGCAAGCGCCCCGCCCGCGGGAACCGCATGGCGCAGGGCGGCGGCGAAGAGCCTGGAGCCGAGCGCGTCGAGCTCCGCCTTGAGCATGCCCGCCGCGCTCTCGCGCTTCGTCGATTTCAGGGAATTCGAGCATACGAGCTCGGCGCAAGCATCGGTGCGGTGCACGTCGGTGGGCTGTTCGGGGCGCATCTCGTACAGGGCGACGGGAATGCCGCGCGATGCGAGCTGCAGCGCGGCCTCGCTTCCCGCAAGGCCCGCGCCTACTATGGCAACGGGTTTCTCCATACCGTGCAGTGTACCAAATGGCCGACGAGCCGCTGCTCCACGCGAGATTGTGGCATAGTTTTGATGATTCTCGGATGGCGAAATCGTTTCTTGCAACCGCGTGGTGCGGGAGATATACTAGCTAATCGCGTCTAGAGACAGTTTCCCGCAAGGGTTTTGGCACGAGCATATAGAAGGAACGAAGATGGATATCATTCGCGCAATCGAAGAAAAGCAGAAGAAGCAGGACCTTCCCGAGTTCAACGTCGGCGATACCGTGAAGGTTCACTACCGCATCACCGAGGGCAACCGCGAGCGCATCCAGGTGTTCCAGGGCGACGTCATCCGCCGCCATGGCCACACGAGCCGCGAGACGTTCACGGTCCGCAAGATCAGCTTCTCCGTCGGCGTCGAGCGCACCTTCCCGGTCCATTCGCCGAAGATCGACAAGATCGAGGTCGTTCGCCGTGGCGACGTGCGTCGCGCGAAGCTCTACTACCTGCGCGACAAGGTGGGCAAGGCCGCCAAGATCAAGGAGAAGGCATACCGCTAAGGAGCGCTTCCCGAGAAACCAAAGGCCCGCTTCGGCGGGCCTTTTTCATTGGCTATAATCATCGGTGGAACAACGGGTCGGTGAACGTGGGGGAGAATGCCGGAATGGCTGCGACCGTAGCGGAAATAGTGGAGATGCTGCGCAACGCCGACGAGCGCGAGTTCGCGGCGCTCGAGCGCTCGCTCGTCGCCGACCAGCGCAAGGGCGTGCGCAAGGCGGTCGAGGTGGCCCGTAAGCGCGTGGCAGCCGAGCGTGCCGAGGCCGAGCGCCTGGAGTCGCTGTACGCGTTCGAGCGATCGCTCGTGCCCGAGGGGGCGGATGGCTGCATCGTCGGGCTCGACGAAGTGGGGCGCGGTCCCGTCGCGGGGCCGCTCGCAGTGGGCGCCGTGGTGCTTCCTCCAGACCGCCGCATCGAAGGCCTCAACGATTCCAAGCAGGTCAAGCCCGAGATGCGCCGCGAGGTTGCCGAGCGCATCAAGCACGAGGCCGTGGCATGGGCCGTCGAGTACGTGAGCCCGGCCGACATCGACCGCGATGGAATGTCAGCCTCGCTCAGGCGCGCCTTCTCGGGAGCGCTCGCGCAGGTTGTCGCGCAGGGCGTCGCTCCCGCGCTCGTCCTCGTCGACGGCAACCCCCTCCACATCCACGAGCTCGAGCGGAACGTGGTGAAGGGCGACGCGAAATGCGCTTCCATCGCCGCGGCGTCCATCGTCGCCAAGGTGGAACGCGATGAGCTCATGGAGCGGCTCGCGCCCCTCTACCCGCACTACGGCTTCGACGAGAACAAGGGGTACGCCTCGCCGCAGCACATCGACGCCATCCGCACCTACGGGCTGTGCGAAATCCACCGCGCGTCGTTCTGCCGCTCGTTCATGCAGGAGACGCTCTTCTAGGAGGCGAGGCTTGGCCGCCTCTCGGGCGATTGCCAGTCCTACCGGGCAATTCGGCAAATCTGTAAGGTTCAGCGTATTCTGGGGCGCCCCTCTGGCGAAACCACGTCGTGTCCCTGTCTCATCTATATGCTCGAGATGCGCGAACAGGTGGTGTGCAGGGTCTTTCCCAAAGCGCGCGGTACAAGGTTCGCCTGAATCGGGGCCGCTTCGCACGGGGTTGCCCGGTAAGGTCGCGCCCCTATGATCGCCCCACGTCGAAAGGAGCGATCATATGAAGAAACGGGAAATCTGGATCGAGGGCACGTTCGCCGGCGAGATGAAGATGGAGGACCGCTCGACCGGCCTCATGGTGGACGACGAGGACGACGAACTGCGCGAGGACTGGGAGGAGCGCGACCGGGACGAACCCTGGTTCGACCCGGAGGACGACGAAGACGATGAGGACGAAGGCGATGACGAGCCTTGGGATTTCGGGGAATCCCCCTGGCGCGACGACGACGAACCGTATGGACGAGCCGGCGCGCCGGGGCGGGTCAGGGGCCGTCGCGAGGCAGGTCGGGCGTCCAAGCACGGCGATCGGCCTCGATCGCGCAACAAGGAGATTGGCCGCAGGGGAGAGGATGCCGCCGCGCGGTACCTGGAACGCATGGGGTACGACATCTTGGAGCGCAATTTCTCCTGCCCGTTCGGAGAAGCGGACATCATAGCGCGCGACGGCGAGTCGCTCGTGTTCGTCGAGGTGAAAACGCGCACCGGCGTTTGGAGGGGCTTCCCGTCCGAGGCGGTGGACGAGCGCAAGCGCGATCGCTACGAGCGCATCGCCGGATGGTACCTGGGCAGTTTCGGGGAAGTGAACTTCCCGGTGCGCTTCGACATCATCGCCATCATGGTGGTTTCCGAGGACCGCGCGTTCATCCGCCATTACTCCAACGCGTTCAGCGTGGGGTTCTAGGCGATGTACGGGAGGTGCGTGGTCCGCAGCGCCGTCCTCCGGGGCGTCGAGGCCATACCGGTCGACGTCGAGGTTGCCGTGACGAGCGGCACGGTGGGGTTCTTCGTCGTCGGCATGGTGGATGCCGCCGTCCAGGAAGCGCGCGAGCGGGTGAGGGCGGCTCTCAAGGTGGCTGGGTTCTCAATGCCCGCGCGGCGGATACTCGTGAACCTCGCGCCGAGCGCGCTGCGCAAGACGGGATCGGGCTTCGACCTGGCCATCGCCATGGGCGTGCTCGTGGCGACCGGCCAGATCGACCGCGAGCTCGTTCGAGATGCCCTCGTGGTGGGCGAGCTGTCGCTCGATGGCGGCGTGCGCCCCGTGGCGGGCCTGCTGGCATACGCGCTCTGCGCCCGCGACATCGGGCTGGCGCTCGTCTGCTCTCATGAGGCGGATGGCCTCGTGCCCGTAGAGGACCTGCGCATGCGGGGGCTGCGCTGCATCGGCGACCTGCGCGAGCCGGTTTTCGCGCCGGTGGAGATGCATCCGCCCATCGAGGAGGGCGACGAGCCCGACTTCTGCGAGGTGTCGGGCAACGAGGTGGCAAAGCGGGCACTCCAGATTGCGGCGGCGGGGAGCCATGGCCTGCTCATGATGGGGCCTCCCGGCTCGGGCAAGACCATGCTCGCCTCGCGCGTTCCGTCGATCATGCCGCCGCTCGAGTCCGACGAGATGCTGGAGGTGGCGCTCGTGCACTCGGTGGCTGGCGAGAGCATTGCGCCGGTGCTCGCGGGCAGGCGGCCGTTCCGCTCGCCTCACCATTCCGCCTCGTCGGCAGGCCTCATCGGGGGAGGCTCCCCGGTCAGGCCGGGCGAGGTGTGCCTCGCGCACCAGGGGGTGCTGTTCCTCGACGAGCTGCCCGAGTTCAAGCCATCGGTGTTGCAGCAGATCCGCCAGCCGCTCGAGGACGGGAGGGTGCGCATATCGCGCGCAGATGGCACCGTGTGCTTCCCGTCGCGCTTCATGCTCGTCGCCGCGGCGAATCCCTGCCCCTGCGGCTTCTACGGCGATCCCGAGAAGCAGTGCACGTGCTCGGCCAAGCAAGTGCGCGATTACCAGAACCGCATCGGAGGGCCGCTGCTCGACCGCATCGACCTCCACATCGACGTGCGCCGCGTGCCGCCGGGCTACGTGCTCTCGGTGCAGGGCGGCACGTCGTCGTCCACCTTGCGCGAAGGGGTGCTCGCAGGCCGCGAGTACGCTTCGTGGCGGAAGTCGCAAGAACGGGGAGGAGCCACGTCGCAGCAGGCCATCGCCTCGTGCCAGCTGAGCGACGACGACGCCGCGTTCTTCGAGGATATGGCGCGGTCCAACCATATGAGCGGCCGGGCGATCGTACGCACGGCAAGCGTGGCGCGCACGATTGCCGATATGGCCCAGAGCCGTGCCGTGACGCGCGAGAACCTGTGCGAGGCGCTCGGCTTCAGGATCCGCGACGGAGTGGGAGGTTAGCCATGGGGGAGAAGCTGGTCGGCGAACGAACTGAGCTCGCTTACGGGAATGCGGGCTATCCCGAGGCGCTGATGACCGTTCCCAGCCCGCCGGAACGGCTCTACGTCGTGGGATCCGTCGACGCTCTCGTTCCAGGCTTGGCGGTTATCGGGGCGCGCAGGGCAACGCCGTACGGACTGGGCTGCGCGCGTCGGTTCGCGCGAATCGCAGCGCAGAAGGGCGCGGTCATCGTGTCGGGCGGCGCGCGCGGCTGCGATTCGGAGGCCCATCGGGCAGCGCTTGAGGTCGGCGGTACCACAGTCGTGTTCCTGGGCGGCGGTTGCGACGAGCTGTACCCGGCCGCGCACCGCGGGCTGTTCCAGGACATAGTGGATGCTGGAGGCGCCGTGGTGAGCGAGCACCCGTGGGGGTTCAAGCCGCTTCCCTTCACGTTCCGAGCGCGCAACCGGCTGATCGCAGGCCTGGCGCACGCGGTGCTCATTGTGGAGGCAGGCGTCCCGAGTGGCACGTTCTCTACCGCGGATGAAGCGCTCGAAGCGGGTAGGGACGTGCTCGTCGTGCCCGGCGCCATCACGTCTGCAACGTCATGGGGGTCGAATAGGCTCCTGTTGCAGGGGGCGACGCCGGTCGTTGACGACGAGAGCTTCGAGGATGCGCTGTTCCGCTCATGCGGCATGCTCAAGTGGCCTGACGCGCCGGGGGCGCTCAGTCCCGAAAGCACGGACGACCCGGTGATCGAGGCCGTGCTCGCTCAGCCTCTCTCGATGGACGAGCTGTACGGCGTCGCGGTGAGCGCCTACGGGGCGTCGAATGCCCAGGCGAAGCTCATGGAGTCGCTCGTGAAAGCTGAGGCGGCTGGTCTCGTCGCGCGCCAGGCAAATGGTCGCTGGGCTCCCGTCGGCGATCGTCCTTCCGCCCGTTGACCTTGGGTTACCGCGCGCGAGGTGGGCAACGTGGGCCAGGACCCGCGAAATCGAGGCGCTCGTTTCCATATGGTTTCGCAGACGCCGCTGGCGAAAAACTTGTTGCAATGGATGACTGCACCCTTCATACTGACTTCTACGCAATTCCCGTGAAGCCTTCGGGACGCTTCGGCGAACCGGGGGCGGAGGAAACTCTGGAGAACTCTTAAATGAGTGCCGAAGGTGCAAGGTCGCGCCCCTCTTGGGCGGGCTGAAACTCTCAGGCAAACGGACAGAGGCGATACGCGAGCCGAATGCGGTTTCGGCCCTCATTTTCGACCTTCTCCAGCGTAGCGAAGTACGTACAGGGAGAAGGGAAATCAAGTGGAAGAAGCAGTACTAAACATCGTTTCGACGGTCAACTCGTACTTGTCAAACTACGTGTTGCTCTTCGGCCTCATCTTCACCGGCCTGTTCTTCACCATCCGCACGAAGGGCGTGCAGTTCCGCTGCTTCGGCGAGGGCTGGAAGAAGATGTTCGGCGAGCTGTCGCTCTCCGGCGGCGACCAGGGCGGTGCCATGAGCTCGTTCCAGGCGCTCGCGACGGCCGTTGCCGCCCAGGTGGGCACGGGCAACATCGTCGGCGCGTGCGGCGCCATCCTCATCGGCGGCCCGGGCGCCATCTTCTGGATGTGGATCATCGCGCTGCTCGGCATGGCCACCAACTACGCCGAAGCCACGCTCGCGCAGAAGACGAAGGTCATCGACGAGAAGGGCAATACGCACGGCGGTCCTGTCTACTACATCACCACTGCGTTCAAGGGCGGCGGAGGCAAGGCGGTAGCCGTGTTCTTCTCCATTGCCGTCATCATCGCGCTCGGCTTCATCGGCCCC
>CACWWI010000065.1 GCA_902764575.1 uncultured Coriobacteriaceae bacterium
GCCTCGGTACAGAAGCGGTAGCCCTTGGCTGAGGTCATGCGGGCGTAGCGAGGTCAAGCCAAAGGAGCTGAGAGACCCACTTTTTCGCCCGTTCTTGGCGAAAAAGTTGGCTCGAAGCGACGACGCGTCGAGCGTAGCCCGCATGACCTCAGCCAAGGGCGGAGGAGTACGGGGTATTCGTATCGGGTTCGCGGCGGCTTGTAAGATAGAATAAGGAAGTACAGCAAGGCAGTGCTTGAAGGAGGCATTATGGATGCAAACGAGCTGCGTTATCTGAAGCTCCTGTCGAAGTCTTTTCCCACCGCCGCTAAGGCGTCGGCCGAGATCATCAACCTCAATGCGATCCTGAACCTGCCCAAGGCGACCGAGGTGTTCGCCTCGGATGTTCATGGCGAGTACACGGCGTTCATCCACTTGCTGCGCAACGGCTCGGGTTCGGTGAAGCTGAAAATTGACGATGCGTTCGGAGACGAGCTCACCGAAGCGGAGAAGAGCTCGCTTGCGGCGCTCATCTACTATCCCACCGAGAAGATGGCAGCCGTGCTTCCGGGCGTCGCGGACGAGAACGCGTGGTACGCGCAGACCATCCTGAAGCTCGTCGCGGTGTGCAAGCAGGCGGCGGGCAAGCATTCCCGCTCGAAGGTGCGCAAGGCCATGCCGGCCGATTTCGCGTCCGGCCGATTTCGCGTACATCCTCGAGGAGCTCATCACCGAGAGCAACCTCGCGGTTGACAAGCAGGCCTACTACGACGCGATCATCGATGCCGTCATCCGCACCGGGTGCGCCGCGACCCTCATCGAGGGCATGTGCGTGATGATCAAGCAGCTATCGCTAGACCACCTGCACCTCGTGGGCGACGTGTACGACCGCGGCCCCGCGCCTCATCTGATCATGGACACGCTCATGCGTTTCCATTCGCTCGACATCCAGTGGGGCAACCACGACGTCGTGTGGATGGGCGCCGCGCTCGGTCAGCGCGGCTGCATCGCGCATGTGGTGCGCAACTGCGCGCGCTACGGCAACCTGTCGGTGCTCGAGGACGCGTACGGCATCAACATCCTGCCGCTGGCGTCGTTCGCGCTGGAGGCGTACAAGGACGACCCCTGCGTTGCCTTCGGCTTGAAGGGGGACCCCCAGCTCGCGCCGCACGACCTCGAGATGAACGTGAAGATCCAGAAGGCTATGGCCATCATCCAGTTCAAGGTCGAGGCCAAGATCATCGACGAGAATCCGAGCTTCGCGTTGAGCGACCGCAAGCTGCTCGACAAGATCGACTACGAGAAGGGGACGGTTGTCGTCGACGGCGTGGAGTACGAGCTCATCGACAAGGTGTTCCCGACCATCGACCCCTCCGATCCCTTCCGCCTCACCCCAGAGGAAGAGGAGGTCATGCAGCGCTTGGAGCAGGCGTTCATCGGCAGCGAGAAGCTGCAGCGCCACATGCGCTTCTTCCTCGACGCCGGATCGTTGTACAAGATTGCCAACGGAAACCTGCTCTTCCACGCGGGCGTGCCCCTCAACGACGACGGGTCGCTCATGGAAGTTGACGTGTACGGCGGCAAGTACAAGGGCCGCGCGCTCTACGACGTGCTCGATCGTTACGTGCGCGATGCGTACAACAGCGCGAGCCCGATTGCGCGCAAGCGGGGCGCCGACATGCTCTGGTGGCTGTGGTTGGCCCCCGGATCGCCCCTGTTCGCCAAGAGCAAGATGGCCACGTTCGAGCTGTACCTCATCGCCGAGAAGGAAGCGCGCAAGGAGGTCAAGAACCCCTTCTACACCTTCCTCGAGAACGAGGAGGTTATGGCGGGGATATTCAGGGACTTCGGGCTCGATCCCAAGACGTCGCGCATCGTGTGCGGCCATGTGCCCGTGAAGGTGAAGGACGGGGAAGACCCCGTGAAATGCGGGGGCAAGGTGCTCACCATCGACGGTGGCTTCTCGAAGGCGTACCAGAAGACGACGGGCATTGCGGGCTACACGCTCATCTCGAACTCGTACGGGTTCGTGCTGGCAGCCCACGAGCCGCTCGAGTCGGTGGAGACGGCCGTTGTCGACGAAGTGGACATCCACTCGTCGCGCCGCGTCGTCGAGCATCTGACCCAGCGCATTCTCGTGGCCGATACGGATACGGGAACGGAGCTCAAGGAGCAAATCGACGATCTGGAGAAGCTCCTCGAAGCTTACAGGCAGAACCTGATAGTCGAAGGGTAGGGGCGCTGCACAAAGCGACGCCATCGGAAGAGCGCCCGCCGGGCGCCTGGCAGACAACCCGCGGGATTGCGCGCGGGTGCGGCATTGGAAAGAAGGTTTCATGGTAGAGGTCAAGGCGTACGAGGGGCTCATTCGCAACCACGTGGAGCTCGCCGACGAGCTGGGCGTGGAAATCGAGGGCCTCGGCCGTCGCGAGCGCGAGGAGAAGCTGCTCATGGCTGCATGGGAGCGATGGGGCGAGCAGATGGGCGCGCACATCAACGGGCAGTTCGGGTTCGCCCTGTACGATGCCGAGGCCGACGAGCTGTTCTGCGCGCGCGACCCGCTCGGCGCCGAGCTGTTCTTCTACTACATGACAGAAGGCGGGCGCCTGTTGTACGCCACCCAGATCAAGGACCTGTTCGGCCAGACCGGCTTCGAGAAGGCCCTGAACCGCGAGCTCGTGCAGTTCTTCCTGGGATTCACGTATGTTCCTGGCGAGGAAACCCTGTTCAAGGGCGTGTACAAGCTCGAACCGGGCGGCTTCCTGCGCTTCGGGAAGGGCGGCCTGGAATTGGGCCGTTACTGGGAGCTCACGTTCGAGCCCGACGAGTCGAAGACGCTCGAGGAGTGGGCCGACGAGATCTCCGACGTCATGGACGCGAGCCTTCAGAGCATCTGCGACGAGGACGAGCGTCCCGACAGCTTTCTTTCGGGAGGCGTGGACTCGTCCTACATCCTGGCGAAGAGCCGTGCCGAGAACGGCTTCTGCTGCGCCTACGAGGACCAGCAGGCCAGCGAAGAGGAGGACGCGCGCGCCACGGCGGAGTACCTTGGCCGCGGCTTTGAGGGCATAACCGTATCGGCAGATGACTTCTTCGCCGACGTCGACGAGTTCCTGATTGCCTACGAGCAGCCTTCGTCCGACGTGGCGGGCCTCGCCTTGTACTCGGCGTGCAAGAAGGTCGCGCAGAAGTCGACGCTCTGCTTCTCGGGGGAGGGCGCCGACGAGTTCTTTGCGGGCTACAGCGTGTACCAGAACACCAGGCGGTTGCGTATGAGCCCCGACCCGGTGTATTTCGGAACGACCTACATCATGAACAACGCGGAGCAGAAGCGCTATCTCAAGAAGTTCTATCGCAAGCGCTCGGCGCGCGCGTTTATGAAGGAACGCGGCGCGAAGGGGCGCAAGTACGACCTGGTGGGGTGGATGCTCTACACCGACCTGCGCAGCTACTTCGAGGGCAGCATCCTGTTCAATTCGACGAAGATCGCCCGCGGAACGGGGCTCGACATCCGCATGCCCTACTGCGACCTGCGCATGTTCGATATCGCGCGCCGCATGCCCTCGCGGTTCAAGGCGTCGGACGGGCGCAACAAGATCGCGCTGCGCGCAGCAGCCGAACGCGTGCTCCCGCACGAGGTTGCCTACCGCAAGAAGCTCGGGTTCCCGGTTCCCGTGCGCAAGTGGCTTTCCGATCCCACCGTCAACGCCGACATCCGCCGTGCGTTCGAGAGCGAGACGGCCGCCGAGTTCTTCGACGTGGACGAGATCGGCGCCTTGCTCGACGTCTTCCTCGGCCAGGAGCCCCGCGTGAGCCATCCCGTGTGGTTCCCGCGCCACAAGGAGCTGCTCTGGCGCCACGTGTGGACCATCTACGTCTTCATCCGCTGGTACGAGCTGTTCTTCGTGGAAGGGCGGGAGAGCTAGAACCGCAGCAGGAGCTCCTTCTCGATTACCTGACCGCCCTTCAGGTACATGCGGGGAACGCGCTTGCTCACGGCGCACACGAGCTCGTAGGGGATGGTGCCCGCCGCGGCGGCCATGTCCTCGATGGAGTTGTGCTTTCCGAAGATCTCGACCTCGCTGCCCACGCCCACCGACCGCTTGTCGGTGAGGTCGATCATGCTCATGTCCATGCAGATGCGGCCGCACTGTTGCGCCGGGCCTTCCGCGGTCATGACGACGGCCTTGTTCGAGAGCGATCGCAGGAACCCGTCGGCGTACCCGTAGGGCAGCACGCCCATGCGGGTCTTCTTGTCGGTCGTGTACATGCCGCCGTAGCTCACCTTGGTGTTGGCAGGGTAGTGCTTGATCGTTTGCACGGCGGTCTTGAGCGACATGACGGGCTCGAGGCCCAGTTCCTGTGCGAACTCGCCGTAACCGTACAGCAGCAGGCCAGGGCGGACCATGTCCAGGTGCGTTTCGGGGAACCGCGCCGTGGCCCCGGTGTTGGCGCAGTGGCGGATGCGGAACTCCTTGCCCCATTGTCTCTCGACGTCTGCAATGACGTCCTTGAACAGCTGGAACTGGTGCTGCGTGTAGGCGAGGGCTTCCTCGCCCTCTTCATCGGCCACCGCGAAGTGCGTGAAAATGCCCTCGGCGTCGAGGCCGGGCATCTGGCAGTCCTCGACGATGCCCCTCACGCCGTTCTCGTAGAAGTCGCCCTCGCAGAGGTATCCCAGGCGCGACATGCCCGTGTCCACCTTGATGTGCACCTTGAGCGTCTCGCCGAGCTTCATGGCCTCCTCGGAGTAGTTGACGGCCTTGGCCTCGCAGGTGATCGTCTGGGTGATGTCGTTCTCGATGAGCTTCGCCACCTGGTCGCGCGGGGTGTGGCCGAGGATGAGGATAGGCATGGTTATGCCGTTCGTTCGAAGCTCCATTGCCTCGTCGATGCTGCTCACGGCCAAGTAGTCCGCGCCCGATTCCTGCAGGCACCTGCTCACCTGCACCGATCCGTGCCCGTAGGCATCGGCTTTCACGATGCCGCAGAATTTCACGTTCTCGCCGATATGCGCCTTGAGCGCTCGGTAGTTGCGGGCAAGCGCGTCGAGGTCTATCTCCGCCCATGTTCTTCTCAAGGTTGACGCCATGTTCTCGTACGCCTCCAGGTCGTTTTCGCGTTGTGCTGTAAAACAGTAACATCCTATAATGTAGCTCAAACAGATGGAACTAACACGGAGAACGTGTTCTTGGTTTGGAGGCGAAACCCGGGTGGGGCGAGGCACTCGATAACACGCGATGAGTAGCTTAGCGAGCAGAGGGCGCCTGTTCATCACCGGCGCAGTGATTGCGAGCATCGCCGTGCTCGTCGTCCTGTTCTACTTCATCCAGGTCGGCGCCAACGCGGCGCGCTCGTACCAGACTTCCGAGATGCTCATCGAGCAGGTGAGGGGACTCATAGAGAGCAACGAGGAGAACACGCAGGCGCTTACCGAGTCGCTCAAGGAAGACTACATGACGCGCGCGAAGCTGGTTGCCTACGTAATCAGCAAGGACCCGAGCTTGGCCGATGACCGGTTCGAGCTGATGAAGCTCGCCGAGCTCAGCGCCATCGACGAGATCAACATCTTCGACGACTCGGGAATAATCGTGGGCGGCACCATCTCGCGCTACTACGGGTACAGCTTCGACTCGGGCGATCAGATGGCTTTCTTCAAGCCCATGCTCGACGACAAGACGCTCTCCATGTGCCAGGACGTAACGCCCAACACCGCCGAGGGCAAGATGATGATGTACGCCATCTGCTGGAACGAGGCTGGCACTGAGATGGTGCAGGTGGGCATCGAGCCCGTCCGGCTGCTTGCCGAGCTACATGCGAACGAGATCCCCGAGGTCGTCGAGGCCATGCCCTCCTACGAGGGCACGGAGCTCATTGTCGCCGACGCCGAAACGGGCATTATCCAAGGGGCGAGCGATACGTCGATGGTCGGGGAGTCGCTCGCGTCCGTAGGGCTCGACCTGGCCGGTACCAACCTGGACGGCTGGAACCGCTTCGAAGCACAGGTGGTTGGCACTCCCTCGTATTGCGTCGCGCGCAACTACGGTGGCTTCACGTTCGTAGTCGCCCAAGACCGGGCCGTCGTGAACGCGGGCGTCCCTGCCACGATCGGAATCGTTCTCGTCTACCTCTTGCTGGCGGCCGCGGTGCTGACTTTCATCGTTCGGAGGATGAACCTCAAGCTCCGCGAGGAGCAGAAGCTCGCCCTAACCGAGGAGATGACCGGGTTCCTCAACCGGCGCGCCTATGAAGCGGCCCTTGCGAAACTCGACGAGGACGGAGCGGGCGAGGACGTGGCAATCGTGACGTTCGATCTGAACGGTTTGAAAGGCATAAACGACACGCTGGGGCACGAGATGGGCGACAGGTTCATACGCGCGTGCGCCGAGTGCATCGACCGCAGCTTCGGACGATATGGAAGCGTCTACAGGGTAGGGGGCGACGAGTTCGTGGCAATCCTCCATGCGAGCAAGGAGGACCTCGCCGATGCCGAGTGCCGCCTGAACGAGGGCATCGCCCATTGGTCCAGGCAGAACAGCCTGGAACTGTCGGTTTCGGTTGGCGTGGCGGAGTTGCGTGACAACCCAGGCGCGACCGTGCGCCAGCTCGTCGAGCTGTCGGATTCGCGCATGTACGAATCCAAGAAACGATATTACGAATCCTCGGGGCACGATAGGCGCGTCCAGCGCTAAAGTATGAGAAGGTTGAAGCACGGCAGAGGTTTGCTATGAAGCACGAAGACGAAGCGAAGTATCAGAATCAGGTATTCCCCGACGACCAGCAGGCACCAGGCGGGATTCTCGTGTACTACGCAGACGGCGAGGAAGAGATCACCTACGTGAACCAGTACGTGATCGACCTGTTCGAATGCGGTTCCATGGAGGAGTTCCTCGAGCACACCAAGGGGAGTTTCAGGCATTTCGTGTACGAAGAGGACATCCTCGCCGCTGAGGACAGCATTTGGGAGCAGGTTCGCAGACAACACGGTTTCGATCGCATCTGTTACCGAATTCGCACGAAGTCGGGGAAGCTCACGAGCGTCGAGGATTTCGGTCGGCTCGTGGAGAGCGAGGACGGCCGTCCCGTGTTCTACGTGTTCGTGTCGGAGCTCGGCCAGCAAGGGCCCGTCGACTGGCTCACGGGCTTGCCGAGCGTGGACCGTTTCTACAAGATGGCAGCCCTGGAAGCCCAGACCATTACGGAATGCGGCGAGGAGCCCGTGGCGCTGGCGTTCAACCTTGTGGGCATGAAATCGTTCAATGTTCAGCATGGGCGCGACGCTGGCGATGCGTTCCTCTGCGCATTTGCGGACATGCTGCGCAAACGCTACGGCGCAGGCGCATGCTCGCGCCATAGGGGCGATCGGTTCTTCGCGGTGGTCTCGAAGGAGCATGTTTCCGAAACGGTGGATGCGCTGTTCGAGGACCTCAGGGAGTACAACGAGGGCAACAGCCTTCCCGTGCAGGTGGGCGCCTACGTTTGCGTCCCCGAGGACGACATCGCCACCGTGGGGTTCGAGCGCGCCGCAATCGCGTGCGACTCCGACGACAAGAGCTGGATATCGCATATCGAGTGGTACAGCGATGCCATGGAGACGAACGAGGAGCTACGAGCTTACGTTCTGGGCAACATCGACCGCTGCATCCGCGAGGGCCATATCAAGCCTTACTATCAGGCAATCGTGCGTTCCGCGACCGACAACGTCTGCTGCGAGGAGGCCCTTGCCCGCTGGGAAGACCCCGAGTACGGCTCGCTGACCCCCGCCCAGTTCATTCCCATCTTGGAAGGGGTCGGCCTGCTGCACAAGCTGGACATGCACATGATTGATTGCGTGCTCGCCGACCTGGTAGTCAAGCGGGAGCGGGGCGTTCCCATGGTCCCCGTCTCGGTGAACATATCGCTTAAGGACCTCCGCAGCGTTGACCTCGCCGCCGTGGTGAACGAGAAGACAGCCGCGCTGGGCATCCCGCACAGCATGCTGCGCATCGAGTTCACGGAATCGGCTGCCTCGAGAGATCCGGAGTTGTTCAAGAAGCAGGTCGATCAGCTCCATGCGGCCGGCTTCAAAGTGTGGATGGACGATTTCGGCAGCGGCTATTCGTCGCTCAACAGCCTGCGCATGTTCGACTTCGACCTCGTGAAGCTCGATATGGACCTGATCAGCGACGTGGTGAGCGAGAAGACGCGCAGCGTCGTCGCCGGCGTCTTGCGCCTCGCCCGCACGCTCGGCGTGGACACGCTGGCAGAAGGCGTCGAAACAGGACAACAGGAACGCTTCCTCAAGAACGTGAGCTGCGGCAGGCTACAGGGGTTCAAGTATTCCCGCCCTCAGCCGCTCGAGGCGATCATCGAGCAGTTCGAATCCGGTCAGGGGCCGGGGCGCGAAATATTCTCCGAAGCCGATTACTGGAACATTATCAGCAGCTTCGACCTGGCAGATCCCACTCAGGGCACGGACGATCACGGTATGGACGGCTCTCCGATTTCCGAACTGCCCGCGGGAATCCTGGAACGGCGGTCGGGCGTTTGGCGGCTCGTGCGCTCCAACAAGCCTTTCCTCGACTTCCTAACCCATTCGAGCCTTTTGGACGTAGCGGTCGGCGCGATGCTGCGCGGCACGGACAAGCAGACCAACGTCGACTTCAACGCAGCTTTCGACCGCAGCGTGGCTTCGGGTGGATGGGAGCGCATTGCCGGCCGTTTCGAGTACGATTCGGGCCTGCGCTTCTACGCGCGGTTGCTGGCGTCGGAAGGGGACGCCCAGGCCTTCGCCATCGCCTCGGCGCCCGCCATCCTCGGCACCGCCTTGGGCCTTTACGGCGATGTTCCCGTGCCGTATGCCGTGTTCAGCTTGGTGTTCGACGAGCGCAACGAGAAGGTCGTCGACTTGGAGTACATCTACGCGAACTCCCTCTACTCGGAGCAGGGAGGCTACGCGAACGAGCATCTTGCAGGACGCTCGTTCCTCGACGTGTACGGCGAGAAGGGAATCGACGTGCTCGATTTCTTCTATCGCGCCGCCGTGCTCAACGAGATGCAGCAGCAAGTGGCCTATGACCCGCGGCTCGATAAGTGGATCAGCTACAGCATCTATCCCTCGCCGCTGGAGGGTTGTTGCGTGTTCGCCTACATGGTCTTGAACGAGCTTCCCGCGAATCCGCGCTAGCGGATTGCGTCGCGAGGGTCTAATGCGCTACGACGCGGTTGCGCCCGCTCTCCTTCGCTTCGTAGAGCGCGCCGTCCACGCGGCTGAAGAGCGAAGCAGGTGAGTCGTCTTCCTGCGATTCGGCAACGCCGAAGCTGATCGTCACCGTGCCGACGGCGGAAAACGGCGTCGTTGCGATGGATTCCCTGATGCGCTCGGCCAGCTTCGTTGCGTCTTCGAGGCTGATGTTGTTCGCGATCACGAGGAACTCCTCGCCGCCCCAGCGTCCGACGACGTCATCGCTGCGCATCATCGCCTTCACCCTGCGGCTCAGCTCCTGCAGCACCGCATCGCCCGTCTCGTGACCGAACGTGTCGTTTATGTTCTTGAAATGGTCGATGTCGTACATCAGCACCGCGAACCCCTGGTCGGTTCGCCTGCGCCGCTTGCCGAGGCGCTGCTCGATCTCCTCGTCGATCCAGCGGCGGTTGTACAAGCCGGTGAGCTGGTCGAGGTTCACCAGTTGCTCCAGGTCCACGATGGTCTGGATGAGGTCGGCGGTCGTGGCCTCGAGACATGTAGCCAGGCGGTCGGCAAGAGACTTGAACCTGGACCCTTCCTCAGACAGGTCGGGGTCGATGTAGGGCTCTGCCTGGTATCCCTCGGGAATGCTTCCCTCCCTGAACCCGGCCGCCACGATCGTGCTGTTCAGGAGCTCGCCGCCCTCGGGCGTGCGCAGTATCTCGCCGTATCCGTATGCGTAACTGAGCTCGGGGCAGATTCTGCGGTAGTAGTCGAATTCCTGGTCGGCATGGTCGTTGCCCATGTACACGCGTCGGTTGATGCAGGCGAACAGCATGATCGCCTGCGGGGCGAACGTGGCCATCTCGTTTGCCGATGCGAGCGAGTTGCGCAGGAGGTATTCGGGTTTCGTGTAGGATAACGACACCTTCGAACCCTCGGAGAGCATCGCTGGGAACCGCATGGCCCCTTCGGGCGAGAAGTGGGTCGGTACGCGCGCGATCAGCCTGTTTCCACTGCGGGTGAGCAGGGGGAAGGCGCATACGTTCGAGTAGAACGCTTCGTCGGGCTCCACGTCGAGATACCTGCGGTACACGTCGATCGCCGCTTCGTAGTCGATGGAATTGACGTAGCCGTCCTCGCCCATCCCGGTAATGGTCATCTCCCTGCCGATGGGCCTCCAACCCAGGTTGTAATCCGTCTTTATGTGCAGGTCCTCGCCGTAGAACACGACTGCGAGGATTCCTCGGTCGCAAATCTCGTGGCTCGTGAACACCATCGACTGGTCGTTGCCGAGCTCCTTGGTGCCGGCCTGTGCCCCGAACACGGAAATATGCGGGTATCGGCTCTCGAGCTCCTCGATGACCGGGGTGGGGACGATCATGGCGCACGCCGTGAGGAGCAGGACTCCTTGCACGTGCTCGGTTTTGGCCAGCTTGT
>CACWWI010000066.1 GCA_902764575.1 uncultured Coriobacteriaceae bacterium
AGCCACGCCTCCACATAATCGAGCCCTTTAAGCTGCTCGGATAGGGGCTTGCTCAGGGGATAGTCGATGCTTGCGGGAACCTCATGCGCAGCGAAGAACGTGTCGTAGGTTTGCGGCACCCTGCCGATGCTCGCCAGGGTGTCACGCAGCGCGATGTTGCGAATCGGCGGCATGATGGCGATGACGCGTTGCCAGAGCACCATGACGACGGGAATGCGCGACTCGAGCTCGCTTCGTTTTTGAGCCCATATGCTCACGATGTCATCTGACGCGAGAAGGCCCAGCGTCTGCTGCATCGTTTCGTCAGTCAGACCCAACACGTACAAAGCCGACTCGGCAAGCTCGCGCCCTTCGAACTCGGAGACACTCGATGACTCGCCGAAAGTGTAGAGCGCACAAATATGGTTCATGAGCTTGGCGAAACCCCTTATGGCCCGCTCGTCCGCGGCCGCCTCGGCGATGCTCAGCAGATCATTCATCGACATCCTCCCATCGCTCGCCGCACCATCCTTCCGCCGTTACATCGTCATGCCATTCATCGGGATTCCACCGATAAACGTTGCCGTCGTCATCGGCGATCTCGTATGTCGAATAATCCAGCCGCCTTGTAAGCGACTCGTTCGTCAGCGCGGCGGCAAGACCGGCGTCCCCGGTGGCTTCGCCATCGAACGCATCCGCAAGCGACTCGAGAATCTCGGTGTCGGTGATAGAGGCGGGGAAACCTTCCCGCAGCTCATAGAAGGCCTCCGTCAATTCCAAGAGGGCCTCGGCGGCATTTCCCGACATGAACGGCGACTCTGCGAACTCGTGAACAACCCGCACGGCGGCGCTTTTCCCAAACGACACCCGCCCGTATTCGACCAAGCAGGCGCTTTCGGCCTCCGCGATGTCCCGCACCTGCTCCGCCGTTAACGTCAGCCCCGAACCGCGCGCCGCCTTCTCGATGTCAGCTTGCGCACCCCTGGCAAGAATCATGTCCACACCCATCCTTCCTCACGCTTTCGGATAAGGCTTAATACCACGAAAACCAAGCAAAGTGCAGACTGCAATTCAGTTTGAAAACGTGCTAATGTGCACGCAGAAAAAGCGGTCCCGCCGAAAGAGGGCGGGACCGCTTTTCTCGAAGGAGACGGTTAGGCTGTCCTGCGTTGCACGATCGCGTTGCGGACGATGCTCTTCGAAAGCAGGTAGGTGGCAACCAGGTACACCGCGTAGATGCCCACGATCGAACCGGCGGCGATGCCGATGAGGCCCGTCGGGTCGACACCCAGCTCCGAGAAGAGCGTGCCGCCCACGACGCTCACCGCGCATACCGTATGGCACACCGCCAGTACGAGCGGCGCGCAGAAGTGCACCACGGTCTGGGTGCGCAGCGAGCCGGAGATCTGGCGCAAATCACATCCGAGGTCGGACAGGCGGCGATAGCGGCCCAAGCTGTCAGCGGTCTCCGACAACTGCTGGATGGCCAGCACCGCAGCGGTCGCGACGAGCATGACGAAACCGATGTAAAGCGCGAGAAACGCTATGACCATCCGCAGGCCGCCCGCTTGATCGGCCATGGAACGACCCGTGTACACGGTCGACACCGGCCACGGACCCCGCTGGTACTGCTCTTCCATATCGTCGGAAGCCGTCCTCGCGCCTTCCGCCAGAGGTGCTGCTTCGCGAAGAGCCTCGGCCAAAGCCACATCGCCCTGCTCGCGGCCTTCGCGGTACATCACGTTGAGGTAGCTGTAGTTCGGAAAACCGCCCTTACGCAGGTTGGCCACAACCTCGTCGGGAACAATCACGAGAAGCGCCACATCGCTCACCGCAGACGTGTCGAGCGGCACGCATTGCAGAGAACCGCAGCCGTGAAGCGTCGCGCCCGCCATCTCGAGCTTGATGTCCTTGCCGCCCATGGCCGCGCCCAGCGTGTCGTAGCCGGAAACCGTGTTGTCCACCGCGAACTCGTCGCTTGCCAGATCGATGCCATGCTCGCCGATGAGCGCGCAGCACGCGTTGTACTGGCTTTCGGAAACGGCCTGTATCTCGGTCTTGCAGATGGCCGTGAGAACGTCGGCATCCTTCAAGTCCTCGACGTTTTGAATCTGGTCGAGCAGCGCTTGGTAGTTCACGCCCGAGTCCCAGTAATCTATTTGGGCGCTCTCGCTGACAACGCTTTCCCACTTACCCGTGCGCTCGGCAAGGCATGCCGCGATATCGCCGTCATAGCGGGCGCTCTCCCCTTCCCACGAAGTGTCATCGGGAAAATACGCGGGTTGCGCCAAGATGCTCGCATCGTAGCGCGTGGTTTGGTCGATGTTGCCAGCGAAGAGCTCGAGCAATCCCATGCCCACCGACGCCGTCGTAAGCGCGAAGAACAGCATCACGCACACCACGCTCATGCTGACGAACGCCGTGTTTACCTTGCTGGCGATTTGACGCGTCGTGAACATGCGGATGCCCCTGAGGTAGGTGCCCTTGGCGTGGGTCAGCACGAAGATGGCAAAGCCGGCGACCGACCAGAAGAACGTGAACGTGCCCGCGACCATGAGCGCAGTCGCCACCCAGAAGTGCGCATCCACCTCGCGCATCCCGTTGATCGAAAGCTGCCAATACGCACAAGCCAAAAGCACGAGGGAGACGACGAAGCCGACGATGCGCAGAGGCATGCGCGTGACGCCGGCGCGCTCGTTGCCCTCGTGTGCGGAGAGCAACGTGACCAGCTTGCAGTGGCGGATGTACACGACGTCCACGATTGCCGACACGGCGAAGATGACGACGAAGCACAGCGACGTCAGGCCAAGCGCATCAGGCGACACGATGAAGCGGTACTTCGTCATGGTCGTGCCCATGAGCGCGGCGGTGGCGAACGAGAGCCCTTGAGACAGCGCTATGCCCAGGACGAGCCCCACCACAAGCGACCCAAGCCCGACCAGTATCGTCTCGAACAACAGCACGCGGCTGACGCGGCCGGCGCTCATGCCGAGCAGCAGGTACGTGCCGAACTCGCGGCGCCGGCGGCGGATGAGAAAGCGGTTCGCGTACACCACCAAAAAGCCCAGCACGCATGCCACGACGACCGAAAACAATCCGATCATCATATTCAGCAGGTCGAGCATGCGCACGCTGTCGGCGGAAAGCGCGTCGAAGAGCACCGCCTGGCTGCGCACCGCATTGAATGCGTAGAACAGGGCCACGCCCAAGGCCACAGTGATGAAATAGATCGCGTAGTCACGACCGGCGCGGCGCACGTTGCGGAAGGCCAGCTTAGCGAGCATCCAGATCACCGCCCAAAAACGCCATGACCTCCATAATGCGCTGATAGTACTCGTTGCGCGGGGCGTCGCCGCGGCTAATGTCGTTGAACAGGCGGCCGTCGCGCACGAACACGGTGCGCGTGGAGTACGACGCGGCGAAGGCATCGTGGGTGACCATGAGGATGGTCGCTCCCATGTGCTTGTTCATGTTCTCGAGCACGTCTAGGAGCACCGCGGAACTCTTTGAGTCGAGCGCGCCCGTAGGCTCGTCAGCCAAGATGAGCTGCGGGCCCGACACGATGGCGCGAGCCGCCGCTACGCGCTGGCGCTGTCCGCCGGACATCTGCTCGGGGTATTTCTGCAACACCTCCTCGACACCCAGGACGCGCGCGAGCTCGTTGACGGACTGCTCGATCTTGTGCGGCCGCTCGCCGCGCAACGTAAGCGCCAGCGCGATGTTCTCGAATCCCGTGAGCGTGTCGAGCAGGTTGGAGTCTTGGAAGATGAACCCCAGCTCGTCACGGCGGAACTTCGCCAAATCGGCGCGGCGCAGGCGCGTGACGTCGCGCCCGCCGAGCGTGATGGTGCCCGATGTTGCGGTGTCGATGGTGGCAACGCAGTTCAGAAGCGTGGACTTGCCCGAACCCGACGGACCCATGATGGCGACGAACTCGCCTTTGCGCACGGCCATCGACACGTCGTCGAGCGCCTTGGTGATAACGCCCTTGCCGCCATACACCTTGCCCACATGCGAAAGCTCGAGCAACGCCGACGGCGATCCGGCAACTGCTGTCGTGGCTTTCCTGTTTTCCATTGTCGTTTCTCCTTGTCTCTCTGGCATTCAAACCGCGCTTTCATGCTAGAGAGACGCACTTTGCCGTGCCATCGATTCGGCTTACGCTTACCTTACGCTCGTGTCACTTTCAACAGCCCCCGCGTCGAAACGACGACGGTCGAGCGGGAAGGTCACCGTCGCACACGTGCCCTCCCCATCGGTCGATGTGATGGAAAGCCCCAGGCCCAGCTGTTCGCAGAGGCGTGCTGCAAGGTATAGGCCCATGCCCGTGGACGCCGCGTCTTCGCGTCCGCGCGTGCCGGTGAACCCGCGCTCGAACACGCGGCTCACGTCCTCGGCTGGAATGCCGCGGCCGTCGTCTTCCACATGCAGCGCGATATGACCCGACCCTTCTGCCGAAGTAGCGCGTTCAGCCGTAAACCCCAAGTAGCTCGCCCCGTACTTGGCGGCGTTCTCGACAAGCTGGGTGACGATGAAAACCGCCTGCTTCTTGTCGGTGAAGACCTTCACATCGTCGTCGATACCAACGTCGGGGATGCAGCCCTGCTCGATGAGAAACCGCGCATTGTCGCGGCAAACCTGGCGGACGATATCGACGAGCGCCACCTCGCGAATAACGTAGTCGCCGTTAGCGCAATCGGAACGCGCGTACCACAGGGCAGCGTCGACCTTGCGCTCGATGCGGTCAAGCTCCGAGGCCAGCTGCGAGCGCTCCGGTTCGGCAACGCGCTCGGCGATGAGCTCACACGATGCAAGCGGCGCCTTCACACCGTGGACCCATCCTTCGACGAATTCGCGATGCTCGTCCGTCTTGGCATTAGCCTGCGCCACCTCTTCAGCAGAGGCGACGCCCATCGCCCGCAACGCCTCGAACACGATCACCTGGTCGGGAGACGTCGGCTCGTCTATGAGCGAATGCAACTGGTAGGGATGCTCAAGCTTATCGGCCAGCTCATTCGCCTGATTGTAGAAGCGCTTCGTGCGCACGTAGTCGATCGCACACGCGGCAACCGCGCATATGGCCAGGACGGCCGCCATGAGGCAGACGGCATCGGCAGGGCACCCGCATACGACAGCGATGAGGCACGCGGAGGCGATGGCGAACGCAGCAATGACAAGCGGAACCGCCTTCGAGCGCGCGTATTCGAAGACTCTCACAACGAGTACCCCCGCCCACGGTGGGTTTTCAGCGCGTCATCGGGCGCCCCCGCGCGCTCAAGCGCCTTGCGCAGGCGGTTCACGTTCACCGTGAGCGTGTTGTCGTCCACGAACTGGTCGGTTTCCCACAGCTCGCGCATGAGGTCTTGCCTGGACACTATGGCACCGCGCGCGCGGATGAGCGCTGCCAAGATGCACGTCTCGTTGCGCGAAAGGCTGGTCTCGTTGCCGCCGCATGACGCGGTGGCCCGCGCCACGTCGAGCGAGATCCCCGCATACTCGATGCGAGCGGTCTGGGCATTGTCGGCTCGCTGCAGCAAGCGCGCCACATGCGCGAGCAACACGGCTGGGCGATAGGGCTTCGCCAGGTAGTCGTCTGCGCCCAGCTTCATGCTCATAACCTCGTCGAACTCGGCGTCAGATGAGGTGAGCACCAAAATGGGAACGTCGCTTTCCGCTCGAATGCCGCGGCAGACGCTGAGGCCGTCTGCGTCCGGCAGGCGCAGATCGAGGATGACGGCATCGGGCTTCGCGTCGAGCGCCTCACGCGCGGCCGCCGTGAAATCCGCGCAGAACTGCGGCTCGAAACCGTCCAGCTCGAGAACGGTGGCGAGCTCCCTGCGAAGGGAGTCGTCGTCCTCGACTATGAAGATCCTGCCCATCTCATTCCCGCTTTCGGCATCTGCGCTCTCCGCGCCAACGCTATTCGCAATGCAGCGGCCGTTCGGTCGCCATAGCCATTATTCACCGTTTCGGCTATCCGAACAACCTGGCACTGACGTCGTCGAGCGCCTTGATGAGCAACTCCTCGTCTTGACCTCCGCATTCGTTGAACCACCAGCGCACGGCTCCCATCAAGCCCGCAGCGTAGAAGTTCGCGAGCAAAAGCGTTTCGGCGTGCGGCTCGCTGGCGGCCGGCTCGCCGGCACCTGGCTCGTTCGCAGCTTCAAGGCGGCATGCGAAATCACGGCCGATGTCGTCGACGATCAGCTGGATCTCCGTGGCGAACTCGGGGTTCAGGCGCTGGCGTTCGATGACGGGACGGCGGCTCTTGATGTAGGCGACCAGCTCCCTCACCATGACCGAGCAGTACTGCGAAATGGGCAGGTCACGGTTAACCTCGCGGCTTCGTTCGCGAATCGCCTCGCGGCGCTGCGCCAAAACGTAGGAGAGCAGCTCGTCCTTGCTTTTGAAATGGCGATAAAACGTCGCCCGCCGAACCATGGCGTTATCGCAGATCTCGCGCACGGTGATGTGCGCCAGGGGCTTGTCGCCCATGAGGTCGACAAGCGACTGAGACAAGTACTTCAACGTTCTTTCCTTGCGTAAGTCCATGGCGTCTCCGTGACAGTTGTCCTGATTATGTCTCATAACGAACGCTTGGCACCTTGTTGTACATGGCAGCCCGCAGCGCAGCGTGCTACCGTTCAGTTTGTCAGTTATGAGACAGATGTCAACAATAATAGGAGAAAGCAATGGCAACCAAGAACCTCATCGTGTTCGACCATCCCTACGGTATCGGGGCGAGCGAAAACGAACCGCACAACCGCTCGCTTTGCGCCGCGATTTACAAGTCCGTGCGCGCGAAGCTTCTGGCGCGAGGCGAGGAAGTGGACGTCATCGACCTGATCGCCGACGGGTTCAATCCGGTCATGAGCCGCGAGGAACTCGTCAATTGGCGGCTCGGCCAGCCCATGAGCCCGCAGGTCGAGGACTACCAGAACCGCATGAAAGCATGCAATCGCGTCATCTTCATCTTCCCGATGTATTGGGAGCTCATGCCTGCCAGCACCAAGGGATTCATCGACAAGGTGTACGCCAAGGACATCATGTACCAATCCGGCGCCGGCCGCTTCGGCATGCAGACGCTCGTTCCCAACATGGAAGTCGCCGCTATCACGCCCATGGCCTCCTCCGCCGTCACGTACAGCGAGATGCTGGGCGAGCCGCTCGTGAAGGCCATGCGGACCGCCTTCTGCATCAAGACCGAGGGCAAGGGCTTCTCATGGATCCCCATCGACCAGGCGCACTCGCGTACGAGCGAGGAGCTGTCGGCCGCCATCGAGGCCATCGAGCTGTAGATTCCACGATACAGCGTAACGAAGGGCGGGCTGGAGAGCTGTTCGTCCGGCCCGCTTCTCCCAATTTGAGCTGTCATGACAAATGTCATGATTCCTTAATTCGTCCTTGACAACCCCCATACGGCAGAGTAGCATCTCCCAAAACGCAACGCTTGTTGCATAACAATTGATACCTTGTACATGAAGCAACGGGAAGAGGAGATCAGAATCATGCTGCGCATTGAGCACCTCACGAAGACGTTTGGGAAGAAAACGGCCGTCGACGACCTGACGCTGCACATCGCGCCGGGCGAGATCTGCGGGTTCATCGGGCCAAACGGCGCAGGCAAGACCACGACGCTCAAAAGCGTCATTGGCATCCAGTCTATCGACGAAGGCGAGATCCGCATCAACGGCGTCTCGGTGGCAGACGATCCGCTGACTTGCAAGATGCAAACCGCCTACCTGCCCGACAACCCCGACCTGTACGACTACATGACAGGCGCCGCATACCTGAACTTCATCGCCGACATCTTCGGCATCCCTGGCAACGTGCGCCGCGAGCGCATCGCGAAGTACGCCGGCTTGTTCGAGCTGACCTGCGCCCTGCCCCAGCAAATCTCGTCGTACTCGCACGGCATGAAGCAAAAGCTCGCGCTCATCTCCGCCTTGATACACTCCCCCAGGCTCATCCTGATGGACGAGCCGTTCGTCGGCCTCGACCCGAAAGCCGCCCACACCCTGAAAACCCTGATGCGCGAGCATTGCGACAAAGGCGGCGCGATCTTCTTTTCGACCCACGTGCTCGAGGTTGCCGAGAAGCTGTGCGACAAGGTGGCCATCATTCAAGCTGGCAAGCTGGTCAAGTACGGCACGATGGACGAAGTGCGCGGCGACGACAGCCTGGAGGACACGTTCTTGGAGCTCGCCGAGAGGAGGGTGGCGTAAGTGCTGAAAGCGCTCATGAAAAAACAGCTCATGGAGCTGTTCCAGACGTACTTCGTCGATCGCAAAACCGGCAAGGCCCGTGGCCGCGCGGCAACCACGCGTTTGGCGATCATCGCCGTGCTGTTGTTCGTCGCCTTGGGCTATATGTTCTTCTGCATTTCAGCGGGCATGGGCACAGCGGTGCTCGACCATGGCGTCGACTGGCTCTACTTCGCCGTCATGGCGCTGGCTGCCATGACGTTCGGCGTGTTCGGCAGCGTGTTCAACACATACGCGAGCCTGTACCTGCCCAAAGACAACGACCTGCTGATGTCGCTGCCCATTCCCACGCACGCGCTCGTGCTTTCGCGCGTGGCCGGCGTGTACGCGACGAGCCTGCTGTACAGCGCGTGGATTTGGATTCCCGCCGTGCTTGCGTACTTCGCGCTTGCGGCAGAGGGGATGGCGCCGGTCACGGCGGCAAGCGTCGTGGCATGCCTGCTGCTGACGTTCGTGCTGGCGCTGTTCGTGGCGGTGCTCGCATGCCTGCTCGGTTGGGTCGTGGCGCTCATCGCCTCGAAGGCCAGGGGAAAGAGCTTCGTCACAGTGCTATGCAGCCTGGCTGTCCTCGGCATCTACTGGCTCGCCTACTTCCGCCTGGTCGACGCGATGAACTATGCGGCTGAGCACATTGCCGAAACGGGGTCGGTCGTGCAATCGTGGCTTCATTACTCCTGCCTGTTCGGTTTCGCGGCACAAGGCGACCTCGTCGCGCTGTTGCTCGTAACGCTCATCACGGCATCGCTCGGTGCGGGTTGCTTCTTCTTGCTCGTGAAGTCGTTCGGCGGGATCGCCACATCTACGGGCGCCTCCTCCGAGAAGCCACGCAAGGAGAAAGCGCCCCACACGGCCACACCCCGTTTGGCATTGCTGAAGCGCGAGCTTGGCCACTTCGCGTCCTCCCCCACCTGGATGCTCAACTGCGGTTTCGGGCTGCTATTGCTGCCAGTGGGAGGCGTCGCAGCGCTCATCATGCATGATCAGTTTCGTGCGACAGTCGCGCAGATCGCGCTTGAGACGCCGGGGATCGAAACGCTCATCCCCGTGCTGTTGTTCGCCGCGTTGGCAACGGTCGTGTCTGTGAACGCAATCACCTGCGCGGCCGTGTCCCTCGAGGGCAAGAGCCTGTGGGTTTTGCAGTCGCTGCCCGTGAGCCCCTGGGAAGCGTTGCGTGCGAAGGCGAACATGGCCGCCTTGTTGAACGGCGCCGCCGTGCTGTTCGCGGCAGTCACCATAGGCATTGCACTTGGGCTTGATTCATGGGCGATCGCGCTCGTAGGCGCAGCTTGCGTGCTGTACGCGTGGCTGCATGCGTATTTTGGGCTGGCAATCGACCTGCATAACGCCAACCTCTCCTGGACGGACGACTCGGTTCCCGTGAAGCGCAGCATAAGCACGTTGCTGTCCCTGCTTGGCGGGTGGGCGTTCTGCGGTCTGGCTGCCCTCGCCGGTTACTTCCTGTGCGCGCCCGTCGGATGCGCTCCAGTGCTCATCGGGTTAGCGGTGCTCGCTGCGGTGATTGCCGCGGTTCTGAGAACCTGGCTGAGAACCAAAGGAGCCCGACAGTTCGCCACGCTGTAAGCAAACGCGGGGATAATAAAGCCTGGGATAATAAAGCCTCAAAGACAGTTCCATACATTCATTTCGGAAAACGAGAGAACGAAGATGGAAGAAAAAGCGATAGCAGAAGACAAGAACCTCACAGCCGGAGGGCACG
>CACWWI010000067.1 GCA_902764575.1 uncultured Coriobacteriaceae bacterium
CTGAGCGTGAAAACCGCTGACGAATCGAAGAGGGCGGCTTTGATCAGATCGTGCGTAGCTTCATGTTTCAAATACGAAGGGCTCGATCAGCTGCTGGTGGATGAAGGCGAGATCTCGGAATTCATTTACGAGCTATGAGGAACACGGTGCGGATCGTATGGACATGCTGAAGCAGTATCTGAGCGAAGCCTTGGAACAGGCAAAAGGCCGGCAAATCGGGGTTTTCGGCTATGGCCTGTTTGGAGCCGTGGCGTATTGCGCGCTGGAGGCGCTCGGTGTTGACCCCTGCTGCTTTTACGATACCGAGCTTAAGCGGATTCACTCAACCTTTTACGGAAAACCGATAAAGGGGATATGGGAATGCGAGAGGGATTCGGTTTTCATCATAGACGTCTTTAAAGACCCGCGGTTCATGGACGATTATGCTTTGGAGAACGGCCTTGTCGAGGGGGAGCATTATTCCTCTCTCCATGGCGTATTCCGCTACGAGAAGCTAGAGATGGTGGACCCGCTTCTAACGAACAATCGCAATGACGACGTTCCGGGCTTCACATTTATCGGCGAACGCACGGGGGCAGAAGAGCCGTATACGATCGTCACGTTGGGGGGCTCCACGTCGGACTGCAATTACGGGAGCATCACGTGCTGGCCGGTGCTTCTCCACGACATCTTGAGCGAAAGGGGCGTGAACAACGTTGTGGTGAGCGGGGGCGTGTTGGGCTATACGTCCGCGCAGGAAAGGGACAAGTTCTTGCGGGACGTCGTTCCGATGAAGCCCGATTTGGTGGTTTCCCTGAGCGGGGACAACGATATCGGATGGACCCACTGCAATCCCGAGAGAAACCACTATGCCAGGTATCTGGAGGACCAGATCGTCGAGCCGATGTACCGCTACTGCCTGAAGGGGAACGAGAAGATACGCTATGGGCTCAACGAGGAGATGTCCGACGCGGAAAGGTGGTATAGGAATCACCGCATCGTTCATGCCGTGGCGTCGGAGTTCGGGATCGCGCACATGTGCTTCCTGCAACCCTGCATCGTGGCCGATGCGTATCGAATGAGCGACTTCGAGCTGCAATGGATGTCGAAGATCAAAGAAGAGAAGATAGCGACGAGGCTGTTTGACAACTATCCGGCTTTTTACCTTGAAGCGACAAAGCTGATGAACCCCGCCGAAGGGTTCGTGGACCTTACGGACTGCTTCTCTTCATGCAGCGGGGTTTACCTGGATGGCGTCCATTGCGACGAGCGGGGAAACAGGATGCTTGCAGAGCGAATCGCGGACGAGATACTGCAGATGAAAGACCGCGCATGAACGGTTTGGAAGGTAAAGGGATGGCCAACTCGCTTCAAGCATATATCGGAGAGCTGCTTGAGCTTACACGGGGGAGGAAACTCGTAATTCTTGGATGCACGAGCGCTTCCGCCTATATTTGCTGCGCGATTCGCGCGATGGGGGCAGATGTCGATTTCTTCGTCGATCCCGATGCGGACCCCTTGGAAACGACGGATGGGAAATCGTTCATGAGCAGGCCCGCATTGCCCCTGCACAGGTTGATTTACGAAGACCCGTCGGAAATAGCGGTTGTGCATTCACTGCATTACAGGCGCGACCTGAACAGAACATTGGAGAATTACGGGCTCAGGGAGAACGAGAGCTATTTCGGATTGCACGGCTACCAGAGCGCGAAAGAACGTGACGTACTCGATCCGCTGGTGGGATACGGCAGGAGCGATGATGTGGGCTCGTTCCACGTTCACGGCGAAAACGAAGAGGGCCTTTTGAGGATTGTCGCCGTGGGCGGGGCCACGACGGATTACAGTTATTCCGGATTTCGGAGCTGGCCTTCTTACCTGCATGAGATCCTTCTTGAAAACGGCATTCCAAACGTTGTGTTCAACGGGGGCGTAAACGGCTACACGTCGTGCGAGGAAAGGGACGTGGTGCTTCGGGACGTTCCTTGCCTAAAGCCGGATCTGGTCCTATCGCTTTCTGGAGCGTGCGATATCGCAGACATCATGGTTGACCGCGCTCATCCCTGGTACTCAAAGGCAACCTCGCGCAGATTCGAAAGCGATATTCGCACGCACGCCCATAAGCAGAAGGAGCTCTGGTTCGATGAAGCCGGAAAGGGCGCTTGGCCTGGTAGAGGGAGGCAAGATAGCCAAATCTGGCTGGCGAACCAGCGAATCATGCATGCTTCGCTCGGGAGTTACGGCATAGCGTTCCATGGTTTTTTCCAGCCCGCCGTATTCGCAGGCAGTTACCCGATGAGCGAATTCGAGAAGCAGTGCATGGCATCGTTCACGTCCGAGGGCGCTCGAGAGATAGACAGCATCAGCGTGTTCTTTGACGAGGGAACACGTTTTTACGAAGACGTTCGGGGGCGCATGGCGGAACACGCCTTCCTGCACGACCTTTCCCATGTGTTCGATGGAGTGTGCGGGGCCTACAGCGATTGGGCCCACTACGAAGAAGAGGGGAACAAGGTGATAGCGCAGGCGGTTTACGGGATTCTCACCGATGCAGGACGCCTATGAAAGCCTATGCGGGGCTATTGGAAAACGATGTGACCGCGTTGAAAGGGATGTGCGGCGTTCACATCTCACGCCGAGAGAAAGAGGGACATCATGAGGCTCAAGACAGTGCTCTTTGCGGGATTGCTCGTTGCGGGCATATCGATTGGCCTTGTCGCATGTGGCCAGGCAAATAAGGAGAGCGTATCGGCGAGCAATAGCGGCTCGTCCGCCACGCAGGCCGCGTCGAGCAGCGAAGCGATCCGAATCGGCATACCCGATGACGGTACGAACCTTTCCAGGGGCATCAAGCTGCTGGAGGCGGCCGGGCTGATCACCGTAGACCCGGACGCGGGGTACGCTCCCGAGCTGAAGGACATCACCGGTGCCCTATACAACATCGAGGTGGTCCCGATGCCGGCCGACTCTTTGCCTTCTACGCTCGGTAACTTCGGCGCCTGCGCGATCAACGGCAACTACGCCATTCCGAACAACCTGATTCCATCCCGGGACGGCTTGATCACCGAAAAGCAGAGCGAAGGCGGAGACAACCCCTATGTGAATGTAATTGCGGCACGGACCGCGGACGCCGGGAGCGAAACCTTCCGCAAAATTGTCGCCGCATACCAGACCCAACTCGTCGCTGAGTTCATGCTGGTCGATTACAAAGAGATATACTACCCTGCCTTCGCGTACGACAGTGATATCGGGCTGACCGCCGAAAAGGCTAAGGAAATCTCCGCCTACGCTTCAGACAGGGAAGGCAAGACCACCGTTAAGGTGGGCGTATGCGGAACAGACAACGACCAGTGGAAAGCGGTTCAGAAGATCCTTGACGACGAGAACGCAGGCATCTACATCGAAGTGGTGCAATTTGATGCCTACGATGAGCCCAACAGAGCGCTGAATGCCGGTGAGATCGACCTGAACGCTTTCCAGCACAAAGCTTACCTAGCCAACGACGCGGCTGCTAACGGTTACGACCTAACGGCTATCGGCGATACCCTAATCGCTCCGCTGACAATGTATTCCACAAGATTTGATTCGTTGGACGCGCTGAAAGAAGCCGCAGGAGAAAAGGCCCGATGAGTAGATAATACAAGAATCGTAAAGTTGAATGCAGAGTCTAGTGCGGTACGGTACCCTGGCGAGTTACGAGCGTGTGGTACAATATGGCCACATTCTGAAGTATGGAAAGGACAGGCTCATGACCGTTACCGCACCCGTGAGGGACGTCAAGGATACCGCCGCTTTCGTGGACCTCGTCGAGCGCGAGGGCGAGGTCATCGTCACGAGGAACGGCTACGATGTCATGCACTGCATCAGTTCTGCACAGCACCGCATAAACGAGGAGGCGATCGCGAAGGGTCGATTGCTCTCGCGCATGATGCTCGCCGAAGACCAGATATCTTCCGGAGATGTCGCAGATTTCGACTCCTTCGCTGCGCAGATCAGGGGTCGCTATGGCCTATAGCGTGTCCATCGCCGCCGAGGCCATGCGCGAGTACGAGCAAATCGTGTCGTACCTTTCGGGCACCTTGAAAAGCCCGGGCGCGGCGAAAGGATTCGTCGATGAGTTCATGCGCCAGGTGGACCACGTGCGCGACAACCCGGAGCTTCATGCGCTATCGCGCATGCCGGAGCTTGCAGCCAAGGGGTATCGGCCCCTTTTCATAAAGAACTACGTCGCGCTATATAAGGTTCACGATGGCGCTGTTGTCATCGCGCACATCTTCCACCAATCGCAAGACTACGCCAGATTGGTCTGATAGCCATAGTTCCATGTTGAGTCAGGTCGCTGCGATAATCCGTCACCAGGAGACGCAGTGCCTGTGGGGTGTGACACATTCGCCACCCAATCAAAACTCCTGATTAAATCGCCGTAATGCGCCGTAATGCAATCCCTCTCGCGGAGCTTTTTAGGACGGAAGCGCGGTCGTCGCCGGAGGCCTCGCAAGCCGGTGAAGCGCGAAGAAGTAGACGACGATGAGGACTAGCAGCCCAGTCGGTTGATCCCAAGCAAGATGACAACAGGTTAGGCGGGTGGACCGGGTTCCGCCCGCCTACTTGCATGTTAGAATCGAAATCGATTCGTCCGACAGAGCGAGTTCAAAAACGTACGCGAGGAGGCTTTCTCATGAACTCAAGGACTATGGCAGCCGCAAGGCGTTTCTTTATTGCCCTCGGTATCATGCTGGCAATGGCCGCGGTAATCCTTGGCGTCGCCACTTCGCCTACTGCATTTGCAGATGACGGCGATCTTGCTGCCGCCGAAACCCCGTCTCTTGGCAATAACAATGAGCACTCCCGCACCATTATGATTTACCTGGATGGTGCAGCTTCCGAGGAGAACGGCTTCGCGTGCACAGACATGCTCAAGGAATACATGGCATCGAAGTTTAATCGCAGTGATTTCCGCATCATCGTTATGACGGGCGGCTCGCTCAAATGGCACCTGGATGCAAGCCACCTGCGTGATAAAGACGGCCACACCGGCACGCTGACCGAGATCAGCAGCGAGTACAACCAGGTCTGGGAAGTGTATGGAGCCACCGATAACGCCGAAGGCTACTTGATGCTGTTGGACGGCGACGGCGTGAGCGACGACGGGACTGCTGCCAAGAAGTCCGAAGACGAGCTCATGAGCGACCCGAACACGTTGAAGAAGTTCATCAACTATGCCCATGGCATCGCGCCGGCGGGCAAATACGATCTGATCCTGAACGACCATGGCATGGGCCCCGAGGGCGGTTATGGCGTGGATGACCACGACACCGGGGACTCACATGCGTCAATATCCGTGCGCCAGCTCCGGCAGGCGATCTCGGAAAGCGAGGTCGTGCGAAATGAGGGCAAGTTCGACTTCATCGACTTGGACTGCTGCATGATGGGCAATTTCGAAACGGCGCTCGCCTTGTGGGATTACACGGACTATTATTTCGGGTCGGCAGACGTCAACCCGTTCCCAACGGTCGATTTCACGGCACTGTTCGATTACCTCGCAGATGACCCCGATATGGATACCTGGGACTTGGGACGCAAGTTCGTGGACCTTTTCGTCGATTACTATGACGAACATCCCGAAAAGGTATCGGTAGGCCGTTCGGTCGGCTATTGCGCGATCAACGTAAAAGAGCTCAAGGATAGTGGGATCGTGGACAAGCTGCTGACGGTCGCACGGCAGATGAGGGCAGAGGCGACAGCCGGGAGCTTCTACGACGAGATCCGCGTTCCGAAAGACGACTATCATTTCGTCATCACCAACCTGCAAGACTTCGCGACCGTGGTAGAGCAGCTCGGGATCGGATTGTACGAAACCGACTGGCAGGAGCCGGGGTTCCGGAACGCATACACGCAAACGGCGCTCGAGATCCAGAACATCTTGCATGATAAGGACATCGTCTATGCGAAGCACACGCAGAAATCGAAGGAAACGTATGCGTTCTTCGGCAGGAACGATGACGGGAGCATAGAGATAAGGGCTACGAAATCCCCGACAAGCGGGTTGAATATCTTCCACTTCTTCAATCCTGCCAAAGGCGATGCTTCAGGGGAAGTGTCCTTCTACATTGACGCGATGGAGGAGTTGGCTGGGTCGTATGCGGAAGGTTCGACCGAGAGGGAGCTGCTCGAGACGTACATGCAGGCAGTTCTCGATTACGAGCTGATCTGCAACGCCGGCGTGGCCGTCTCCACCCTTGTGGAAAACGGTTGCGCTCCTGACGAGATCGACTACGACAAGGTCCTGGAATACCTCCAGTCCCAGAAGTCCGAAAACCACGTCAAGAGGGGATGGGAGTACATCGAGAAGGCCTTCAAGGGAAGCGACAGGGACGTGCCGGCATGGCTCGGCGGAATCATAGACATCCAGCGCGAGGAGGTCTTGGATCACGACAAGGCCTCCCTTGCGACGGAATCGAAGGATGGGACGGATTACTATCGCATCGACGTGACGGACACGCCCAAGCGGGTCATCGACGTCCCGGTGCTCACGGTGACGGCCAACAGGGAAGACGAGATGTTCAAAAAGCCCACCAGGACGCTTTACGGCACCCGGGCGCCCGGCGGCGCGGAGGGGGAGTCTGCAGACGATTACATGAGCGCCACCGACTCTTCATACCTGATCCCGAAGTTCGACGGGCAATGGTATGCCGTGAAGGACGCGGATGGGAAAATGCATCTGGCGTCCGATGCGTCGGACAACTCCGTTTACGCAGTTTTCTACTTGGGCGAGCAGCTTTTGGGTGTGGGAGAGCTGGTCTTCGATGAGAACGGCAAGGCGAAAAGCATCTACATCTACGGCAACACGATACCGATCCCCCTCGATACGCTCGATGACGTGGTGACGGTGGCCCTTTGCAATGATCCGAGCCTTGGAAAAGCGGACCCCATAGACATGTTCATGCTGGAGAAGACGAATGCCGAGCTCGTGAAGGACAGCTACTCGAATCTGGGCATAACTGACGTTGAGGTCAAGCTCGCCATCTCGGACATGTACGACGTCCAGCATGAGGTTAAGCCGCAGCTGGAGTTCGATCCTGCCGGCGGACAGTGGGAAGACGGCACGAGCGCCGTCAAGAAGTACGAGCCCGCTCTCGAGACCGAGTTCGACATCATCGATGCCCCGACGCGGGATGGCTACACGTTTGAATGCTGGGAAGGGTCGGAGTACCAACCTGGGCAACAATATCATGCGGACAGCGACCATGTGTTCACAGCAAAGTGGAAGAAGAACGACTCCGACGCTGGCGACGATGGCGCCGCTAGTGGCGACGACACTTCCGGTGGAGCGAAGAGCGCCCAAACAAAATCGAGCCCGAGCAAGGTGTCGAACACGGGAGACCTCGTGAATCCGACGCTTCTGCTTATGCTCCTGCTGGCGTCAGGCGGAACGATTGCGGCTATCGTGAAGAAGCGCAACCGCGAATATTAAGGACGAGATGCTTACGAGCTCTGGGCGTAATACGCTTCCAGCTTGGGCCGTGCCGCTTCGTAGTATTTTTCCAGCTGGGGGTCGAACTGCGTTCCCATTCCATCCAAGATGATCCTGTCCGCCTTCTCGAAGGAATAGCTCTCCTTGTACACCCGCTTGCTGACTAGGGCGTCGTACACGTCGGCGATGGCCATGATCCGCGCCTCAAGGGGAATCTCGTCGCCACGGAGGCCATCGGGATACCCCGAGCCGTCGACGCGCTCATGGTGGTAGTGTGCGACGTTCTCCGCGATTTGGCGGTACTCCTCGTCATCGGTGTCGGCCAGGATCTCGTGCAGGACGCGGGCGCCTTCCGACGTATGGGTCTTCATCTGATTGTATTCCTCTGACGTAAACCGCCCGGGCTTGCGCAGGATCGCGTCATCAACGGCGATCTTACCCAGGTCGTGCATCGGTGCGGCTTTGACGAGCTTCTCGCAGAACTCGTCCGATAACTGCAAGGTGTTGTCGCGCCGTATCTCGTCCGTAAGGATGCGCACGCCTGTGCTCGTTCTCTTGATGTGGCCGCCGGTGGAGTTATCGCGGCTTTCAACCATGGTCGCCATACCGATGACGAGCTGATCCTGCATGGCTACGACCTGCTGCGTCTTCGCCTCGACTTCCTTCTCGAGTTCTTGGTTGTAGGTCTTGCGAAGGTCGGCCAGCTTCATCGCGGAATCGGCGAAGAGGAACCTCTCGAAGCGGGCCTTGTTGATGAAATGCCCGTTTGCCAGGCCGATAACGGCATAGAAGCAAAGGGAGAACAGCCCCCAGGAATATGCATCCGGGGCAATGAGGCCGCACTGGCCCACGACTGCGTATCCGATTATCGTGACTGCTTCGAGGGCAATCGAGGCGACCGTTCGGTCAGTGAAGGCAGAGGGGACGAGGGCTGCGAGCACTATCGTCCCGCAATCCCTGTTGGGGGAATGGAACACGGACAAGGCAACGCCGTTTCCCAAGATGGATAGCTCGAGTAGGTACATGCCCACGGTTGCCAGCCAGGGGTAGCGCTTTGATAGGGGTATTGCGCATACGAGCGTAACGACGCTGGTCGCGAGCGTAACGACGAGGATGCCGACGCCGAGGGCGTCGTCAAAAACATTGTATAGGAACGCAGCGGCGATATAGAACAGGCCCGATGCGATTGCCCAGACGATGAGGGTTTTCCTGTTTCTTTCCCGGACCGGTTCCTTCACCTGCTGGAACTCGTCTTTGGTAAGCCCGCCGTAGAACAATTCGCTCTTGATCTTGCTCAGAAGCTGCATTGGCTATCACCTCGCTCCGGAACCGCAGGCACACTGCTTTTCGAGCGCCGGCGACACTTCCAAGCGGTTACGCGATTATGGATTTGCCGCCCACTAGTATTTTATACCCTTGCGGGGCGTCGCCGGGCTGCGCGTTCGTGTGGTAAATCGACGGTTTTCCTTCAATATGAAAACCTGAAACGGAGAGGCTGCGATTGCGTATAAACTGGATAGCGATTTCGTCGGAAGACTGAAAGGGAAAGGCATGGACTTCGAGAACCTCAGCCCCGAGCTCATCGAGAAGGTGAAGGCGTGCACGAGCCCTGAAGAGCTGGAAAACCTGGCCAAAAAGGAGAACCTAGAGCTCTCTTTAGATGAATTGGACAGCGCGTCCGGCGGCACCGGGGACTGCCCGTACAACTGCATGTGGGTCTGCGTTAGGCTTGGTGACTATGTAGAAGGCGACACGCGCGAAGGCATTGACCCTGCCCGCGCCAATGCCGACTTCGTGAACGGCTCCCTCAATGGCGGTAAGTACTTCTAACGAGGAAGATGCTAGACGCACGGAGCTGGAAGAATCGCCTGGAGCGGATGACGCGGCGGACCCGTACGATCCCGCCAACATCTTCCAATCCATTTTCGGCAGCAAGATGAAGGGCCATTGGCAAACGTGGCCTAACATCGACCTGGGCGAGCTGAGATCGATTAACCCCGAGTGCGTAGGCTGGATCCACATGAATGGCAGCCCCATCGACTACCCCGTGGTGAAGCAGCGCTTCGAGCGGAGATACGCTCTCACGCATAACTTCAGCGGCGAGGAGTCGGTGCACGGGCAGGTGGCCATGGACTTCATGCTCGGCGGGCGAATGGGCGAGCGCACGACCGTCCTGCGCGCCCACCACATGAAGGACTGGTCGATGTTCAAAGCGATCGTGAGCCTCGAGGACCCCGACTATCTTGCCGCGCATCCCGTCGTCGAGCTCATTCACGAGAACGTGCGCTATGCCGCTCGTTGGTTCGCGGGCGTGAACTATCTATCAACCGATCCGTGGCCGGAGCGTATCCATTTCGCTGACGACGCGGACTTCGAGGCATGGCTTGAGCGAATCTTGTCCGAGAATATCGTTCCCGCCGACCTGCGCCCCACCGAGACCGACATCGACGGCGACACCCGAGGCCGTCAGGGCATTGAGGTCAACTTCATCGTGCGCC
>CACWWI010000068.1 GCA_902764575.1 uncultured Coriobacteriaceae bacterium
GACGGGAGCGGCGGCCGGAGCCGGGGCGGCCGGGGCCTTCACCTCGTACTCGTCGAGGATCATGGCCTCGCCTTCCTCGACTTCGACCTCGTAGGTCTTGTCCTTGAGGGTGACTATGTACTTCATCTACTTAACCTCCTTGATGGAGATGAACCTCAGTTCGTTCAAGGGCTTCTTCAACTCGTCAGCGACGATGGCCATGACCATGGCCGCATCGCGCGGATCGGTGTCGTACAGGCACAGGTCGCCCGCCGTGCCGGGAGCAAGCACCGGCTCGGGTGCGGTGGCTGCAGCGGGCGCATCAGGCGCCTCGGCAGCAGGTGCCTTTTTCTTCTCGGTAACCGCGATGAGAATTTTGATCATGCACATGATGAGCACGAGCGCCGCGAACACGACGCAGATGCCCATCACCGAATAGAGGGCGTAACCGCCAAGATCGAGGGTCATGATGGCTACTCCTCCGCCTTCGTGATGCTATAGGCAACCTTGCGCTCCTCCTGCTCCTTGCGCGCCTCGAAGAACTTCTCGGCAACGGGCGGGAACGCGATGTAGCTGAGCACGTCCTCCTCGCAGCGGGCGATGTCGCCAAGCTCCGCCTCGGCCGTCTGGAACGCGTCGGCCGGAAGCGTCTCGGCATAGCGGCCCTCGATGACCGCGTCGCCCGCGAGGATCTTCTCGCGGATCTCGGGGTTGATCGGAGCCGGCGTCTTGCCGTACTCGCCGCGGCAGTACGCCTTGATCTCGGCGCCAACGTTCTTGTAGCGCTCGCCGGCGAGCACGTTCTGCACAGCCTGCGTGCCAACGAGCTGCGAGGTCGGGGTGACCAGCGGCGGGTAGCCAAGGTCCTCGCGCACGCGCGGGGTCTCCTTCAGGGCATCCTCGAACTTGTCGAGCGAGTTGAGCATCTCGAGCTGCGATAGCAGGTTCGAGAGCATGCCGCCCGGAATCTGGTAGTTCAGGCACTGCGTGTCGGTGGTCAACGAAATCGGGTTGAGCGTGCCGTCCTCGAGGTACTTGGCGCGGACGGGCTTGAAGTAGTCGGCGATCTCGTAGAGCGTCGGCTCGTTGAGCTCAACGTCGTACCCGAGGCCCTTGAGCGCGACGGCCAGGGTCTCGGTCGCGGGCTGCGACGTGCCGCCCGAGAACGGGGAGATGGCGGTGTCGATGACGTCGGCGCCGGCCTCGACCGCCTTGAGGTAGGTCATGTAGGCCATGCCGGTCGTGCAGTGCGTGTGCACAACCACGGGAAGGTCGATGGCGTCCTTCAGCGCGGACACCAGGTCGTAGGCCTCAGCGGGCGTCATGATGCCGGCCATGTCCTTGATGCAGATGGTCGAAGCGCCCATCGCATGCATCTCCTTCGCGAGCTTCACGTACGCTTCGAGCGTGTGCACGGGGCTCGTGGTGTAGGAGATGGCGCCGGAAACGATCGCGCCCTCCTCGACGGCCGCCTCGGTGGCAACCTTCAGGTTGTCCACGTCGTTGAGCGCGTCGAAGATGCGGATGATGTCGATGCCGTTGCGCACGCTCGCCTTCACGAAGCGGCGCACCACGTCGTCGGAATAATGCTTGTAACCGAGGATGTTCTGACCGCGCAGAAGCATCTGCAGCTGGGTGTTGGGCACCGCCGCGCGAATTTTGCGCAGACGTTCCCAGGGATCCTCGTTCAGGAAGCGCAGGCACACGTCGAACGTGGCCCCGCCCCAGCATTCCAGGGAATAGTAGCCGGCCTGGTCCAGCTTGCCCAGAATGGGCTCCATCTCGCTGAACGCAAGACGAGTGGCGATAAGGCTCTGTCCCGCGTCGCGCAAGATGGTTTCGGTAAATCCGATCTTACGTTGCTCCATAGGATTCCTCCGTTAACCCCCCGAATGGGATGCCATAACATGCAAATAGCTATCTTGCCATGATAAACGCCGTTTTGAAAGCAAAACGACAACCTGAACTCGAATTTTTCAGCGAATGGCTTCGAATTGCCTGAAAGGCGCCATCCACCGCCGTTTCCTGACCGCTCGGGAACTGGCATGGTAGCCGTAGGGCTCGCTACCCGCCGCCGTTTTCTGGTCCCTCGGGAGCCGTCGCGCCGAGCACGCGCAGGCTAACCGTTCGGTCGTTTCGGCGCAGCAGCTGCGGAACTCGCCCGCTTCGCGGGCTCAGACAGTCCTCGCTCCCGCTGCGCCTGCACTCCCTCACAGCCTGCGAGAGCTCGGCGCGACGGCTCCCGAGGGACCAGAAAACGGCTACTCTTACGTTGTGAAAAAGGGCTAGCTCAAACGGCTTACGAACCAGTCGGCCATTGAGATGAGCATGTCGCGGGCGGGCGAGGGGTCGATCATGTCGACCAGACGGTTCTTCGCGATGCTCGACAGGTTCGCGGCGTAATTGCGCGCGTACTCGATGCTCCCCGCCTTGTTCATCAGGTCCACGGCCTCGTCCAGGTCGGCGGCTTCCTTCGTGTGGCTGGAAAGGATCTGGACCAGGCGCTCGCGGTCATCGCTGCCGAGGTTCTGCAGCGCATGCACCACCACGAGCGTGCGCTTGCCCTCGGTGATGTCGTCGCGGAAGCCCTTCTTCGTCGCTTCGGCCTTGCCCACCAGGTTCAACAGGTCGTCCTGGATCTGGAAGGCCAGGCCCGTGTCCAATCCGTAGTTGCGCAGACACTCGATCTGGGTTTCGGTCCCTCCGCCGATGATGGCACCGATGGCGAGCGGCACGGCGCCGGAGTAGTGCGCGGTTTTGTGCGTGGCCATGATGAGGTAGTCCTCGGGCGAGATGTCGTAACGGCCGTCGCGCGCCCAGCCGATGTCGAGGGCCTGGCCCTCGATCGTGCGGCGGGTCATGTCGATGAGCTCGGAGAGGACGCGCAGCTTCGTGTGCTCGTCTAGGCCGGGGTCTTTCGCCACCGTGCCGTTGACCAGCTGCAGGCCCAAGTCGCCCATGATGATGGAGAGGCCCAGCCCCTCGGTCAGGTGTATGCACGGCTCGCCGCGGCGCACTTCGGCACCGTCGGCGATGTCGTCGTGGATGAGCGCAGCGGTGTGGAAGTGCTCGATTGCCGCCGCGGCACTGAGCGCACGATCGGGGTCGCCCCCGACTGCGAGGCACGCCGCGAAGCAGATGAGCGGGCGGTGCCGCTTGCCGCCGTTGCGGCTGTAGCGCAGCACGGGCCCGTACAGGTAGCGGTCCATGTCGGGATGCGATCCCTTGGGTATGAACGTGTTCACCGCATCGCCGACCGAGTCCGCGCAGCGCTCGAGGTAATCCTCGAACGACTTCGGCATATCTTCCGATTCCAAAAGCTCTTTAAAGTTGATCATGGGTGAAGCCTTGCCTTTCGTTCGGCCGACATCCCTCGCGTTCGGCCGCAACTGATTATGAGTGATTATAAAGGAACGGGCGCGGCGGGAGCGTGATACCTGTGAAAAGGGTGGGGAGCGGAATGGGCTGGCCGCGATGCGTGATAGTATGGACGCATGGTTACTATGAAAGAGATCAATTTCGGCGATACCGGTGCTGCGGTCGAGGACGTGCAGCAGCGTCTCGCGACTATCGGCATGCTCGAGCAGGACCAGGTCGATGGCGTGTTCGGCGACACGACCGCTGCCGCCATCCGCGAGTTCCGCATGCGCAACGGGCTCGGCGACGGCGACACCATCGACGACAAGGTGTGGGCCACCCTCGTCGATGCCTCGTACCATTTCGGCGACCGCACGCTGTACCTGCGCATGCCCTACTTCCACGGCCACGACGTGCTCGAGCTGCAGCAAGCGCTCGGCGCGCTCGGCTTCCCCACGGGCCACGAGGACGGCATCTTCGGCGCCTTCACCGAGGAGGCCGTGCGCAAGTTCCAGCGCAACATGGGCCTTCCCTCCGACGGCATCGTGGGCGCCTACACGTTCGAGGCAATCCGCAACCTGCACCATTCGTGGGAGGGCAAGCCCACCATCCCCATCCAGCTGAACCTGGGATTCGCACGCGCCGCGAACGTCCTAGAAAAGAACGCGCTCTGCCTGTTCGGCACCGACGACTTCACGCGGGGGGTGGCATCGCGCATGTCGAACCTCTCGCTGGCCACCAACCCCTCGTCCAAGATCGTGAGCGCCGACTCGCTGCTCGTGCAACCCGACGAGACCATGCTGCTCGTGCACCTGGTGCTGCCGGGGGAGACGCCCGCAGCAGAACGCGTGCCGCGCGTGAACTTCGAGCCCGACGAAACGCTCTCGCTGCGCATGGCGCCCGCCATCAACGCCGCCTACCGCAAGAAGAACCCCCGCATCAACGTCGAGCTGCCCGGCAAGACGTGGGAGGACGCGGGCGAGGCGCGCTCGATGCAGCACTACGCCATCACCTTGCTCGACGCCCTCTGCAGCGCCCTCGAGCGCCGATAACGAACCCGGTTGGGCCGCTCCCTCGGGATGGCGCATTCACGGTGAGCCACCCCGGCGCATCGGCCCTCCGAAGACAGGAGTGCCCATGCACATCACCAGGCCGCAGCATCGCCCACCGCGCGACATGAACTGCCCCATGCTGCAGGTATCCGACGGGTGCACGCACGGGAAGTGCAAGTTCTGCGACATCTACACGGGCATCCCGTTCCGCCCCTCTCCCATGGAGGAGATCGTCGAGGACATCGACGAGATCGCCAAGACGGCGACGGCGCTCACGCGGCGCATCTACCTGACGGGAGGCAACCCCTTCGCCCTCCCTAACGCGAAGCTGATAGAGATCTTCGACGCAGTGGAGGAGCGCATTCCCACGGTGAACAGCTACGGTGGCTTCTGCCGCATCACCGACATCGCCCGCAAGACCGACGAGGAGCTGGCCGAGCTGGCCGCGCGCGGGGTGAACGACCTTGCAATCGGCGCTGAGAGCGGCGACGACGAGGTGCTCGCGTTCATGTGCAAGGACCAGACGGCGGCCGACCTCGTGGAGCAGAGCGCGCGCATGCACGCGGCGGGCATCGAGTTCACCATGTTCTACCTCGCGGGGCTCGCCGGTGCGGGCAAGGGGCAACAGAACGCCCTCGCCTCGGCTGCCGCGTTCAGCGCATCCGCACCGCAGACGATCCTCATCGTGACGCTCACGCCCACGAAGACGTGGCCCCTCGCCGAGGACATTGCCTCAGGCGCATGGGTCCCCGCCACCGAGGTCGAGACCGCCGAGGAAATCCGCACGTTCATCGCGCACCTGAGCTGCAAGACGCGCATCATCTGCTCGCACGACTCCGACGTCATCCGCTTCGACGGCATGCTCCCGGGCGACCAGGAGAAGATGCTCCAGCTCATGGACTACCGCATTCCCAAGATCAACGAGAAGGCCGCGCGCCTCATGCGCGAGATGATCCACAAGGCCACGTTCTAAGGAGCGCCGTGAAAAGGACGAGCTTCTGCGATGGGTGGGAATTCGCGCGGGGCGACGGTGAGTTCGCACCCGTTGTGGTTCCGCACGACGCCATGCTCGGCGAACGGCGCGGGCCCGACGCCCCCGCGGGAAGCGCGAGCGGCTACTACCATGGCGGCGTGTACCACTACTGGAAGGACTTCGAGCTGAGCGCCGAGCAGGCCGCCGGTGCGCTGCTCCTCGAGTTCGAGGGCGTCTACCGCGATGCGCAGATCCATGTGAACGGAGCTCCCGTCGACGCGCCTCCCTACGGTTTCGTGCCGTTTTTCGTCGACCTCGCGGGAACCGTGCGACCGGGCCGCAACACCATCGAGGTCGACGCCCGCAACGACGACCAGCCCGACTGCCGCTGGTACTCGGGCGGCGGCATCCACCGTCCCGTATGGCTCTGGGAAGGGCCCGCATGCCGCATCCAGCCCGAGGGCGTCCGCATAACCACGCTCTCCACGCAGCCGGCCACCATCCGCGTCGACGTCGACTGCACGGGCGGGCAACCCGAGATCGTCATCCTCGACGGCGAGGGCCGCACCGCTGCGGTCGGGGAGGGCAGGCACGCGCAGATCTACGTTCCCGGCGCCGCGCTCTGGAGCGCCGAAGCCCCCAACCTCTACCGCTGCGTCGTCAAGCTCCGCGACGGCGAGGCGATCGTCGACGCCGCGAGCGTCCTGTTCGGCATCCGCACGATCGAGTGGAGCCCGCGCGGCCTGTTCGTGAACGGGCGGGAGACCCTCCTGCGCGGCGGGTGCATCCACTGCGACAACGGTGTCATCGGCGCGGCGACCTTCCCCGAAAGCGAGCGCCGCCGCATCCTCATGCTCAAGCAGGCCGGCTTCAACGCGGTGCGCATCGCGCACAACCCGGCGCCTTCCACCATCCTCGAAGCCTGCGACGAGCTGGGCATGTACGTGATGGACGAGGCTTGGGACGTGTGGTTCATGCGGAAGAGCGTGCACGACTACTCCCGCCATTTCCTCGATTGGTTCGACCACGACCTGGGGCGCATGGTGGCGCACGACTACAACCACCCGTGCGTGGTCATGTACTCCATCGGCAACGAGGTGCCCGACCCTGCCACCCCCGAGGGCGTCGAGGTCGAGCGCTCGATGGTCGAGCTCCTGCACGCGCTCGACCCCACGCGTCCCGTTACCTGCGGGCTCAACCTGTCGATGATGGTCATGGAGCGGCTCGGCCGCAGCTGGTACGCCGACGCGAGCGGCGTCGCGGAGGCCGCCGGCGACACGGGCGCGCCGCATGGGAGCCTGATGTTCAACCTCGCCGCCCAGTCGCTGGGCACAAGCATGACGCTGCTGGCCGTCGCGCCGGGCGCCGACAAGCTGGTATCGCCCGCGCTCGACGCGCTCGACATCGCGGGATACAACTACGCGGCCTCACGCTACGCCGTGGACGCCCGCAAGCACCCCGACCGCATCATCGTGGGGAGCGAGACGTTCCCCCACAAGCTGGCCCACAACTGGCGCCTGGTGGAAAGCCTCCCCTGCGTCGTGGGCGATTTCATGTGGGCGGCCTGGGACTACCTCGGCGAGGCGGGCTCGAACGCCTGGGCCTACACCGCCGACGAGGCGGGGTTCAGCAAGCCCTGGCCCTGGCTGTTCGCGGGCTCGGGCGCCTTCGACGCTCTCGGGCAGCCCAGCGCGCACGGGGCGCTCGCCGGAGCGGTGTGGGGAACGGCGAAAGCCCCTTCCATCCAGGTGCGTCCTGTCAACTGCATGGGTGGCCGGATCTACAAGGCCACCTGGCGCGGAAGCGACGCCATCCCCAGCTGGTCATGGGCCGGTTGCGAGGGCACGATGGCAAGCGTGGAAGTGTACGACGCACGCGGCCGGTCGGTGCGGCTGCTGCTCAACGGCGAGGAGGTCGGCACCGCGCGGTTCCACGACTTCGTCGCCAGGGCGGACGTCGAGTACCAGCCCGGCAAGCTTACGGCCATCGCGCTCGACGAGGGGGGAAGGGAGCTGGGGCGCAGCAGCCTCGCCACGGCGCAAGGCCCGCTCCACCTGCGCGCCCGTTCCGAAAAGCCGAGCGCCCCGGCGGGCGACGTGGCCTACGTGCCCATCACGATCGAGGGCTCCAACGGCGTCGTGGAGTCCAACGCCGACGAGAAGCTGCGCGTCGAAGTGGAGGGCGGCGAGCTCCTCGGCTTCGGCAGCGCCCAGCCCGCCCCCACCGAGAGCTTCCTCTCCGGAGAGTACACCACCTACCGCGGCCATGCGCTCGCCATCGTGTACCGCGCAACCCCCGGCACCGTCCGCCTGACCGTGCACGGCGCGTCGCTCGGCAAGGCCACCGCCGACATAGCGTTCGTCTAACCCGCAAACAAGAAGGCGCCCCGCGGTATGCGGGGCGCCGGTGCGTACGGGTTGTCGCGCGTTGCCTACAGCTGCGGGCCCGCGGAAACGAGGGCCTTGCCGGCCGCGTTGCTCTCGTACTTCACGAAGTTCTTGATGAAGCGGCCGGCCAGATCCTTGGCCTTCTCGTCCCACTCGGCGGCATCGGCATAGGTGTCGCGCGGGTCCAGGATGGCCGGATCGACGCCGGGCAGCTCGGTGGGCACTTCCAGGTTGAAGACGGGAATCGTCTTCGTCGGCGCCTTCAGCACGTCGCCGTTGAGGATAGCGTCGATGATGCCGCGCGTATCCTTGATGGAGATGCGCTTGCCCGTGCCGTTCCAGCCGGTGTTCACCAGGTAGGCCTTCGCGCCGCTCTTCTCCATGCGCTTCACGAGCTCCTCGCCGTACTTCGTGGGATGCAGCTCCAGGAACGCCTGGCCGAAGCAGGCGCTGAACGTGGGCGTGGGCTCGGTGATGCCGCGCTCGGTGCCGGCGAGCTTGGCCGTGAACCCGCTCAGGAAGTAGTACTGGGTCTGCTCGGGGGTAAGGATCGACACCGGGGGCAGCACGCCGAACGCGTCGGCCGACAGGAAGATGACATTGTCGGCGGCCGGGCCCGCAGAGATCGGGCGCACGTTCTTGACGATCTTCTCGATGTGGTCGATGGGGTAGGACACGCGCGTGTTCTCCGTCACGCTCTTGTCGGCGAAGTCGAGCTTGCCGTCGGCGTCGCACGTGACGTTCTCGAGCAGCGCGTTGCGCTTGATGGCGTTGTAGATGTCGGGCTCGCTCTCGGGATCGAGGTTGATCACCTTCGCATAGCAGCCGCCCTCGAAGTTGAACACGCCGTTGTCGTCCCAACCGTGCTCGTCGTCGCCGATGAGCAAGCGCTTCGGGTCGGTCGACAGCGTCGTCTTGCCCGTGCCGGAAAGGCCGAAGAAGATGGCCGTGTGCTCGCCGTTCATGTCGGTGTTCGCCGAGCAGTGCATGGCGGCGATGCCCTTCAGCGGCAGGTAGTAGTTCATCATGGAGAACAGGCCCTTCTTCATCTCGCCACCGTACCAGGTGTTGATGATGACCTGCTCCTTGCTGCTCACGTTGAAGGCCGCCACGGTCTCGGAGTTCAGGCCGAAGTCCTTGTAGTTCTCCACCTTGGCCTTCGACGCGTTGTAGCACACGAAGTCGGGCTCGAAGGTCTCGAGCTCCTCCTCGGTCGGCACGATGAACATGTTCTTGATGAAGTGGGCCTGCCACGCCACCTCGAGGATGAACCTCACGGCAAGGCGCGTGTCGGCGTTCGCGCCGCAGAAGCAGTCCATCACGAACAGGCGCTTGCCGGAGAGCTGCTTCACGGCGATGTCCTTCATGGCCGCCCAGGTTTCCTCGGACATCTCGTGGTTGTCGTTGGGGTATTCGGGCGTGTTCCACCACACGGTGTCCTTCGAGCCCTCGTCCATGACGATGTACTTGTCCTTGGGCGAGCGGCCCGTGAAGATGCCGGTCATGACGTTGACGGCGTCGAGCTCGGTGAGCTGGCCCTTGTCGTAACCGGTCAGGTCGGGATTCATCTCCTCTTCGAAGAGCTGCTCGTACGAGGGGTTGTACACGATTTCGGCGACATCCTTGATGCCGTACTGTTCGAGGTCGAGCTTTGCCATGTGGTTCCTCCTGTTAGTCGCGCAGGCCGTACGGTTTTCCGTAGGTAACATGGTAACGCGAACACCGAAAAAAGTGGGCCCGTTCTTGCGAAACGGGCCCATTATCGGCTATCGGTTGAAGGGGGACGGCTACACCAGCTTGCCCTTGCAGTGGTCGATCATGTGCTGCAGGATCTGCGCGGTCCAGCCGCGGCATTCCTTCTTGCGCGGGATCAGTACGCCGTCGACGAGCTCCTGGTAGGTGAAGGTGGCCTGATCGTAACGCGTCACCTTCGTGGTGTCCTCGCGCGTGAGGCACCCCTCCTCCGTGCGGTAGGGGCGCAGGGCGCGCTTCATGCCGGGGTTGAACATGACGTGCGGGCGGTCCTTCTCGTTCTTGTAGACGATGATGGCCTTGGCCACGCCGATCTGGTTGGCGGCCAGGCAGGCCGCATCCTCGATGGACTCCAGCGTGTCGAGCAGGTCCTGCGCCACGTCGGCGTCCTCG
>CACWWI010000069.1 GCA_902764575.1 uncultured Coriobacteriaceae bacterium
GTTCTGGATGTGGAGCACCTTCTTCGCCTTCGCGTCGACGACGATAGCAAGCGTCGTGCAGCTCTTGCGGTCGACGCTTCCGACGTAGTAGTCCTCGTCAACGTGCGAGTACACACCGTCGAACGCAATCAGGTAGTCGCACCCGTCGAGGTCGCTCGCAAAACGGCTGGGGTCGACGTCGTCGAGAAGCTTCGCCATGCTCGGTTCGCTGAAATACCCATGTGCGCTCTCGGGATAGAACAACGGCGCGCCGCTCGGCACCGACGCGTTGTACTTACCCGCGCTGCCGTCGAGGTAGAACACGCGCATCTTCCCGTTGGCGTCGGGGTCGCACAGCACGACCTTGCCATCGGGCAACGTGAAGTCGCCCGTGAGCTCGGCCTTCGCCCGATCGTCCTTGAACGCGATGTCGTACCCGCCTTTTGCCTGCTCGTAGGTGAACGCCTCCGCCATCATCTTCGCATCAGCGGGCACTTTGCCGATCGCGCCCTGCGCGGCGAGGTCGTCTACTGCCGCCCTCAGCACGCTTTCCGCCCAGGTGTCCTTCTGGCTGACAAGCTGCTCCTTCGTCGGCTGTGCCGACCCGCATGCAACCAACATGGCGCAGAGAGCCAGGCAGCTGGCAAGAACGATGATCGAGGTCAACTTGTTTCGCATGGTCACTTCTTCTCGCTCAGGCCGCGCTGACTGGCTACAGCGTCCAGGTATGCAAGCAGGGCGATGGAATCTTCGTCGGAGCCGTCCCCGATGAGCCATTCGAACGTGCCCCTCATGTTCTCGTAGGCTTCCTTCGCGGCAGACGCGGACAAGCCCTCGGCGTTCACCTCGGTTTCGATCCTGTTCCAGATCGCGTTGTAAATGTATGCCTGGTTCCACAGCAGGGGATCTGACCCCGCGACGGTCGACGACGGCGTCAGCACGTCGTTCACCAGCTTGTCGCCGCGCTTGCCCAAGATGTCGTTGAGCGCCTTGTCGATATCGTCGATGTCGAAGCGGCAAGCGGTTCCCGCCACCTGCGCGTTCAGCAGGCAGCCCGCGTCATCGGGGAACAACGCGACGCACTTGAGCGCCTGGGCGAGCGCCTCTTCGTTCTGTTGGTTCTGCAAAAGCGCCAGCGCCAAGTTCACGTTCGCGCCGTAGTTCGTCGGCTCCACGCCAAGCGCTTCCTGATACTTCTTTTCCGCTTGCGCGTAATCCCTCGCCCGGTACTTGGTGTTGCCTTCGGCGAATTCCTGGGAGGCCTTCGCCTTCTGCTGGCTGTCGCTTTCCTTGTCCTTGATGGAATCGGCTGCCGTCACTGCGTCGTCCGCCATCTTCTTTAGCTCCGAGTAGTCGCGCGAGGCTGCACTCTGCGCGGCACTCGCCGACGAGGCCTGCCCACTGGTATCGCTCGCGCTGCCCTGCGCGCTCCCGCCCCCTTGCCCGCAGGCTGCCAGCACGAGCGCAGCGCCCATCGCAAGGCAGAAGACGATCACCCGGAAATAGCGGGCCGAGCACTTGACGACGTTCTTCTTCTCTTCGAGCTTCATGTTCGCCCCCCTACCTGACGCGGACGGGAATGCACGCGCACGGGCTGCCGCAGCTCACCGATTGGCAGGAGCAACCACCGCCTCCGCCGCCCGGCCTGTAGGCAACGCACGAGCAGGTGCCGGCATTGTGCCCCACGCAGCTGCACGTCGACACGCTCTCGCACGTGCACACGAGGTGCGTGCTCACCACGGTGTCGCAGCTGCAGTACGTTCCCACGATCTTGCCCGTGCCCGCGCTGCCCGACGAATCGGCGTTGTCGTCTACGAAATACGTCTTCATGCCCGGCTTGAAAACGCTCTTGCCATCCACGATGATCTGGATCTGCGGCTTGGGAAGCGCCGTCTCGTCCTCGCTCGCAAGCACGCGGTCGTCGTATTTCTTATCGGCCATCTGCGTCTCCTCTCTCCTCAGGAGGATTCCAATCCAACTTGCGGCTTATCTGGTCCAGGGTCAGCGTGCGGTTTACCTCGCAGCGCACGCTTCCCGCATGTGCCTCGGGCGAAATGCCGACGAGCACCTTCGCCGCGCAATCGCCCGCGCAATGCCACTTGCAGAAGCAGTCGCTGCAGTACGGGAAATTGCGCACGTTCAGGCGCCCGAGCTCTTCCAGCTTACCCCGGTCGAACACGAAGGCGCCTGCCTGCTCGTCGAAGCGGCCGAAGAAGAAGCGCTGCGAGCGCGGGTCGGACGCGTAGCTCACCTCGTAGCAGGCGGTCACGTCGCCGGCGGGCGTCACGGTGAAGCTGCCGCCGCCCACCTTGCAGAACGCATCGCACACCAGCTCCTGGCGCGCGCCCGAGTAGATGAGCTTCACGCCGCGCGCGTCGGCCACGTCGAGCGCGGCAAGATAGCTTTCCGTGAACGCCTGGGCGGAAGGCATGGCATCGTCCGACGTGGTGCAGCGCCCGCATTCCCACACCGGCTCGAGATGGATCTGTTCGGTCGCGGCGTAGTTGTCGGCCACGAACGCCACGATCTCGGACATGCGGGCCACCATGCTTGCCGTCACCGTCGTGCGAATGCCGAATTCCACGCCGGCGTCCTGCAGGGCGCGCATGGTACGATCGATGGACGCGAAGGACCCGCCGCCTCCCGCGGTCGGGCGGTTCGCATCCTGGAATGCGGGCAAGCCGTCGAAGGATATGTTCACGGAATCGAAGTTCCGAAGCAGGAAGTCCAACTGCTCGTCGGACAGCACGCCGTTGGTCGCCGTGTTGAACACCACGGGAACACCCACGCGCTCGGACGCCTCGCGTCCGAAGCGCACGATCTCGCGCATCAGACCGAACGCGCAGAACGGCTCGCCGTTACCGTGAATCGACACGATGAAGCAGCCAGGTTCGCAACCCTCGTCCGCGAGGGCGCGAGCGTTGTCGGCGACGAAGTCGATTGCCGCGCGCGCCACGTCGGGGCTCATCTCCACCAGCGGCTCGCCCGACGCTCCCCCTTCGCCGCCGAACGCGTAGCAGTAGCTGCAGCGCAGGTTGCAACGGTTCGTGGGAAACAACGTTACCTGCACGGGGCGGAACGCCCCTTCGCCGCGCGGCAAGGGCCTCTCGTCGAAGAAACCGTGAGCCGCCAGCTCATTGACCACCGCGCGCTCGTCTTCGGTCATGCTCTCGAGCGCCGCATGGTCGGAGGCATATGCCAGCGCGCATGCCGCGGCTGGTTCGTTCACGCGCGCCATCAGCTGCCCGATGGGCGCATACAGGATAGGACCCACGCCATCGCGCAAGGCGAACAGCTCAACGGCCGTCTCAGGATATGTGGGAACGGGTTTCATCGGCGCCTGCAGGCTATTCCATGACGCTCACGCGAACGACGTTGCGCAAGTAGCCTGCCTCGCTAAGCGACGAGAAGAAGAGCGCCACGTCGACCGGCTCGGCGGCAAAGCCCTTCGCCTGTGCCTCGGCCGCAATTTGCTCGATTGCGCGCTCGCCGTCCGCGAGCATGACGAGCGCCGCGCCCGCAGCATCCATGTTGAACAGCTCGACGCCGTCGTAGTAGGCGGCGACCCGATCGGCGGCTGGAATCTCATGCAGGTCGATACCCGCCATCATGAGCGGGCCCTTCGCGGTTTCCGGCTCGCGCGCAAACGGCGTCGTGAACAGCAGACCGCTCGCTTTCGACGCGCCCGAGTTGCCGCATCCCGAAACACCGCCCAACCCGGCGCCGGCCGTGAGAACCACGAGCCCGAACGCCCCTGTGAGGAATGTGCGCCTGTCCATACCGTCGCCTCCCCGCATCGGCCCGATGATGCCCACCATCTTACCCGACCGTGAAGTCAATTATTATCACGATAGTCACAAATGAGACAAGAGGACCATTTTGCCCCTCGCTCGGGACATCGGGAACAGCCCCCATTGATGTTTTTTATCAGTTCAGGAGCTGGATTATGCGTTCCGTATCGGTGCTGCGAATTTGCTCGGCGCCTTCGCGCATCGGCTCGTCCTTGTCGCTGAACACGACATCGGCTTGCGCTGGGTTGTCCACGACCTCGGTCGCCAACATGCACGCGAAATCGCGCAGGTTGATGACGTTTGTGGCCTCCAGGTAGTCCTTGAGGAAGTGCATGGACGTGGTGCCGGCAACGCGCGCGCGGCTGTCGCGGGCCACGTTCAGCCACACGATTTCGCGTGTCTCCAAGTCGAGGGCGAACAGGTAGGCAAACGTGGACGCGCACGTGATAGCGAACGATGACTTCACGGTCTTGGGCTCGAATATCTCGCCCGAATCCTCTATGTCGCGCACCATGTAGCCGGCCTTGCACATGCAGTCGGTGAAAGGCACTTCCGAAAACACGTTGTCGCAGAACACGAGATAGCGCATGTAGTCGGGCAATACCTCCTTTTTAAGCCTTTCGATATCGATGTCGAAGTATTCCGATCCGCCATCGTAGCCGGAGGTCTCGTCGCCCGAAAACACGATCGAGGAATCGTAGAAGCAGGTTCGCCACGAAAACTCGATCTGGTCCCCGCCCTCGCCGATGGCGAACGCGCTCAAGTCGATGTCGTCGACGCGCTCCCAATACGTGAACGCGCGGATCTTCTTCCCCTCGGGAATGGGCAGCCGCGACCCGCGCGGCAGCGTGCCCACGCCGCCCATCGAAGCGCCCTCCTGCAGGGGCAGCGCGATGCGCCGCATGCCCTCATCCACGTACACCTTGCCCAACGTCCCCTTGCAGGTGCGCTCGAGCTCGGACAGCACGCGCAAACTCACGCGCGCCGCCAGGTTTTCTTCGAGGAATGAATGGGGCTTGATGGACTTCTTGCCGTCCTCGTGGTACACGCGCATCATGCCGAGCTTCTGGAACTTGAACACGCGGGGCTCGCGGGAGACCCCGTTGGCATAGTGATACAGCAGCTGGATGAGCAGAATCTTGTTGTCGGAGGTTATCTGGTCGATGATGTAGTCGATCTCGCCGAACGGATAGGACATGCTGAGTAGGTAGTCGAGGTGGCGAAGCACCGCGCCTGCGCCCTTCTCTGCGCGCAGCAGATTGGCGGCGTCGCGCGTGCCGGTTTGCGCGTCTCCCTCGTTTACCAGGCGTTCGAACTCGGAGTACACGGAGCGGGCCTCGTTGTTGCGGATATCGCTCAGGAATTGCGCAGCCGTGTCGTTTTTGGGCTGGTAGTGCAGGTGGTGCAGCAAGCCCTTCCACAGCTTCTTCTTCTCCAGGCATGTGCGCGCATCGACGTCGCCCCCTTCGAAGACGATGTCGAGCACCGCGGTCAGGAACTTGCGGTCGCGGTTGCGCAGGTTCAGCTTCTTGATGTCCTTGCTCTTGTAACCCTGCAACTGCAGCCACTCGACCAGGCGGATGACATCGGAAAGCTTCAGGAAGCGCGCGTACGACGCATCGCGTATGTCCAGCAGCAACCGCACGACCGTGTCCTTGCAGTTGCATTCGACGATTTCGTAGCCGTAGTCCTCGATGAGCGCGCGGACGAGCGCGTAGTGCGCGTCGTTGAGCGGGCGCGTGCTGGCGAGCAGCGAACCCGCCACGTCCTGCAAGATGGCCACGGCCTCCTTCTCGCTGACGATCGAGAAGTCGCGCACCTCAACGCTCTCGTTGAAGCACTTGCGCACGACCTCTTCCTCAAACAGGGAATGCCCCGCTTGCGAGAAATCGCCCATGCCGTAGGTGCGAATGTAGTGGAGCAGCCGGTCTATGACGATCTCGTCAAGGGAGAGCTTCAACACCGACTCGGGAAACCCCTTGTAGAACGGCAGCGGCACGTCCTGTCCCAGGTTGCGGGATGCGGTCGTGACCATGTCGATGCTCACCCACTCGGGATTCGAGACAATCCGGATGTTGAACAGCTTGGCCAGCGCCGTAAGGAGCTCGGGTTCGTGCCCGCGTTCGGACGTGCGCACGAAGACGCCTTTGGTGAACAGGAAGTCGTGGAACAGCGTACGCATGGCGACCCCTTCCAGATGCGGGTGATAGTGCCGAACTGATAGTCATGGGTAAGACAAATGGAAATAAGTCCGACTAGCTACCCGCAGAAGCATCGTAGCACATTCGCCTACCGAAAGAGACGCCGCTGGCCCCCTCAACGGCCCTATTTCCCCAGGAACTCCTTCACGGCGGAGTACACCTTGTCGTATTCGGCGGCGAGCTCTTTCACCAGCGCATCGACGTCGGCGTTGGCGCGCGCGCCCTCGTTGCCGGGGCGCAGCGCCTCGGTGATCTCGCTCGCCAGCGTGCCGAGCCGCGTGAACGCGAGGTTCATGCACACGCCTTTGGCCGAATGCGCGGCATGGAACGTGGCCTCCTCGTCGCCACGCTCCCAGGCGGCCACGAGGTCGGGGCACATGGTGTCGTCGAGGAACTTCTCCAGTATCCTTTTCACGAGTTCATCGGTGAACAGGCGCCCGATAACCTCGTCGTAGTTCCCGCCGATCTGATCGTAGAGCTCTTTGACTGTCATCTGCTAGCTCCGTTCTGCTTGCTCGGCTGCCAAATGCCGCTCGAAGTCCTCGCGGACCAGCGGTTTCGAATAGTAGTAACCCTGAATGTAATCGCATCCCATAATGCGCACCTTGGCGGCTTCCTCGGCCGTCTCGACGCCCTCGACGACGGTCTTGAGCCCCAGGGTTTGCGCCAGCTTGATAGCCGACTCGACGATGCGGAAGTCGTGGAGCGCGGTCGCCTGCTGCACCATGCTCATGTCGAGCTTGATGATGTCGAGCGGCAGCGTGTTCAGCGACACGAGCGACGAATAGCCGCTCCCGAAGTCATCGAGCTCGATGGCGAATCCCAGCTCGCGCAGGCGGTGCATCGTCTGCGTTACCGCCTCGGGATTGTCGGAGTAGGCCGTCTCGGTAAGCTCGACGTGCAGCAGCGAGTGATCGACGCCATGCTTGTCGGCAATCGCCGCAAGCTGGTCGGCCAAGTCGGGCAGGTCGAAATCGAGGCGCGAAGCGTTCGCCGAGATGGGAACGACCGGCAGGCCGAGCTCCGCACAACGCACGACTTCCTTGCACGCCTCTTCCCACACGAACAAGTCGAGCTTCGTGATGAAGCCGTTGCGCTCGAAGATGGGAATGAACAGCGCGGGGCTGACGATACCGAGCTCGGGATGCGTCCAGCGCGCGAGTGCCTCTGCGCCGCCCGTCTTGCCAGTGTGCTCGTCGCACTTGGGCTGGAAGTGCACCTTGAACTGCAGCTCGTCAAGCGCGGCCTCCATGCTTTCGCGGATGGTCTGCTCCATTACCTGGCGCTGGTGGAGGTCGTCGTCGAAGTACACCACAACGTTGCCGTGCAGGCTCTTCGCCGTCTCCATCGCGCTCGTGGCGTGGCTGTAGAGCCGTGCCACGGGCATGCTGTGGTCGACGTTCTCGACGATGCCGAACCGCACGTTCAGGTTGGCGAACGGAACTTTGGCAACGGCGGAATCCAGCTTGCCTTCCCATCCACGCTCCTGATGCTCGATGAGGAACGCGAACGTACCCTCGCCGATTCTTCCCGCAGCGATGCGGCCGGGTATGGCCTCGACCAACGAGGAGGCCAGGTCGTGCAGCAGCAAATCGCAGTTACGATCGCCGTAGCGGCCGTTCAGCACCCTGAAATTGACGATGTCGCTGCAAATCAGGTCGAATGCAGCCCCCTCGTCGGCGGCGAACGTCTCCTCGACGATGCGCCCGAAGTACTCCTTGCTGTACAGCCCCGTTACCACGTCGTGCGACAGCTGGCTGACGAGTGCCGCCGATTCGCGCAACTTGATCATGTTGTGGATGCGGTTCATCATGATCTCGGGGTTGTAGGGCTTCACCACGAAGTCGTTGGCGCCCAGCTCGAGACACGCGATCTCGTCGGAAGACTCGCCGCTCGCCGTTACCACGAACGTGGGAATCGAGTCGTAGCGCTCGTCGAGGCGCTTGCGACGCATGAACTCGAAGCCATCGCATACGGGCATATAGAGGTCCAGGAGGATAATCGCAAGGTCCTGGTAGCGCTCTTCGAGCTGCTTGATGCCCTCGGCGCCATCCTTTGCCTCGATAACGTCGAACTCCTTCGAGAGCAGCGCGTGCAGAATCTCGCGGTTGATGTCGTTGTCTTCCACAACGAGTACGAGCCGGCGATCCCGGTCGTTCAGTAACATGTCCAGTCGCTTCATCGGACCTCGCTTTGCTAGCGGTATGCGGCCGCATGCAAACAAGCGCATACGAGCCTCTTGCTATAATAGCACCACAGCATACGAGCTGGCACGATGTGGGCAAGGAAGCAGGCGCGACATGAACGAGCGCGGGCAAGCAGGATTCATTGCGAAGATCGCAGTCGTGGCAATTGCCGCAATCGCTATCATCCTCGTGTTCGGCACATGGTGGATGGGACGCAGCGCTCAACAGGCCACCGACGACGCCGTGAGATCCGTGAGCATGTTCTTCCTCGACGAGCTCACCGACCGCCGCGAGCAGGTGGTCGAGACCAACCTGAAAACGAGCATCGAGAACATGCAGACCGCCGTCAGCCTGCTCACCGCGGACGACCTGTCCGACATTGAGCACCTGCAGGCGTTCCAGGCGAGGATGAAGCAGCTCTACAAGCTGGACAAGTTCGCGTTCGTCGACGAGAACGGGCTCATCTACACGGCGCTCGGCACGCAGAACAACATCGATGAATACGGCTTCGACTACAAAACCATCTCTGGCCCTGGCCCCGAGATTTCGGTAAAGGAAGACAGCGGCGAAAAGAAGGTCATCATCGCCGAACCGCTCGACGACGTTCCTTTCATGGGCCATAAGCTCGGCGCATGCTTCATGGAAATCGACATGAACCAGCTGATCGAAGGCCTTGCGATAAGCTCCGACTCAAGCGGCGCCACGTTCTGCAATATGTACACCTCGAGCGGCGCACCGCTCACCAACATGGTGCTCGGCGGCCTGGCTAGCGAGGACAACCTCCTCACGGCGCTCGAGGGCGCCGAATTCGACACTGGGTACTCGTTCGAGGGCGTAAAGAACGACTTCCAGGAAGGAACGCCGGGGAAGGCTTCGTTCACCTACCACGACATCCGCGAGACACTTGACTACAAACCCGTTCCCGGAACCGATTGGATGGTCACCTACCTCATTCGCGAGAGCGTAATCTCTGACCAGGTGAGCGGCATTTCCGAGGGCATCGCGATGCGCGGTGCTGCACAGACGCTCGTAACCGCACTCGTCCTGATTGCTGCGGCAGGCATCATGATCTTCCAGACGCGTCGCAGCGCGAAGCTCGCCGTTGAGAAGGAAGCGATCGAGACCGAGAACCGCGTGAAGCGAGAGGAGATGGAGCGTCAGCTGAGCCTGCAGGAACAGCTGCTCGAGCAGGAAAAGCAGAGGGCCCAGCAGGACAAGATGATCACGGCGCTCGCATCCGACTACCGCAGCGTGTACTACGTCGACCTGGACTCCGACGAGGGCGTCTGCTACCAGGCCAACACGGACCTGCCGGGGGCGCCGAATGCAGGCGAGCGCTTCTCCTTCCATGGCAAGTTCGCGGAATACGCCGAGAAGTACGTTTCCGAGGATTATCGCGAAGGCTTCCTGTCGTTCGTAGAGACGGACGCCATCCGTAAGTCGCTCGCCACGCAGGCCGTGATCTCGTACCGCTACCTGGTAATCCGCAATGGCAAGGAATACTACGAGATGATGCGCGCGGCCGGTGTGCGCCATGCGACCGACCGCGAAGACCACATCGTGCATGCAGTGGGCATCGGCTTCGTCGACGTCGACAGCGAGACGCGCGAGCAGATGGCGCAGAGCCGCGCCCTGAGCGACGCGCTGGCCGTCGCCGAGGAAGCGAACCGCGCCAAGACTGCCTTCCTTTCGAACATGAGCCACGAGATCCGCACGCCCATGAACGCCATCATCGGGCTCGACAGCATCGCGCTTGCCGACGAGGACGTTCCCGAGAAGACGCGCGAGCGGCTGGAGAAGATCGGCGATTCGGCGCGCCACCTGCTGGGAATCATCAACGACATCTTGGACGTGTCGCGCATCGAATCGGGGCGCATGGTGGTGAAGAGCGAGGCGTTCTCGTTCTCGAGGCTGCTCGAGCAGGTGAACACCATCATCTCCAGCCAGTGCACCGACAAGGGACTCATCTACCATTGCAACATCAACGGCCATGTGGACGACTCCTACATCGGCGACGACGTGAAGCTCCGCCAGACGCTCGTCAACGTGCTGGGCAACGCCGTGAAGTTCACGCCCGAGGGCGGCTCGGTGCAGCTCCTGGTCGAGCGCACCGCGCAGTTCGCAGGCAAATCGACCCTGCGCTTCACCGTGAGCGACACCGGCATCGGCATAGACAAGGACTTCCTGCCGCGCATCTTCGACACGTTCAGCCAAGAGGACGCGCACAAGGCAAACCAGTACGGCAGCACGGGGCTGGGGCTTGCCATCACGAAGAGCATCGTCGAGATGATGAACGGGACCATCGAGGTCGAGAGCGAGAAGGGCAAGGGGACCACGTTCGTCATCACGGTGACGTTGACCGACGTCGAAGATGCGGCCGACGCCCACGTGGACGTGGCGGTGAAGCCGCACGAGATGAGCGTGCTGGTGATAGACGACGACCCCGTGGCGTGCGAACATGCCAAGCTGGTGCTGGACAAGGCCGGCATCTCGGCAGACATCGCCGAGTCAGGCGCCCAGGCAGTCGACATGGTGCGCCTGCACCGCGCGCGTCGCGACCCCTACGACCTCATCCTGGTGGACTGGAAGATGCCCGAGATGGACGGCGTCGAGACCACACGGCAGATCCGCTCCATCGCCGGCGACGAATCGGCCATCATCATCCTGACGGCCTACAACTGGGACGACGTGCTGGAGGAAGCCATCGAAGCCGGCGTGGACAGCTTCATCGCCAAGCCGCTGTTCGCCACCAACGTCATCGAGGAGTTCCAGCAAGCCTTCAGCAAGCGCAACGCAAACGCCCAAGGCCAGCACCGTGCCGACCTTACGGGACGCCACGTGCTGCTCGCCGAGGACGTAGAGGTCAACGCCATAATCATGGTCGAACTCATGAAGATGCGCGAGGTCGAAGTCGATTGCGCTGAGAACGGAAAGGTGGCCGTGGATATGTTCGCCTCCCACGAGCCGGGGTACTACAGCGCCGTCCTCATGGACATGCGCATGCCCGAGATGGACGGCTTGGAGGCCACCATGGCCATCCGCGCCATGGACCGTCCCGACGCGAAGGAGATCCCCATCATCGCGCTGACCGCCAACGCCTTCGACGAGGACGTGCAGAAGAGCCTGCAAGCTGGCTTGAACGCCCACCTGAGCAAGCCGGTCGAGCCCGACAACCTCTTCGACACGCTGGAGACGCTGATCAAGGACTAGCGAGCGGGCCAGAAACCGGTTCGGCCGAGAACCGCCCACGAGGCGCGGCGGAGCCCGCCTAGCCGAGGACCGTGCGCAAGGCGGCGATGAGGGCGGCGTTTTCCTCTGCAGTGCGTACGGCGATGCGGTACCAGGTTGAATCGAGGCCCTGGTAGTTGGCGCAGCGGCGGATGAGGAAGCCGCGCTCGAGCAGCGGCTCGTACAGGCCCATCCCGCATTGGAACATGAGGTAGTTCGCCTTGCCGTCCACTACGCGCAGGCCGAGGGAGCGCAGAGCGTCCGCGAGCTTGGCCCGCTCGGCATCCACGTACGCGCGCGTGCGATCGGCCCAGCCGTCCACGCCGAGCGCCGCAATGCCCGCCACCTGCGCAGGCGTCGACACGGCCCACGTCTGACCCGCCGTGCGCACGCGCTCGAGCAGGGCAGCGTCCGAGCAGATGCCGTATCCCAAGCGCAGGCCCGCCATGGCATAGAGCTTGGTGAAGGCGCGCATGACGACGAGGTTGGGAAACTCGCCGCAGAGCGGCACCATCGACGGCTCGCGCGTGAAGTCGAGGAAGCACTCGTCGAGCACCACCGTGCTGCCGGCATCGCGCGCGGCGGCCGCCGCGCGCACGATGAGGTCGTGCTCGATGGTGAGGCCCGTCGGGTTGTTGGGGTTGCATAGGAACACGAGCGCGCCCGGGTTGCGCGACACGTCGTCCACGAAGCGCCCGGTTACGTGGAAACCGTCTTCCTCGCGCAGCTCATGGCGCATGATAGTAACGCCCGCCTGCTCGAGCGCCTCCTCGTAGCCCGAGAAGCACGGCGCCGTGACGAGCGCACATGCGGGACGCAGCGCCAAACAGATGCGCTGCATGAGGTCGGTCGCGCCCGCCGTGCAGAGCACCTGGCCGGCCGGCACGCCCTCGGCGCGCGCGATGGCCGCACGCAGCTCGCGGCATGTGGGATCGGGGTATGCATCGTAGCGTTCGACGTTCGCGTGCAGCGCCTCGACGACAGCCGCAGGCATGCCGAGCGGGTTGAGGTTCGCCGAGAAATCGAGCGCCCCTTCGTGCGAATAGATGTCCCCGCCGTGCTCGAACCGCTCCATTTCTCACCTTCGTCGCCACTGTCTGCAATCATCGGGCCAGTTGTCCCGTTCGCCCGCCAGACCATTCTACCAGTGCGCAGGCGATGGTATGCTGGTTTCGCACCATCGAGTAGGACCAGGGCGCCATGATCACTACTTTCCAATACTTTGTCTCGTACCTCATCGTAGATGTTCTATGCTTGGCGCTCACGGTTATCATTGCAAGCAACGTCTCGCGCGACAGCGGCAGCGAGACCCAGGTGCGGTTCTTCTTCTTCGCCCTCACCGCGTTCACCGTGTTCGAGGTGTTCGATGCCGTGTGGGCGCTCATAGCCTACAGCGGGCTCGTTTCGGCGAGCGCTGAGCTGATGAGCTTGGTGAACGGCATCAATCTGACCGCCATCGCATTCGCCGCGTACTTCTGGCTGGGCTTCATCCTCGCGCGCTTCGAGAGCCAGGTGACGAATAGCAAGTCGCTTCGCCTGCTCGCCATGGTTCCGGCGCTGCTGGTGCCGGTGATCCACATCATAGGGTTCTTCACCGGGCAGAACGTGACCTTCCTGCCCGGCGGCGGCATGTCCTACGGCATCTGCCATCTGCTCATCATGTGCATCCAGCTGCTCTACGTTCTGGCCGCGACCCTCTTCGCCCTTCACCGGTACCGCCATGCGACCACGCGCCAAGAGCGGCGCCTGAGCTTGGTATTCATGTCGTTCATGGTGCCATTCGTCTTGGCCGGCATAGTCGACTCGCTCATCGCGGGCACGCCCGTGGCGGCAGCTGGCATCAGCGTGTCGATGGTGTTCGTCATGATGTCGATGCAGGACCTGCGCATTTCGAGCGACGTGCTCACGGGCCTGAACAACCGGCGCCGCGCCGACGAGTTCCTGGAAGAGAACATGGCCCGCGTTTCCCCCGAGCGCCCGCTGTACCTGTTCATCATCGACCTCAACGATTTCAAGCGCATCAACGACACCTACGGGCACCTCGAGGGCGATCACGCGCTCAAGCTGACGGCCGACGCGCTGCGACGTGTGGCCGCCGAGACAAACGGCTTCGCCGCGCGCTGGGGAGGCGACGAGTTCCTCATCGTGTGCACCGAGCCCGTCGGCGGCGAACTGGTGCGCGTGCCCGTCCTCGTGAAGGACACGCTGGCGAACGCGGTGAACGACGCCCACCTAGAGTATCCCCTCACCTGCAGCATCGGGCGCGCCGCATGCGAATCGCCCCATGAGGACCACACCCAGCTTCTCGCCCACGCCGACGAAGAGCTCTACGAAGCCAAACGCGCCCGCCTGTAGGGGCGCTCACCGAGCGCCCGCCGCCGAAGGCGGCATTCCAAAACCACCGCATATATCGCCGCGAACGCGGCGAGTGGTAGCGTCGCGCTTCGCGCTCTTGATGTATGCGCGCTTACGCGCGCGGGCGCACGGTGTGCGCCCCTACGGGCCGTCCCGAAGTTCTCGTCACTCGCAGGTCGCCTTGTAGGGACGCGCACCCATGCCCGCGTTAGCGGGCTGCGTCCCAGTGGGCGCAGGCTTCTACGAAGCGGCGGGCGGCGGCGGGCCGGCCGGGCAGGTAGAGGTGCGGATAACCCGCGTAGAGCGAGGGCGTGGAGAACGCGCATTCCCATGACCGGCTCGACTGCGGCTTCTTCGCGCTGAACGCGCTGCCGGGGTTGTCGCTGTCCCAGTAGTGGAACTCGTGGGCGGGCAGGCTCTCGCCCGCATCGGCGAGCAGACCGTCTTGCTGCGCCGTGATGTCGATATAGCCGAAGCGGCCGAGCTTGGGCGTCTTGTACGACGTCCCGCTGATGGCCCCCACCTGGGGAAGCGTCGTGCCGTCATCGCCTTCCAGCTGCTCGTGCAGGTACATGAACCCACCGCATTCGGCGACGGTGGGCATGCCCGACTCGATGGCGCAGGCGATCGAGGCGCGCATCGAGGCGTTTTCGCTGAGCTCGCGCACGTGCAGCTCGGGATAGCCGCCACCCAGGTAGAGGCCCGACACGCCTTCGGGCAATGCAGCGTCGGCCAGGGGCGAGAAGCGCACGAGCTCGGCGCCCAGGTCCTCGAGCAGCCGCAGGGCGTCGGCGTAGTAGAAGCAGAACGCGTCGTCGTGCGCCACGGCGATGCGCGGAGCGCGGGCGCACGGCACCGGCTCCTCCTCGTGCCAGGCGGGGCTGTCGAGGTCGGGGGCCGTGGCGGCGAGCTCGAGCAGGCCGTCGATGTCGACCGTCTCCTCCATGACGCTCGCCAGCTTGTCCAGCTTCTCGCGCAAGTCGGCCACTTCCGAAGCCGTGACCAGGCCCAGGTGCCTGCTTTCAAGGCTGCAATCCTCGAGCACGGGAAGGTGGCCGTACACGCGCACGCCCGTCTCAGCCTCCACGAGCTCCTTCAGGCGCGGGTACAGCATGGGCGACACGCGGTTGAGCACGACACCCGCAACGCGGCTGCCCTCGCGGAAGCGCGCGAACCCGGCCACTTCGGCCGCGATCGAGCGCGCCCTGCCGCGGCCGTCAATGACGAGCACCGCGGGCGTATCGGTTGCGCACGCCACATGCCAAGCCGAGGCCTCGTCGCTCACGGCGATTCCGTCGTAGTAGCCCATCACGCCCTCGATGACGATGACGTCGTTGACGGCGGCGCTGTCAGCCACCAGGCGCCGCACTTGCTCTTCACCTGAGAAGAACAGGTCGAGGTTGCGCGACTGAGCGCCGATGACCTCGCTGTGGAACATGGGGTCGATGTAGTCGGGCCCGCACTTGCATGCCGCCGTGGCCTTTCCGCGCCGCACGAGCGCGTGCAGAAGCCCGCACGTGAACGTGGTCTTGCCCCCGCCGCTCGCCGGGGCGCCGATGAGGATGCGCGGTGCGCTGATCGCCATTACGCGCCCTCCCCCAAGTCGAACGTCACGAGGTAGATGGGGTTCTCGGCGCGCATGAGGTGATAGGAGCCCAGCTCGTCGGCGCGCGCCACCGAAACCTGCACGATGTCTGCACCTTCCACGCCGTTGTCGCGCAGGCAGGCCAGGAGGTCAGCCACGGTCTCGAGCGTGATCGCGGTCGCGCAGATGCGCACGGCGGGGTTCTTGCGCGCCGCGCAGGCGACAACCTCGCCGATGGTCCCGGACGAACCGCCGATGAACACGCGGTCGGGCGCCGGGAGGTCTTCAAGCGCCTCGGGCGCGCTGCCGGCTACGATGACCAGGTTCGCCATGCCGAAGGTCGCGCGGTTGCGCTCGAGCAGCTCCAGCGCATCGCCCTTCTTCTCGATGGCGTACACCGTGCCGCGGTTGGCCGCGCGCGCCGCCTCGATCGAGACCGAGCCCGTTCCCGCTCCGACGTCCCACACCGTGTGTCCGGGGGCAATGCGCAGCTTCGCGATGGAAAGCGCGCGCACCTCCTCCTTCGTCATGGGGGCCTTCCCCCGCTCGAACGCGCTGTCCGGCAGGGCGGGCGCGCCGCATGCGCGCTCGATGGGCCGCGGGTTCTCCACGAGCATCACCGACAGGTCGGCGAACTCCATGCCCGCAAGCTCGCCGGCCGTACCGCGCACGATGCGCTCGTCGTCGTACGACAGGCGCTCGCCCGCAGCCACCTTCAAGCCACCCAGGCCCCGCTCGTCCAGCGAACGGCAGATGTCCGACACCTTCGTCTTCCCCCCGGTGATGCAGAACGTCTTGGCACTCGACTGGATGACGCCCACGGCGTTGTGCTCGCGGCCGTGCGCCGACACGAGCGCGGCATCCTGCCAGGTGGTATGCAGCTTGGCGCAGAAGTACACCAGCGAGGAGATGCCGGGGATGGCCTCGACGTCGTACGCGTCGCATGCAGCCAGCTTCTCGTAGAGCTTGGTGGCGCCGCTGTAGAAGCCCACGTCGCCCGAGAGCAGCACGCTCGCCTGATCGCAGCGCGCCTCGGCCAGCGCCGCCGCGATGTCATCGGACAAGATGAGCTCGAGCTTCTCGCAATCGAGCTGCGCGAACGGCTCCATGAGGCGCTTGGCCCCGATGAGCAGCCCGCTGCCTTCGATGGCCTTCTTCGCCCCGATCGTCAACGTATCGGGATTTCCCATTCCCACGCCTATGAGGTAAACCTTCATGCCAACGCCTTTTCCAGTTCGTCTTTCAATTGACCCATCGTTAGGCCGTCCTCCTTGGTGGGACGGTGTATCACGACGAGCTCGATGCCGCACTCCTCTGCGGCCTCGACCTTTTCCCAGAAGCCGCCGGCCGCGCCGGACGCCTTCGTCACCAGAATGTCGATGCCCAGGTCGCGAATGAGGGCGCAGTTGAGCTCCTTCGAGAACGGGCCCTTCATCGCGATGATGTGGTCCACCGCCAGCCCGAGCCCGCTCGCCGCCTCGAGCGACGAGGCCACGGGGAGAATGCGTGCGTACACGCGGTCGGCGAAGCCGTCGATGGCCTCGGCGTACAGCGGCAGGTCCTTGCTGCCCGTGGTGAGCAGCACGTTGCCCGGCCTGCCCGACACGTAGCGCGCAGCCTCCTGGGGGCTGTCGACGGTGTTCCAGGGGCCTTCCGGCTCCGGGTCGCGTAGCACGCGATAGAGCGGCACCGCGCAGGCTTCGGCCGCATTGGCGATGCTCGTGGAAACGCCGGCGGCGTATGGGTGCGTGGCGTCGACGACGCAGCTGAACGACTGATCGCGCAGAAGGCTCTCGATGTCCTCGGGCAGCAGGCGGCCCGTCAGCGACGTCACGTTCTGGAGCCCTTGCACGAGCGAGCCGCCGAATTCCGTCAGCGAGCTGATGAACACCCTGCATCCCCCGCGGGCGCTCAGCCACTCAGCGATTTCACGCCCCTCGGTTGTCCCGCCGAACACGAGCACGCGCGGTTCGGCCATGGCTAGTCCTCCCGCTGAAGATAGCCACGGGGGGTGACCATGCGGCCGTCGAGCTCCATCGTCTGGCTGTTGCCGATGAATACGGTCGTGAACATGTCGACCTGCGTGTCGCGCAGCTCGGCAAGGGTCATTACGTGCGCCTCCTCGCCCTCGCGGCCGATGTTGCGCACCGTGCCGCACACCGTGGACGGGTCCTTGTGCGCGAGCAGGATGTCGCATGCGCGCTTGAGGTAGTCGGGGCGCTTGTGCGACGAGGGGTTGTACAGCGCCATGACGAAGTCGGCCTCGGCTGCGGCGACGAGGCGCTTCTCGATCTTCTCCCACGGGGTGAGCAGGTCGGAAAGCGAGATGACGCAGTAGTCGTGCATGAGCGGGGCGCCCAGTACGGCCGCCCCGCCGTTGGCCGCCGACACGCCGGGTATGACCTCGATGGCGATGGGCGGGTATTCTTGCGCCAGCTCGTAGATGAGGCCGGCCATGCCGTACACACCCGGGTCACCCGAGCACACCATGGCCACCGTGCGGCCCTGCGCCGCCTCGTCGAGCGCCACACGGCACCGCTCGACCTCCTTGCGCATGGGCGTGGTGACCACCTGCTTGTCGGGGAACTCGTCGCGCAGCAAGTCAACGTACACCGTGTAGCCCGCGATGAGGTCGCACGATTCCACCGCCGTGCGCGCACGGCGCGACATGTCGTGCGCCCCGCCGGGGCCCAGCCCCACTACGATGAGCTTTCCATTCGCCATGGTCCTCCGCCTTTCGAATTGTCCTAGCGGGAAAGGGAGCGCGCCCTACCCCGCTTGCTCGCCCAGCTTTTCCTTCAGATCCGGTTTCACGAAGGCGAGGGCCACGGTCACGCCATCGCCCGCCTGCTTTCCCATCATGAGCATGCCGCCCTCGGCGCATGCCGCACGCTCGCACACGTTGCCCACACCGACCGTGCGCTCCACGAACTCCGAAGTGGAGAACTCGCCGGGCACGTTTGCCAGCTCGTCGGCCGAGTAGAAGCGAAGGTCCCACCCCTCGGCTTGCGCGAGCTCGCGGATGGCCGGCTCGTCGCTCTTCACGTCGATCGACGCCAGCGCGCGCACCGCACGGGGCGACACGTGCGCCTCGCTGAGCGGTACCGCGCCGGCAGCCGACGCCGACCGTCACGACGCGCGGCACCAGGTGCAGCGTGCGGCGGAACGGCTTGGCCGCATCGCTCAGCGACACGGCGAACCCGACGTTGGCAACCCCGTAGGTCACGCCCTCCGGAAGCTCCCAGTCAATCTCGAAATCGGACCTGAAGCCTACGGCGCGCCCCTCGAGCAGGGCGGCGGAAATCTCTTTCGCAACATCGCGCTCGAGGATGACAAGCCCGCGGCGCGCCGCCCATTCGTCCACCGCGAACAGCTCGTTCACGTCGGTGGCCGTGGAAACGGCCGCTTGCCCCCCGGTGATGCCGGCGATGATACGCGCCAAATCGTTCGCGCCTCCCACGTGGCCCGACAGCAGGGGCACGACGAACCTGCCGGCCTCGTCGACGCTGACCACCGCGGGGTCCGTGAACTTGTCGCGCACATGGGGCGCGATGGCGCGCACGGCGATGCCGGAGGCGCCCACGAACACGAGCGCATCGTCGCCCGCGAAATGCTCGGCCGTCCACGTGGCGAGATTGCCGTACGCGTCGACGCCCATCTCGTCGGCGAAGCGCGCGGGGCCGGCCACGGAAAGCGACGCCTGCGCGTAACCGGGCAGGGCCGCGAGGCCCTTCGCGATGTCGCCCGCCAGGGTGCAGCCCGCCTGCGTGAACGCTATGAGCGCGATTGCCGTCATATGCCTACTCGCTCGCCTCGCGGAACATATGGGTGAACGTGGGGTCGTACAACCTC
>CACWWI010000070.1 GCA_902764575.1 uncultured Coriobacteriaceae bacterium
CCTCTCCGGAAGGCGCCCTGTTTACGATCCGCTGCATTCATACCTGCTGCCATAGTCAGGCCAATCATCTTCCCCGCGGGAAATCGGTTTCCCCAGGGGAAAGAAATTCCCCGCGGGAAATCGGTTTCCCGCGGGGAAGATTAACGAGGGTGGATGCCGAGGGGACCCCCGCTCCGGTTAGGCTTGGCGGATGCGGTCGGCGAGCCAGCTGGCCCACTCCTCGACGCCGGAGCCCTTGGTGGCTGCTATCGGGAAGATGGGGGCCTTCGGGTTGAGGTCGCGCACGGCTGCATCGAACGCCTCGCGGTCGAAATCGAACACCGGCATCGTGTCGACCTTGTTCAAGATGACGGCCTCCGCGATCTGGAAAACGCCCGGGTACTTGAGCGGCTTGTCATCTCCCTCGGGCACCGACAGGATCATGACCTTGGCGTTCTCCCCAAGGTCGAAATCGGTCGGGCACACCAGGTTTCCCACGTTCTCGATGATGATGAGGTCGAGCCGCTCCAAATCGAGCACGTCCACCGCGCGCTTGAGCATCGCGCTCTCCAGGTGGCACGCGCCGCCCGTGTTGATCTGCACGGCGGGGATGCCCTGCGCCTTGATCTTCTCCGAATCGACCGTGCTCGCGATGTCGCCCTCGACGACCGCGATGTTGAACTCGTCGCGCAGCGCGTCGATAGTCGCGAGGATCGTCGAGGTCTTTCCCGATCCCGGGCTCGCCAGGAGGTCGACGACGTACACGTGGTTCTCCGCGAACCGCTCGCGCAGCTCTGCGGCCAGCTTGTCGTTCTTCTCCAAGATGGGCTTGTTGATGTCGATATGCATATACGCTCCTGCTCCGGTCCGTGCGCGGGATTCAACCCGCCCACCTATTGTATAAGACGAGCGCGCGAAACGGGAAACCCCTCCCGCTCACTCGGGAATGTCCACCTCGATCGACGCTATCTCGAGCTCGCGCCCCGAGAGCAGCACCGTCTCGTAGCTCCCGCACTCGGGGCAGGCGCGGTGGAAGCGGTCGTGCTCGAACTCGTTGGCGCACTCGAAGCACAGGCTCCTCGGCTTCACCATCTCGATCACGAGCTGCGCCCCCTCGCACATGGTGCCCTCCGAGAGCGCCTCGAACGCGAACTGCAGCGCGTCCTCGATGGCCTCGGTCATCTCGCCGACGCGCAAGTTCACTGCCGTCACCTTGTCGGCGCCGGCGTCCCTCGCGGCCACGAGCGTGGAGTCGATGACGCCCGATATGATCCCCATCTCGTGCACGGGCTAATCGTCGTCCTCGCCGTACAGCTCTTCTTCCTCTTCCTGCTGGCGCTTGATGCGCTTGGCCAGGACCACACGGGAAATGAGCAGGCTCAGCTCGTAGAGCGCGACGAGCGCGGCGAACAGCAGCAGCATCGTCACGGGATTGGCGTCGGGCGTGACGCACGCGGAGAACACGATGAGCGCGACGTAGACGTAGCGCCAGCTCGCGCGCAGCTTGTGGTACGGGATGATGTTGAATATGACCAGGTAGAAGATGACGATGGGCAGCTCGAAGGCCACGCCGAAGCCGATCTCGAACCCGATGATGATGTCGATGTAGCTCGCCGCGTCGGGCAGCAGCGTGCCCCACCCGTTCGTCTGCGAGGTGAGCCATTGGAAGGCGGGGTGGAGGATGATGAAGTAGCAGAACACCGTTCCCGCGATGAACAGCGCGACGGCCACGGCGAACGTGGGGATGAACCACTTCCGCTCGCTCGGCTTGAGCGCGGGCAGGAAGAACGCCAGGATCTGCCAGAGGATGAACGGCGAGGTGGCGACGATGGAGGTCCAGAACGACACCTTGAACGGGATCGTGAACGGGTCGATGCTGCCGATGACGTTGAGCTGCTGGCCGTTCTCGTTGACGGGCAGGAAATCGCTGATCGGCCAGATGAGTATGTTGATCACCGTGGGGGCGGCCAGGTAGAAGACGACGATCGCGACGAGCAGGACGACCACGATGCGCACGAGGCGCATGCGCAGCTCGCCGAGATGCTCCATCAAGGGCATGCGCGCGGGGCCGATGGGCATCAGCGCTCACCCCCCTCGGAGGGCTCGGATTCGGCGGGCTCCTCGGCGGGCGCGGCGGACTCGGCGGGTTCAGCGGGCTCCTCGGCGGGCGCGGCGGACGCAGCGGGTTCGGCTGCTTTCGCCTCGGCCGCCTTCCGTGCGGCGCGCTCGCGCTCGTAGCGGGCCTTGCGCTCCGTGAAGCTCTCCTGGCGCGGGGCTTCCCCCTCGCTCGCTTCGGCGCTCTCCTCCGCAGGCCGGTCCTTCGCGGTCTTCGCGTCGGACGCAGCCTTCTCCTTCTCCCTCTGCTTCTCCTCCTGGCGCTTGGCGAGCTTGTCGAGCGCCTCGATGGGGTCCTTGAACGGCTCGTCGGGGTTGTTCGGGTCGAAGATCTTGTCGGAGCCGAGCGTCTCGTTCATGTCCTGCTGCGCCTCGCGGAACTTGGCGATGGCGCGGCCGACCGTCCTGCCGATCTCGGGCAGCTTCTCGGGCCCGAAGATCAGGAAGGCGAATATGAGGATGATGAACAGCTCGAAGCCGCCGATGCCGAACACTCGGTACCTCCGGGGCTACGACCCGAGAACGGCGAGCGCCATGGTCGGAACGCCGAGCGCGAGGACGAGGATCACGCAGACGACGATGGTGAAAATGCGCTTGGAGCGTTCCTTGCGCTCCTTGGCCTCGGCCTCGCGCTTGGCGCGCTCCTCCGCTGCCTTGATGCGCTCCTCGCGCTGCTTTTGCGTCATCTTCTGCTTCGACTTCTGCTGCTTCTTCGACATGCGATCCTCTGCCATCCTCGTTTGGGCGGTTTTTCGTACAGCCAAGTATCATAGCATCCTTTATACTGGGAGCATGAATGAACCGACGAACAGCACAATCGACACCGCGACGGGCCTCTCCGCGCCAGCCGAGCTCTCCACCGAGCGGGTCAAGGACATCTTCACCACCATCGCGCGAAAATACGAGCTGTTCAACGCCGTGTCGAGCTTCGGGTCGTACCGGCGCTGGCTCGACGGCATGATGCGTCAGGCGCCCATCATGGCGCACCACGACGTGCTCGACATCGCCGGCGGCACGGGCGACGTCTCGCGCTGGGTCGCGCGGTTCCACCACCCCCGGCACATCCAGTGCACGGACCTGGTCCCCGCCATGCTCGACGTCGCGCGCGCCCATAAGGCCCGCGGCGATTTCGGCGACGTGCCCATCGACTTCGACGTGGTGGACGCGCAGGACATCCCCTACGAGGACGAGAGCTACGACATCATCACGATGGCGTACGGCATCCGCAACATGCCCGACAGGCCGCGCGCGCTCGCGGAGATGCAGCGCGTGCTCAAGCCCGGCGGCGCGCTCGTGTGCCTGGAGTTCTCCACGCCGCCCAACCCGATCTGGCGGGCACTGTACACGTTCTACCTGAAGCACCTCATCCCCTTCTGGGGCGGGCTGATCACGGGCGACCGGTCGGGGTTCGTGTACCTGGCGAAGTCTATCCGCGCCTTCCCCGACCAGCAGGGCCTCGCGAAGCTCATGGAGGACGCGGGATTCGTCGGCATCACGTGGAAGAACTACACGGGCGGCATCGCAGCCGTGCACGTGGCCCACAAGCCTAACTAGCCCGGATGGCCCCGTTGCCGAGGCGGGCCGGAGAGCTGTGCCTCACTTGAATCGTCTTCCCCGCGGGAAACCGGTTTCCCGCGGGGAAGATGATGGAAAGACGGTGCTGACCTGCGCAATCATTTTCCCCTGGGGAAATCGGTTTCCCGCGGGGAAGATGATTTGCGCTTGCGGTCTCAGTATGGGGCGTCGAGGTCGGCGTGGGCTTGGGCGTCGGCGGCGAGGTCGAAGAAGCGGGCGGCCTTATAGCGGTCGAGCGCGACGAGCGCTATCATGCCGGCGTTGTCTCCGCAGCTCGAGAGCGGGGGCATGACGAGCTTCACGCCCATCCGGCTGCACAGCTCCTCGTACGCGGCGCGCAATGCGGGGTTGGCGGCCACGCCGCCGCCGAGGCAGAAGGTGGGCGCACCCGTCTGCACCAGGGCGTCCTTCGCCTTGGCGACCTGCACGTCGATCACCGCCTGTTGGAAGCTCGCCGCGATATCGGGAACGTTGAGCTCGCGCCCCGCCTGGCGCTCCCCGTTGATGTAGTTCACCACCGCGGTCTTCAGCCCCGAAAGCGAGAAGCGCAGGTCGTGCGAATGCAGCATGGCGCGCGGGAAGTCGATGGCGGCAGGGTTGCCCTTGGCCGCTTCCCGCGAGATAACCGGGCCTCCGGGGTATCCAAGCCCCAGTGCCTTCGACACCTTGTCGAAGGCTTCGCCTACGGCGTCGTCGATCGTGGCGCCGAGCGTGGCGTAATCGCCCCAATCTCGCATGTGAACGAGCATCGTGTTGCCACCCGAGACGAGCGAGACCACCGCGGGCGGCTCGAAGTCGGGCATGCCGATCTTGTTGGCATACAAGTGCCCTTCCAGATGGTTCACGCCGATGAACGGCACGTCGAGCGCCCATGCCGCGCCCTTCGCGTACGCCACGCCCACGACGAGCGCTCCCAGCAGCCCGGGCGCGTACGTGACGGCGACGGCATCGAGCTCGTCCCAGGTCACACCAGCCGTCTCGAGCGCCTCGGCCGCCACGCCGCACACCGCCTCGATGTGCTTGCGGCTCGCGATCTCGGGGACGACGCCGCCGAAGCGCGCGTGGAAGTCGATCTGGGAAGCCACGACGTCGGCGAGCAGCCTGCCCCGCCCGTCCACGACCGCGCCCGCCGTCTCGTCGCATGAGGACTCGATGGCAAGGATGAACGGCCGGGCGAGATCTTCCCCGAACTCTTCCCCGCGGGAAACCGATTTCCCGCGGGGAAGAGTTGCGGGCGGTTCCATCTGGCCCGCGGACTCTAGGTGGCTCAGCTCCATGCCTGCCACGTCGTGCGGGGCGGAGGGCAGCGGGCCCTTCATGATGACGGCGTCCTCGCGGTCGGAGTAGTAGCGTGGGCGCATGCCCACGTTCTGCATCCCGAGCGACTCGTAGAAGGCCTGCGCGCCGGCGTTCGACGCGCGCACTTCGAGGGAACACGAGGATGCGCCGAGGTTGCGCGCGTCCTCCGCGACCCTCTCGAGCAGGGCGCGGGCGATGCCGCGCCTGCGCTGCGCGGGGTCGACCGCGATCTTGAGCACCTGGAGGTCGCCGTCGACGACAAGGCCCCCTGCGTAGCCCACGAGCTGGCCGCTTGCCTCCGCAATCCACCAGGTGCGGTCGCGATGCCCGAGCTCGTCTGCAACCAGGTGCGCCGCCCATGCGTCCGACCCCATGGCGACGGCTTCGAGCGCGGCCACCGCCTCGGCATGCGCCGCGTCGAGCGGCCGGTAGGACACGCCCCCTTCGCTCGGCCGCGCGGTCAGCTGCGCTGCGGCGTGCATGGTGGCGCGCCCCTTCCCCCCGTCGGGCGCCACGTCCTGCACGCCCGTGACGAGGTTCTTCTCGTCGTTGCGCGACAGCTTGATGCGCTCGTTCTCCTCGGCGTCGGAAAGGCGCGTGTACACCGGGAGCAGCAAGCCCGGATCGTGGCGCGCCGCGTCGAGCGGGTCCGCCTCGCCCGACCGCCACGCATGCTGCAGAGCCAGCAGCAGACCCGTTCCCGTCGACTCCCAGAGGCTGCGGTCGAGCACCTGCCCGCACGGCTCGTACAGCTCGCGGTATTTCACGAGGCCATCGCCCATGATGAGCAGGTCGAGCGCGGATCCCGCCTCGCACTCGCCATCGCGGCGGCTCTCCGCGGCGAGCTCCTCGGCGAAAGCCTCCGCCTTGACGACCCTATCGGCGTTCGAGCGCCGCGCGCCTTCGTCGAAGAGCGAGAAGCGCGCGGGATAGACCTCCTTGCGCATGGCGTCGGCCACGACGAGCGCGTTTCCGCGCGCACCGCGCTCCCATGCGTTCCAGGCGATGGCGTCGAGCGTCGACACGCCCACGAGCGCCACGCCAAGCGCCTGGGCGATGCCCTTGGCCGTGGCCATGGCGATGCGCACGCCCGTGAACGAGCCAGGCCCGCGGCCCACGCACACGCACGCGAGCTGGTCCCGCGAGACGCCCGCCTCGCCGAGCAGCCCTTCGACCTGAGTCAGCAGCTGCGTGTTGGAAGAGCGGTGCGCCTGAATCTCGCGGCACGCGACGGCCTCGACCGCGCGGTCCTGCGCGCGCAGGAGCCCGACCCCGACGGCGACGACCTCGTTGGCCGTGTCGAAGGCGAGCACGTACCGCGCGCCCTCCGCCGCCGAGCTCGCCGGATAGGCGGGATTGCTCCTTCCCCGCGGGAAATCAGTTTCCCGCGGGGAAGGAGCCTCGGCTAACTTTTCGGGCTCGGGGGCGTTTGGGAATGGTCCGCCAGGCTGCTCGTCGGCCAGACGCGCCGACCAGTTCTTCAGCAGGTCCTCGTAGCGCTCGCCGACCGCGTGCGCGCCGATTTCCCGCGCCTCTTGGCCCACCTTGGAGATCTCGATGCGCAGGCACTCGTCGAACGCGTCGGGGAACTTCTCGGCCCATTCCACGAAGCAAGCGCCGCCCGACTCGAGGTACTCGCGCAGCCCGATGTCCTCGAGCTGCTCGCGCTCGTCGAGGCGGTACAGGTCGAAATGATGAAGCGGAAGCCGCCCGGACCCGTAGGTCAGGACGATGTTGAACGTCGGGCTGATGGGCGTCTCCGCCGCGCCCAGCCCCTCGGCGACGCCCTGCACGAACTGGGTCTTCCCCGCGCCCAGGTCTCCCGAGAGCAACACGACGTCGCCCGCCCGGAGGCATGCCCCGAGCGCCGCGCCCATCTCCCTCGTCCGCTCGGACGAGGAGCTGCCCATGACCATCGTGTTCCGCCCGTCCATGGGAGCTACGACACGTCCCCCCGCTGCGCGGCCGCGCCGGTGCGCGCCTGTTCCTCGAACACCAACCGCAACCCCTCGAGCGTGAGCTCGGGGTTCACATCAGTCACCGTGCGGCAGATCGGCGCCATGGTCGTGGCGAGGCCGCCGGTCGCCACGACGGGGGCCTCGTAGCCCATCTCCGCGAAGACGCGCGTGACGAACCCGTCCACCCGGTCGGCCTCGCCGTACACGATGCCCGCCTGCATGGCGTGCACCGTGTTCGTGCCGATAGCGGTGCCGGGATCGACCAGGTCGATGGCGGGAAGCTTCGTCGCATGCGAGAACAGGGCCGCGGCCGAGGTCTCGAGCCCCGGTGCGATGATGCCGCCGATGAAGCGCCCCTCGGCGTCGATGACCTCGAGGTTTGTCGCCGTCCCGAAGTCGACGACCACCACGGGCGACCCGTAGAGCGCCCGCGCGGCCACCGCGTCGGCGATGCGGTCGGCGCCGATCTCGGAAGGATTGCTGTACGTGGTGTCGAACAGGTCGCCCGCCGCCGCGGCGCTGCACACGACCGGCTCCAACTCGAAGCTGCGCACGAGGGCGCGCCGCCAGGCCGCGCCGAGCGAGGGCACGACCGATGCGAGCACCGCCCCCGTCACGGCATCCGCGCCGAGGCCCTCGGACGCGAGCAGGGGCGCCACCTTCAACCGCAGCTCGTCGGACGTGTCGGTCTTGCTGCTCGCTATGCGCCACATGTGCCTGAGCTCGCGGCCCTCGTAGAGGCCGATGACCGTCTGCGTGTTGCCGATATCGATCGCAAGTAGCATTTTCTCTATACACTCCTTCGATTTCGCCATGTAAGCAGGTGGTTTCGGGCTCATTTCGCTAATCAAACGGTATTACAAATCAGGTATTATATCAATCAAAGGTCAAACACTCGCCCCGAGCGGGCGGCGAACGAGGAGAATGACATGGCCGACGCTAACAAACGCATACTGGTCGTCGACGACGAGAGCTCCATTTCCGAATTCGTGAGCTACGCGCTCAAGAAGGAGGGCTACGAGGTCGACGTGTTCGACAACGGCGAGTCGGCGCTCGCCTCCGCTCGTCAGACGCCGTACGACCTGTTCATTCTGGACATCATGCTCCCCGGCATGGACGGCTACGAGCTGTGCAGGCGCCTGCGCGCCATCACGTCGGCGCCCGTGCTGTTCCTCTCGGCGCGCGACACCGAGCTCGACAAGGTGGTCGGGCTCGAGATCGGGGGCGACGACTACCTGGCCAAGCCCTTCGGCGTGAGGGAGCTCATCGCGCGCGTGCACGCGCTGCTGCGCCGCGGTTCGGGCGGAGACTTCGCCGCCGCCAGCCGTGCGATCGTGGCGGGCGGGATCACGCTCGACGAGGACGCCCACACCGCCAGCGGCGAGTCCGGGTCGCTCGACCTCACGCCCCGCGAGTTCGAGCTGCTCGCGTGCCTGATGAAGAACGCGGGCAAGGTGGTGTCGCGCGAGGACCTGCTCCGCGAGGCCTGGGGCTGGGAGTACCTGACCGAGACCAAGACCGTCGATACGCACATCAAGCGCCTGCGTGATAAAATCGAGGCCGCCGGGTACGATCCCGGCCTCGTCGAAACGGTCCGCGGCTACGGATACAGGTTCAGGCAATAAGGCGACTCCAGACATACTTCGCGCTCCTGGCGACGCTGCTCGCCATACTGACGGGCTCCCTGATCCTGTTCGTGTGCGCGCTGCTGTATGCGCTGCCGTGGTACGCGTTCTTCCTGCTCGTGCCCGGCGCGCTCATCACGTTCGTGCTCAGCCTTATCATCGGGTACTTCCTTGCCGAGCCGCTGAGGCTCCTGCTCGGCAAGACCAGGGCGTACCGCGCGGGCGTGCCCGTCGACTTCGAGGCCGACGGGCGGCTCTACGAGGCCGACGAGCTTTCCGATTCCATGGACATCCTCGTGCGCAAGCTCGAGTCGCAGCAGAGCGACCTCGTGCGCGAGAGCAGGCGGCAAAGCGAGTTCGTGAGCGACGTCGCGCACGAGCTGCGCACCCCGCTCACCGCCATCAGGGGGAACGCCGAGATGCTCCAAGACCCCGACCTGCCGCCGTCCATGCGCGAGAAGTTCGCGTCGATCATCGTGGGAGAAGCCGAGCGCCTTTCGCGGCTCGTCAACGACCTGCTCACGCTGCAGCGCATCGAGAGCACGCCCACGAGGGCCGACGAGCTGGGCCGCGTGGACCTGCGGGAGCTGGCGCAGGGCGTCGTGGACACGCTGCATCCCATCCTCGAGGAGCGCGCTGCCAACGTGCAGATCATCGGCGAGGCACCCGACGTGCTCGGCAACGCCGACCGCCTGAAGGAGGCGCTCACGAACCTGGTCGAGAACGCGAGCCGCTTCATCGAACCCGGCGGGCACATCGTGATCGAGCTCTCGGGCCTGCATGGGAACTCGATCATCCAGGTGAAGGACGACGGGACGGGTTTCGGCGACATCGACCCGAACCTGCTGTTCGGCCGCTTCTACCGCGCCGACACCTCGCGCGCGCCTCTCGATCGTGAAGTCGATCGTCGAAGCGCACGACGGCACCGTTGAAGCCTTCAACAACATCGAAGGCGGAGCCACCTTCCTCATAGCCATCCCCTCGATCGAGGAATAGCGCAATCCGCCGCGCCCCCGTTTCTTCCCCGCGGGAAATCGGTTTCCCCAGGGGAGAACTGCGCCCAAAAAGTTAGCCGAGGATCTTCCCCGCGGGAAATCGGTTTCCCGCGGGGAAGAGGTGAAAGAGGCGGGACGGGAGGAAATGCGAGCAGGTTTGCTTGTGCTAGAATGGCGAGGTTTGTTGGGGCTCGACGCCCGGTTCTAACGCAAAAGAAGGCACCGCACCATGCAAAAGACCCAGTCAACTGCAATCAAGCCGCTGATGTACACGAACCGTTCACCGCGCTCTCCATCGCTATCATCGCCGTCTCGGCGTGGATCACGATTCCGGTCGGGCCCGTGCCGTTCACGCTGCAGATGTTCGCGGTGACGCTCGCCATCCTCGTCCTGACGCCTAAGCAGGCGATCGGGGCCATTGCGGGCTACCTCGCGCTCGGCGCCATCGGCGTGCCCGTGTTCTCGGGCATGCGCGGCGGCATCGGAGTGCTCATGGGCTACACCGGCGGCTTCCTGTGGGGGTACCTCATAGGCGTGTCCGCCGCGGTGGCGCTCCTCGCGTTCTTCCGCAGTCGCGGCATCGACAACTTCGGCATCGGCGTTGCGGCAGGGCTCGTCTTCACGCTGATCGCCTACGCATGCGGGTGGCTCCAGTACATGGTCGTGGCCGGAGTCGGACCCGTCGAATCGCTCCTCGTGACCGTAGCGCCCTTCATCGTGGTCGACATCATCAAGATAGTCGCGGCAACGGCCGTCGCCCGCGCCATCATCAACGCCGTCCCCAGGAGCTAGGCGCTCGGCACGGGGTAGGCTTCCACGCGCCACACGTTTTCCCCTGGGGAAACCGGTTTCCCCAGGGGAAAAGACAGGGCTAACTTTTCACAAAGTTAGCCCCGGTTTCATTTCCGACCGTTTTCCCGCGGGGAAATCGATTGCCCGCGGGGAAGCCTTGCCTTGAGGAAGACTCGCTGAACGTCTGCTAGAGGAGGTGCGCTTCGCCGCTGTTGACCTGCACGACCTGGATGCCGTCGTTCACGAGGAGGCAGAGCGTCTTCGGCTCGACGCCCACGACCGTTCCCTCCACGATCACGTCGCCGCTCAACAGCTGCATGCGCACGCGCTTGCCCTGCAGGTAGCTGCACTGCTCGTATTCCTTGAGGAAGGGGTCGAAGCCGTTGGCCTGCCACACCGGGTAGCACTGCCAGAAGGACGAGAGCACTGCGTCGCCCACGGCGTCGATGGCCTCCTGCTGGTTGGGGAACTCGTAGCCATTGCCGAACGCGATGCCGCCCACTTCGGTGAAGCCGATCGCGAGATCGGCGAAGAACGCGGGCTCGTACTTCACGTCGGTCAGCAGTTCCTCGTCGGTCTTGGGACGGAACACGTTGACGCCCACGCCGATGCACACGCCGCCCGCGGTCGCCTCCATGGAGATGCCCGCTATCTTCTTGTCGCCCACCATGAGGTCGTTCGGCCATTTCACCTTGATGGAATCAGGGGGCATGGCCGATAGGCGCAAGAGCGCCGCGCGGATCGAGAGCGCCATGACGAATCCCAGCGAGGGGAGCGTCGAGATATCGCGCGTAGGGCGCAGGAGGATCGATTGGTACAGGCCGCCCTCGGGGCTCGTCCACAGCCTGCCCTGGCGGCCGTAACCGCCGGTCTGCTTGCGCGCGCGGCAAACGTACCCCTCGGGCCCATGAGCCCTCAAGGCCCTCTTCACCTGGTCGTTCGTAGAACTAACTTCCTTGAAATGCGCAACGTCAAGCGGCTTCATCCGATCCCCTAACCCAAATGCAAAGTACTACCGGGCCAATTGCCCTTGCGTTTCAAGATTAGCAATACGCGACGGCGACGGCAACAACCCATCGGGGGAAGGCGGCAGCGGCTTCGGCTGGTTTCTTCCCCTGGGGAAACCGGTTTCCCCAGGGGAAAACGGTTGGGGCAACTCGAGGAGGCAATCGCCTTCCCCGCGGGAAATCGGTTTCCCGCGGGGAAGAGCGGGCGAAGAGCGGGCTAGCGGTCGATGCGGACGGCGCTGCCGTACTCGGGGTGGGCCTGCGCCATGCTCGAGCCGTCGGCGAAGGTGAAGTTCGGGCGCAGCTCCGCGAGGGGCTTCACGACGAAATCGCGCTCGAGGGCACGCGGGTGCGGGAGCGTGAGCACTTCCTTGTCGCTCACGTACATCTGGTAGTCGACGATGTCGAGGTCGCAGGTGCGCGGGCCGTTCGCGATCTCACGCACGCGGCCCAGGCTGTTCTCGATGGCGTGCAGGTACTTCAACAGCTCCATCGGCGGCACGCCGCAGCGCATCAGGACGATGGCGTTCACGAACTCGTCCTGGTCCTCGTAGTACGCGGGCTCGCTCGCGTAGAAGCTCGAGATGTCGACGATCTGCGAGTCGGGCACGGTGCAGAGCTGGGAAATCGCCTGGTTCAGCTGGGCGATCTTCGCCTCGCGTTCCTCGCCTGGCTCGCCGACGAGCGCAATGTTGCAGCCGAGGGCCACCACGACGAGCGGCCTCAGATCCCTGAGCGCGCGGACGGTCTCCGCGACGTTGTGCACGCGCACGACCGTGGCGCCGAGCTCGCACGCGAGGAGCGCCTCGGCGGCCGAGGCCGCATCGCGCTGCGCGGGATCGTCGATCCCATAGGCCTTGCCGATGAAACTCTTGCGCGAAACGGCGCACATGACCGGGTATCCCAGGCGCGCGAACTCGTGGAAGTTGCGCACGAGCTCCATGGTCTGCGACGCGGTCTTGCCGAAACCGGGGCCGGGGTCGATGCAGATGCGCTCGCGGGCAATCCCCGCCGCCTCGAGCTCGGCGGCGCGGTCGCGCAGGTAGTCGCGCACCTCGGCGACCACGTCGTCGTACACGGGGTCGTCCTGCATGGTCTTGGGCTCGCCCTTCATGTGCATGACGCACAGCCCGCAGCGCGAACCGGCCACCGCTTCGATGGCGCCCGGCTGGCGAAAGGCGTAGATGTCGTTGATGAGCGTC
>CACWWI010000071.1 GCA_902764575.1 uncultured Coriobacteriaceae bacterium
TGGTTCAGCTCTTCCCAAAATGCGGTTGCCTTCTCGCCGGCAGTTTCCAGCGTCCAATTGCCACCCGTGGCATGACCTACCACGCGGAAAGCCGGCTTCTCGATGATTCGGTACTCCATTGCGGTATCTCCCTTCACCTGGACTGTGAAGGCAAGGCGCGGATGTTGGACGGCTTTGGCCTCGCCGCGCTGGACCTGCGAGGGGCTTGCGCCCTGCACGGCCTTGAACGCGCGGGTGAACGCAGTCGGGCTTTCGTAACCGCACTCCAAAGCCACGTCGATGACGCGCCTGCCTGCAGCGAGCTCCGTCGCCGCCAGCGACATCCTGCGCCGCCGTACATACTCGGCAAGCGTCGTGCCCGTCAGGTAGGGGAACATGCGCTGCAAGTGGAACTGAGAGCAGGCCGCTCGGCGCGCCACTTCGGCCGTGTCGACTGCGCCGGGTAGCTGCTCTTCGATGTATCCCATCGCACGGTTGAGATCGTCGATCCAATTCATCTCGCCTCACCTCCTTCCTACGCAGGTGATTGTGGGATATGCGTTATTGTACGTCCTCGCAGCAATCGTGCAGGCTCTGCGAGCAAAGGGTTTAGGAGAAATTCGCGCTCACCCATCTTCGATTCTCCGTCTGAAAAAGGAGGTTGACACAATATGTTTAGGTACTATACTGTTTAGTACCAAAACAGTCAGGAGGCAGCGTGTCCATTGAAGCGGGAATAGAGCTCAGCTGGGCGTTCGAGCGCGCGTTCCACAAGTATGCGGCATACGAGAGTCAGCCGCGCGACTTCGGCATCGGGTTTCCGCTCACGCAGAACGAGATCCACGCTATCGTAGTCGTGTGCGAGAACGAGGGTATAAGCCTCGGCGAGCTCGCAAGGCAGCGCGGCGTCACCAAAGGCGCGATGTCGCAGTTGGTCACTCGGCTCGTTAAAAAGGGCCTCGTCGAGAAAGAGATAGCGGAGCATTCCGCGTCATACGTGTCGCTCACGTCCACCAAACTGGGCCGAAAGGCATACGAGAACCATGCCAACGCGCACAAGACCATGGGCAAAACCATAGAGCAAGAGCTGTTCTCCGATATGAGCGAAGAGGAAATGCTGCGCATTGCACAGAAATTCAATCAGTTCGCAGAGCTTGTCGACGCCGAGATGAAGGAGGTGGCCCTATGAGCTCGCAGGCAACGTGGGCGACATGCCCGCTGTGCGGAAGGCCGACGAAGTTGAAGCTCCGGCCCGACACGCGAATCGAGAACTTCCTGTTCTTCTGCCCCAAATGCAAGCAGGAAGCGCTCATCGACGTCGAGGGCACGCGCATCACCCGGTCGAAGGCCATGACAAGGCGGAGCGCATAGCAAGCAACCGATAACGACCAGAGCCAGACGTTAAACGCAGAGCCGGTTTCCCGAAAGGGGAGCCGGCTTTTTGCATGGGAGCCGGATAAATCGAAAGATTGGAAAGAGAGGAACGGACCATGAAGAACGGCGGAATCAAGACCAGCGAGGAGAGGGGATGGCTCGCTCCCGTGGCGATCATCTGGGTTGCCTACGCGATTACGTGCTTCGTCGCCATCGCGACGGTTTTCAGCATGGGCTGGCATGTCACCAGCACCACGGGCGACCCGATGGCCATTGCGGCGGTAACCGTGTGCGGGGTGCTGCCGCAAGGGCTTTTGGCCCCGTTCGGCGGGGTGGTGGCCGACCGCTTCAACCGCAAGAGTATCCTGCTCGCATGCTATGCCGTCATCGTCGTTGCAGCGCTTGCAACTGCGGGCATTATCCTAGTGGGACGCCTGAGCTTGCCCGTCATCCTGGCGTTCTCGCTTGTGCTGGGCATGCGCAACGGGTTCAGGGATCCTGCCTTCAATGCGCTCATGCCCATGCTCGTTCCCGAGAAGCACCTCATTCGCATTAACATGCTGGACAACCTGCTGTCGGCTGCATCCATGATTCTTGCGCCGGCGCTGGGCATTCTGCTGTACACCACCTTCGGGCTGAGCGCGCCGATGGTGGCGCTGGCAATCGGCAGTGCGCTCAGCATGCTAACGCTCGCCGCCGTCAGCGTGCCGACTGTTAGGAACGAGGCGGAAACCCGTTTGCGCGACGAGTTCACAGGTGGCTTCAGGGTAATTGCGGGGCATCGGGGCATGTTGGTCCTGGTGGGCGTGTTCGTCGTGGGCATCATGGCCTACGGGCCCTTCGACGACCTGATGCCGTTGCTCGTGTCCGCCGTGTTCGGCGGCGATGGTTATGCTGCATCCATCTGCGCCGGGTCGTTTGGCGCGGGGATGCTCGTGGGCTCTGCTGGCATGATGGCGTTGGGCGAGAAGGTCCCCCTTTCCAGGGTGATTGCGGGATGTGCCGTCGTGCTTGGGGCCCTCATCCTCGTTTGCGGGCTTCTCCCTGGATCGATGCTGCCGGCGCTCGTGGTTTGTACAAGCTTGTCCGGCGTGTGTTGTGCTGGGTTCGCAGGTCCTGCCACCACGCTCTTGCAGAAGAACTGCGACCCAACCTACCTCGGACGCGTGATGGGCATCTTCAACTCCGCTTTGGCGCTGGGCATGCCGATTGGCACGGCTATCGGCGGTGCCATCGCTTCCTTCACTGGCGTGCAGCTCTTCTTTGCAGTCGATGGCGTCTTCATGCTGATCGTTGGGGCGATTGCTGTATTCTCGGCGAGCCTACGTAGATTGGATGGGCAGGAAGCTTCGTCGACAGAAACGCAGCTAGCGCCTACGTCCATGTAGGCTTGTTTGTTCGAAAGGCCTGCATTTGTGAAGCCCTTAGTGAGCCGGTTAGCGCCCTGGGCACTAACCGGCTCACTCTCTCCTGGCGCTCACTACCCGTTAAGCGCTAGGACACCTGGCCGCTCTTGAGGACCTCCATCGCAGCGTCGATCGTGTGCGCGTCTTCCAGGAGGTAGTCGCCGTGGTTGAAGCTGCTGGCGATGCCGCGCTCATTGGTCGCGATATAGTCGGCTGTGAACAGCTTGTACTCGCCTGAATTGCTGTAATAGCTCGTGCAGAGCAGGAAGCGGTCGCCCGCGCTGTTCTCGATGACCGACCAGATCTGCTTGCCGTAGTTCTTGTGCTCAACCTCGCATTGGTCCACGACCTTTACCTGTTGGTTGGCCAGGGCGTCTGCCACATCGGCGTACGCAGCCTTGCTCGAGACTAGCCACTTCACGGGTGTGCCCTTGCCGCCCACTGCGAAACCCGCTACTTCTTCGGGGGTGAAGTCGTATTGTGAGGTGTCGGTAATGCTGTATCCGGCAGCTTCGCCTTGCTCCCTGTTAAGCCCCTTTGAGGGTGACACCTGAGATCCGGTCTTCGAGAACGATGCGTGCTTCTCGTTCCACGTGTAGCCCGCCGATTCTGCGACTTTCGCCAGCGCGGCTCCGTCGAGCTCGGTCAGCGCTTTTGCGGTTATGATGCCGTATTGGTCGAGGTAGCCATCGGCTTGTGCTTGTGCTTTCGCGTCGGAACCGCCGGATGCGCTGCTCGCGCTCGCGGCCGACCCGGAGGCGGATCCGGAAGCCGCCGCGCTGCCCGACGACGATCCGCCGCAACCGACAAGTCCCAGAACCAGCGCGAATGCGCAGCACGCTAGGATGATTGCCAATGTCTTCTTCATGGCCCTTCCTTTCTCACAAACTTGTGGCTATTGGGAATGAGCTTCAGGAACGTCCTGAAGCTCATGCGTCTAGCGTTTCGGGGCTACGGCAATCGCGTCGTAGTTGGAGATGACGGCCATCGTGCAGCTGACGGGAAGGGTGTAGCCGTCAACCGTGAAGTTCTGAGATGCGCCGGGCGCCAGGTTAACCACGACGTCGCTCGCAACGCCGAGCATCTTGCCCTCGTTGTCGAGGAACATGACCGAGACCTCGATGAGCTTCGCTGTTTCGGAATCGTCGTTCGTCACGGTGCCGGACACCATGGGCACGCCGCGGCCGTCGTCGGAGATGCTCAGGTTCGAGATCGGATACTCGTAGACCTCCTTGCAGGCGGTCAGGTCTGCCGTGGCTTGCGCCTTGTAGTCGTAGCCGGGGAAGTAGCCTTCCGGAAGCGGCAGGGGCCCGCTCGTGTAGATGAATCCGATATCGCCCACGCGCAGGTACGACGGTCCGGTGAAGATGCCGTTACCCGACTCATCCACGATGACCGTGCCGCTTTCGTTAGCGATCCTGATGGTGGGGTTGCTTAATATGAGCGGCACGTTGCCGGTGTTCTTCACCTGGATGACGACGTCGGCGCCCACGCCGGTATCGGTGCCGTGCACGTCGATCATGCTCAGCTCGCCCATTGCGATCTGCGGCGTTCCTTGAGCCGGCGCGGGCGTCGTTGACGACGCGGCGCTGGAAGATGCGGCGGCGCCGCTGCTTGCCGCGGGGGCGCCTGCGCTGGCGCTCGAGGCGGTAGATGCGCTCGAGGTGGCGGATGCGCTTGATGCGCTCGATGAACCAGAGGCCGCGCTGCCCGACGACGATCCGCCGCACGCGGCGAGCCCCATCGCCAATGCGAATGCGCAGCATGTGATGACCATTGCCAAGATTCGTTTTCTCATGCGCCCGCCTTTCCCGCGGATTTATCTAACAACCCAGCATCCAAGCTAGCGCAATTGCAATGAAGCAGGAAGATTCACATGTGTGAAGTCTGCGCGTTATCGCAGGTCAAAGCGTTGGTGACTTTTCGACTTGTGGCCGTGGGGCTACGATTCGCCCTTCATGCGCATGACCAAGCCCGCGCGGGTGGAGGTGCCCGTCTTCTTGTAAATGCGGGATACGTAGGTCTGCAGCTGCCGTCTCGAGATGCCCAGTTCGTCGGCGATCTGCTGGTTCTTGTTCTCCGTCAGCACGAGGGCGGCGAGCACCTCTTGCTCGCGCTCGGTCAGGCCGCATTCGCTGGCCAGCTGTCGTATGAGCTCTTCCGGCGTCGGGGTGGGTTCTTCCCGGGAAGCCGCGGATTCTTGTGCGGTTTGGCCCGAGAACACGAGGAAGCCGCCCCTCACCATGGCGAGCACCAGCACCGCGAGCAGGGCGAGCGAGCAGGCCAAGACGGTCATCAGCGGTAGCTCGCCCACAACAAGGATCAGGCTTCCGGCCAGCGTGACGAGCGCGGCAATCACGCGCCACGCCGATGCGACGAGCGCGGGGCGCGCATGCTGCGCAGCGGCCGACATGAACGAGATGCCGCTCCAGGCGAGCGTCGCGCCGAGCAGGGCGTAGAACAATGCCGCCGTGAGCGGGCTCGTGTCCAACAGGGCTGTCTGCACCGAAACGACGAGGGCGAAAAGCGCGCAAACCAAGATGGTCACCGATGCCGCCGCACGTCCTCCGAAGTACGCCGCAATGCCGATGACGGCGTAACCCACGGCAAGGAAGAGGCGGTGCCATTCGTAAAAGGACGCCACTGCGCCCGTCGCGCGCATGGCGGCCTCGTAGAACGGGAACAGCGCGAACAGGCAAGCGGCGGCCACGATGAGGCAAACGAGGCCAGCGGCGCTCGGGCTCCTAGAGCTTCGGCTGGAATTCGAGCTGACCTCGCGTATGGCTTGCGCTTCCTCGGGAATTGGGCGCATCTTGCGCGTGAGCCATACGAGCACCGCGAAGCCGGCGACGAAGCAGGCGGCCAGCAGCCATCCAAGAGAGAGCCCGATCTGCAGGATGTATTGCAGCGCGACCGCGATAGCTCCGCCGACGCCCACGATGATGCCCAGCGCCTGGAAACCGTTACGGCCATCGGGGAGGCTTTCCTTCTTACTGTTTTCCGCAACCGAAAGGGCGATACGCTCGTACACCGCCGCACCCGACGCGCCGATTGCCAGGGCAACTACGAGCACAGCCGGCACGCGAGCTGCGTGCGGCTCCGCGAGCTGCAGGGTCAGGACGCAGCCAGCGAACAGCGCGACGGTCATAACACCCATGATGTCAGCGGCTTTCTGCGAGAGGGGATGCGCCTTCATCCACTGCGCGAATGCGGCGTAGGCCAGGAAGCCGGCAGCCAGCACGGCTTCGCGCACGTAGTACAGCGCTGAGCCGAAGTCCTCGCCCGCCATGGCGAGGTCGCTCCACGTGCCCGTTCCCATGAGGAGGAACGTGTGCAAGGAGAAGAGCGCCGTCAGCAGCGGAAGCGCCGTCGAGATTGCGGGCGATGAAACCGCCGCTCCAAGCTCATGGCCCTCGGTTCTGTACCTTGTAGCTTCCAAGCGGGACGATTCCTTCCAACCCCAACGCTCGAAAGCTCGCGGCTCCGGGCAGTTGGCACCTCATTTGATGGGTCCCAATATACAACAATCGCCAGCCAAGCCCGAAAGGTGAAGCGGGACTGTTTGCAAACGCCCGTCGCAGCTAATTTGCTCTTTATCAAGCTGCGTCGCTTCGCTTCGGCTTGGGCGAACGTTGTTTCCTCCCGCCTCGCGCTAGGCGCACGTCGGGTAGGGCCGCTTTTCGGAAGAAGGTCACGAGCACGGCGCCGGAGCCGCAGTGCGTGCCGACGGCGCTGCCGATCTGAACGATGTCGGGGCTGTGGGGCGCGGAGTTCAGGATTTCCCGGTTGCTGTCCAGGTACTTCTGCAAGCTCTTCCTGTCGGTTCCCGAATAGCCGACCGCATAGGGCATGGTGTAGTCGATGCCGCCGAGTTCCTCGATCTTCTGGCTGAGAAACGCATGGCTCTTCTTGCTTCCATGGGCTTTTCCGGCAGCTATCAGCTTGCCTCCGTCGAGCGTCACGATGGGCTTTATGCCGACCATGTTGCCTATGAAGCCGCTGGTTCTGGAGACCCTGCCGCCTTTCACCAGGTACTCCATGGTGTCCACGGCCGCGAAGATCACGATGCGATGCTTCTCCTCCTCGAGCTCGCGGACGATCTCATCGCGCGAGAGGCCGAGGAGCGTCAGCTGTAGGGCGCGCAGCACGAGCAGCTTTTGCGCGCCCGAGACCTGCAGCGAGTCGATGACGGAGATACCGTCGCGGCCCTCGGCGACCGCCTTCGCGCTCTGGTACGTGCCCGACAGCTCCGACGAGATGGTGATGACGATCGCCTCTTCTCCGGCGCTCTCCACTTCGTCGAAGGCTTCCTGAAACTGGAACGGGCTGATCAGGCTGGAGACCGGAATCGTATCGCTGCCCTTCTGCAGCCGGTAGAACTCGTCTTTGGTGATGTCGACGCCGTCGCTGTACGGCACCCCGTCGATGGTGACCGTCATGGGCAGCACGCGGACGTTGTGAAGTTCCCCTTGCTCGATGTCCGAGGCGGAGTCGGTGATGATGGTTATCGGCATCTCGTCATTCCCCTTGCTTTCTTGTCGGTAGCCGTGATACAAATGTAACCGTTACAAATGTAACAACACGAAACGCAACGGTATCACGCGTTCCCACGTGGGGCAACGGGGAAGAGCGCAACTGTGACAAATGCCGCGAATCTGTTCGCCGCCACGTGACAGAGCCGTGCGATTTGTATCAGGGGAAGGCAGCAGTATGGAGAAGGCAACGCCAGGGGGCTCGTCGAGCCAGGTCAACCAATTCGCCAAGCAATGCCTCGCGGAGGCTCTGGTTCGCTTGATGGAGGAGCGGGAGCTGGACGACATCAGCGTGACGGACATCTGCAAGGCAGCCGGGTTCTCGCGTATGGCGTATTACCGCAACTTCCAGTCGAAACGGGACATCCTGCGCCAGTACATGCGCCTGCTGGCGGACGAGTTCCGCCGCGAGGCGCTGGAGAAATACCCCAACCACAGCTCGCGTTCGTACGAGATCATCCTGTTCGGGCTCGAGTACTTCCAGAACTACCGCATGTTCGCCGAGCGGCTCATCCAGGCCAACCTGACCTCGATCCTGCAGGACGGCATGAACTACTACTTCGAAACGTACCTCGCCGGCAGTGAATCGGGCTTGGACCGTCATTACGCCATGTATTACTATTCGGGCGCGCTGGTCAACGTGTACACGTTCTGGATTGCCCGCGGCATGTCAGAGCCGCCCGAGTACGTGGCGGAAATCATTCACGGCATAGTCAAGAAGTAGCCGTCTGGCTCCGGCGCCTTAGCCACTCGTCCTTCGTCAGCCGCGTGAAGTACTCGGTGCGCACGTCGCCCATCAGCTCGCAGGGCTTGTCCTTCTCGACGTGGTGGAACGTGAAGCCGGTCTTCTCCTGGCAGCGCTTCGACTTCTCGTTGCCCTCGTAGTAGCCGCACCACAGCGCGCTGCACCCGAGGTCCTCGAAGGCATGTCGGATCAGGCGCTCGGTGGCTTCTGGAATGAGGCCGCGCCCCCAGAACGGCACGCCGATCCAATAGCCGAGTTCCAGCTCGTCGGCACCCATCGCGCTGTGCGACTGGCTTGGCTTGATCAGCCCGATGCTTCCGATGGCCCGGTTGTCCTCTTTCAAGCACACCGCATAGGTCCCGTCTGCGGACAACACGTCGCGGATGATCTGCCGGCTGTTCTCGACCGACGTGTGCGGCGGCCACCCTGCGATGGGGCCCACGTCCGGGTCCTTCGCGTATTCGTACAGGCTTTCCGCGTCGCCTTCTTCCCAAGGGCGAAGTATCAAGCGCTCTGTTTCGAGCGTCGGCCGCTCGGTTTCGGTGGTCATTGATTGCTCCGTTCGGATATTACGATGCGATTGTTTGCATCTCACGTTCCTATTCCGCAGGTTTCTCCGCGACCAGCTCCTTGAACAGCGCGTCGCGATCGAAGTCCCCGGTCGGCAGGCCCGGGATCTCCTTGTACGCTTTGCAGATCGATAGGCTGATTTCGGTGCCCACGGCCAGCATCTCCTCGTCGGTGTAAGGGCAGTCGTCGGTAACGACCAGCGTCGCAAAGCCGAAGGCGACGATCCATATGTCACGGAAATAGCAGTCCGCCGAATGAGCGTCCATGTTGTAGGTCTTCATGAGCGATTCGCGGGCCAAATCCTGTGAGTAGCGCAGCGCTTCGATGGCGCCGCGCGATTCGGCGCTCGGGGGCGTGAGGAACAGCAGCTTATAGAGCTCGGGTTCTTCGCGCGCGAATAACAGATAGTAGCGCCAAAGGCCGAGGAAGGGGATGGGTTCGCCTAGGCCACGCTCGACATAGGACCGATAGAGCACGCGCGCGTACTCGTAGACCGCTTCCTTCAGCTGGTCCATCGTATCGAAGTAGGTGAATATAGGCCGCGTGGAAACGCCGAGTTTGGCGGCCACATCGCGCGCCGTCACAGCCTGGGCGCCCTTCTCGCGCGCGACGTCCGCGGCGGCGGCGACGATCTCCTCTTTCTGGAACTTCACTTTCGGCGGCATGGGCGGGCCTCTCGTTGTTGGTGCTTGTTATGCAACAAGCGTATTCTATTACAAATAACGTGTTCGGGG
>CACWWI010000072.1 GCA_902764575.1 uncultured Coriobacteriaceae bacterium
ACGCAGCTGCCGTAGCCGAACAGGCCGTGCTGCTCATGCTCGCCTGCCTGCGCCACGTCGTCGAAGGCGATGCCGCCGTACGCGCCGGACGCCAGATCAAAATGAAGGAGCGCCTGATGGTGGAGGGCATCCGCGACCTAGGTGGTTGCACGGTGGGCCTCGTTGGCCTGGGCGCGATCGCCGTCGAAACTGCGAAACGACTGCGGGCATTCGGGTGCGACGTAGCCTACTGGAACCGCAACCGCCGTCCCGCCGCACAGGGCGGACAAGCAGAATTCGGCTCCGAAATACGAAAGAAGGGACGCCATGGCGACGTCCCTTCCTAAAAGTTGCTGTGCGAACCCGTTATTCGCCGAGCAGTTCCTCGCCGGCGGATTCAGCCGCGTTGCTGGCTTCCTCCTCCTCGCGGCTCGTCAGGCCGAAGCCGAACGAATCCATGGAACCGAGCAGCGCGTCGAGCTCCTCGAGGTTGCGCTGGTACGAACGCGGCGGCAAAGCCTCGCCGAGCATATCCTCCCCTTCGGTGTTGAAGGTGGGCGGCTCGTCGCCGCCGATGAGGATGTTGTCATCGGGCGAGAACACCATGTCGAGCAGCTGCGACATGTCGTCGCTCGAAGCGGTGAGGTCGTCCTCGATGACCGACATGAGGTCGCGTTCCTCCAGGCCGGCCTTCAGCTCCTCGATAGCCTTGGCACCGATGCCCTCGATGCGCAGCAGGTCGTCCTCGGTGTGGCCGAGCAGGTCGGCGACCGTCTCGATGCCCGCCTCGGAGAACTTGTTGGCCCAGCGCTGGGACACGCCCAGGTCGTCGTAGATGTACAGGCGCGCGTCCTCGTCGGACAGCGAGCTGGCGCGACGGCCGAACGACGGGCCGAAGCCGCCACCGTAGTAGCCGCCGAAGCCGCCCGTCATGCTGAGATAGCCGTCTCCGTCGAGCGACCAGTCCTGCGGCTGCGGCAGCAGGTCCTCGATGTCCTTCAGCACCTCGGGCGCGTAATCGGGCAGCGTCTCGTTATCGGTCTGCTCGATGGGCTCGCCCTTGTAGGTGAGCTTGACGTTGCGATAGCGCTTGAGGCCCGTGCCCGCCGGAATCGGCTTGCCGATGATGACGTTCTCCTTCAGGCCGTTGAGCATGTCGGTCTTGCCCTCGATGGCGGCGTCGGTGAGGACCTTCGTGGTCTCCTGGAACGACGCGGCCGACATCCACGAATCGGTGGCCAGGGAGGCCTTCGTGATGCCGAGCAGGAGCGGCTGGCCCACGGGCGGCGTCTTGCCCTCGGCGATGAGCGCGTTGGCGGCATCCTGGAACTCGTAGCGGTTGACCTGGCGGCCCGGCAGGTAGTCGGAATCGCCCTGGTCGAGCACGGTCACCTTGCGCAGCATCTGGCGCGCGATGACCTCGATGTGCTTGTCGTTGATGTCGACGCCCTGGGACACGTACACGCCCTGAACCTGCTGCACGATGTAGCGCAGCGTGGTGTTGGGGTCGGTCAGGCGCAGCAGGTCGTGCGGGTTGACGGAGCCCTTGGTCAGCTGCTGGCCAACCTTCACCTGGCAACCGTCCACGACGCCGGGCTGCATCTGCGCGCGCGCCGACACGGCGTACTCGCGCACGTTGCCCTCCTGGTCGTGAATCGTGAGGATCTTCTGCTGCTTGTCGCCCGAGATCTGCAGCGTGCCGGAGATCTCGGCCAGGACGGCCAGGCCCTTCGGCTTGCGCGCCTCGAACAGCTCCTGGACACGCGGGAGGCCGTGGGTGATGTCGTCGCCCGCGACGCCGCCGGTGTGGAACGTACGCATCGTCAGCTGCGTGCCGGGCTCGCCGATGGACTGCGCGGCGATGATGCCGACGGCCGTGCCGATGTTGACCGGACGCGATGTCGCGAGGTCCCAGCCATAGCACTTCTGGCACACGCCCTCATGCGCATGGCAGGTCATGATGGTGCGGACGATAACTTCCTCGATGCCCTCGGCGTCAAACTGCTTGAGCTGGGCCATCGTGGAGATGTACTCGCCCTTGTCGAGCATGATCTCGCCGTTGCCGTCGACCACCGGCTCGAGCAGGCAGCGCCCGATGAGGTTGTCGTCCAAGTCGCCCTTCTCGTTGCGGAGCGCGTAGGGAACGCCGTCGGTGGAACCGCAGTCGATCTCGCGGATGATGACGTCCTGCGCGACGTCGACCAGACGACGGGTGAGGTAACCCGAGTCGGCCGTACGCAGCGCGGTGTCGGCCAGGCCCTTGCGGGCGCCGTGCGTGGAGATGAAGTACTCCAGTACGGAGAGGCCCTCGCGGAAGTTCGCCTTAATCGGGCGGTCGATGATCTCGCCCTTCGGGTCGGACATCAGGCCGCGCATGCCGGCGAGCTGGCGGATCTGCTTGATGTTACCGCGGGCGCCGGAGAAGGCCATCATGTAGATGGGGTTGAAGCGGTCGAAGTTGTCGGCCATCGCATCGCCGACCTCCTCGTTCGCCTCGTTCCAGATCTCGACTACCTGGCGATGGCGCTCTTCAGGGCTCATGAGGCCCATCTCGTAGTCCTCGTCGATGGCGGCGACCTTCTCGTCGGCCACGGCCAGGATCTCGTCCTTGGTCGGCGGGATGGTGGCGTCGTAGACCGAAACGGTGACGCCGGCGCGCGTGGCGTAGTGGAAACCGGCCGCCTTCAGGCCGTCGAGGATCGGCGGCACCTCGGAGGTCGGGTAACGGTTGCACACGTCCTCGACGAGCAGGCCGATCTGCTTCTTGTCCATGCCGTAGTTGAGGAACGGGTAGTCGTCGGGCAGCACGTCGTTGAACGTGATGCGGCCGATGGTCGTGGCGAGGCGGTCGCCTGCCTTGTATTCGGTCATCTCGTTGAACGCGGTTGCCACCATGGTGTCGCGGGTCAGGCGCACTTCGATCTTGGCCTGCGCGCTCGGCCGTGAGGTAGTACAGGCCGATGATCATGTCCTGCGTGGGCACGGTGAGCGGGCGGCCATGGGCCGGGGACTTGATGTTGTTGGTCGACAGCATGAGCACGCGCGCCTCTGCCTGGGCGGCACCGGAAAGCGGTACGTGCACAGCCATCTGGTCGCCGTCGAAGTCGGCGTTGAACGCGGTGCATACGAGCGGGTGCAGCTTGATGGCCTTGCCCTCGACGAGCACCGGCTCGAAGGCCTGGATGCCCAGGCGGTGCAGGGTGGGTGCGCGGTTCAGCAGCACCGGATGCTCGGTGATTACCTCCTCGAGCACGTCCCACACGTAGCTGGCGCCACGGTCGACGGCGCGCTTCGCGGCCTTGATGTTGCCGCAGTACTCAAGCTCCACCAGGCGCTTCATGACGAACGGCTTGAACAGCTCGAGCGCCATGTTGTTGGGCAGGCCGCACTGGTGCATCTTCAGCTCGGGGCCGACGACGATGACCGAACGGCCCGAGTAGTCGACGCGCTTGCCGAGCAGGTTCTGGCGGAAGCGGCCCTGCTTGCCCTTGAGCATGTCGGAGAGCGACTTGAGCGAACGGTTGCCCGGGCCCGTGACGGGGCGGCCGCGGCGGCCGTTGTCGAACAGGCTGTCGACGGCCTCCTGCAGCATGCGCTTCTCGTTGTTCACGATGATCTCGGGCGCGCCGAGGTCGAGCAGGCGCTTCAGGCGGTTGTTGCGGTTGATCACGCGACGGTAGAGGTCGTTGAGGTCGCTCGTGGCGAAGCGGCCACCGTCGAGCTGCACCATCGGGCGCAGGTCGGGCGGGATGACCGGGATGACGTCCAGGATCATGTCGGAAGGCTTGTTCTCGGACTTCAGGAACGCGTCGACGACCTTCAGGCGCTTGATGGCCTTCGCGCGCTTCTGGCCCTTGCCGGTCTCGATGATCTCGGAGAGCTCGGCGGCCGTCGCCTCGAGGTCGATGTCCTCGAGCAGGTCGCGCACCGCCTCGGCGCCCATGCCGCCGCGGAAGTAGTCGCGGTAGTTCAGGCGCATCTCGCGGTAGAGCGCTTCGTCGGAGACGAGCTGCTTGGCCTCGATCTTCTGGAACATCTCGAACGCGTCGGCGCGCAGGGCCTTGCGCTCGTTGAACTCCTCGTAGATGTCGGCGATCTCTTCCTCGACCTCTTCGGGGCTCATGCGCTCCTCGTCGTCGATGTCGTCGACGAACTCGTCGTCTTCCGGCACGTAGTCGGTGGACAGGCGGCGGGTCGACTCGATGATGCGGTCGCGCTCGGCGTCCAGCTCCTCGAGGTCGGCGGCCAGCTCGTCGCGCAGCTCGTCGAGGTCTTCCTCGCGCGCCTGCGTGTCGACCGACGTGATGATGGAGCTGGCGAAGTACAGCACCTTCTCCAGGTCCTTCGGGGAAATGTCGAGCAGGTAGCCCAAGCGGCTCGGGCTGCCCTTGAAGTACCAGATGTGGCTCACGGGCGCGGCCAGCTCGATGTGGCCCATGCGCTCGCGGCGCACCTTGGCGCGCGTAACTTCAACGCCGCATCGCTCGCAGACGATGCCCTTGAAGCGGACGCGCTTGTACTTGCCGCAGGCGCACTCCCAGTCGCGGGTGGGGCCGAAGATCTTCTCGCAGAACAGGCCGTCCTTCTCGGGCTTGAGGGTGCGGTAGTTGATGGTCTCGGGCTTCTTCACCTCGCCGCGCGACCAGCTGCGGATGTCTTCGGCGGACGCGAGGGAAATGCGGATGGCGTCGAAGTTGGTGACATCGTATTCGGTCGTCATTAGTTCTCCTCTCCCTCAGTCGTCGGTTGCTGTTCTTGCGCCATGGCGTCGACCGCTGCGTCGAGCGCGCCCAGGCCCCCGATGAGGCCGTTCAGGTCGCCCAACCCGTCGAGCTCGGCTGCGATGGAGTCGAGCACGCTCGTCTCCTCGTCCTTCTCGGTCTTGGCGGCGTCGGATGCCATGGCCTGGTACAGGGCGGAATCGCCATCGAGCTGCTCGTCGTTGTCCATGTCGACGGGCTGCAGGTCGTGGCCCTCGAGCTCCACGTTCAGGCAGAGCGAGCGCATTTCCTTGACGAGCACCTTGAACGACTCGGGCACCTCCGCGGCGGGGATGTTCTCGCCCTTCACGATGGACTCGTAGGACTTCACGCGGCCCGACGTGTCGTCGGACTTCACCGTGAGGATCTCCTGCAGCACGTTGGAGGCGCCATAGGCGTAGAGAGCCCACACCTCCATCTCGCCGAAGCGCTGGCCGCCGAACTGGGCCTTGCCGCCGAGCGGCTGCTGCGTGATGAGGCTGTACGGGCCGGTCGAACGGGCATGGATCTTGTCGTCGACCATGTGGCCGAGCTTGAGCATGTAGGTCTGGCCGACCGTGATGGGCTCGCGGAACTTCTCGCCCGTGCGGCCGTCGTAGAGCCACGTCTTGCCCGTGCGGGACAGCTGCGGCACGAACTCGTCGCGCGCCAGGTCGCCGTACTTGGCGTGGTTCATGTTGATGAGGTTGCGGTTCGCGCGCTCGATGCAGTCGGAGATCTCGTCCTCATGCGCGCCGTCGAACACCGGCGTGGCCACGAAGAACGGCCCGTCGACCACCTGGTCGGAGTTGTCCTTCTCGTCCCAGCCCCACTTGGCGGCCCAGCCGAGATGGTTCTCGAGCAGCTGGCCCACGTTCATACGGGAGGGAACGCCCAGCGGGTTGAGGATGACGTCGATCGGCGTGCCGTCGGCGAGGTAGGGCATGTCCTCGACCGGCAGGACGCGGCTGATGACGCCCTTGTTGCCGTGGCGGCCGGACAGCTTGTCGCCCTGCTGCACCTTGCGCTTCTGAGCGACGTAGATGCGCACGAGCTCGTTGACGCCCGGCGACAGCTCGTCGCCTGCGGCGCGGCTGAAGCGGATGACGCCGATCACGCGGCCGCCGGCGCCGTGCGGCACCTTCAGCGACGTGTCGCGCACCTCGCGGGCCTTCTCGCCGAAGATGGCGCGCAGCAGGCGCTCCTCGGCCGTCTGCTCGGTCTCGCCCTTGGGCGTGACCTTGCCCACCAGCACATCACCGGGGAACACCTCGGCGCCGATGCGGATGATGCCGTCGGCATCCAGGTCGCTGATCAGGTCTTCGGAGATGTTCGGAATCTCGCGAGTGATCTCCTCGGGGCCGAGCTTCGTGTCGCGCGCGTCAACCTCGTACTCGGCGATGTGAATGGACGTGAGCAGGTCCTCCGCGACGACGCGCTCGCTGATGACGATAGCGTCCTCGTAGTTGTAGCCTTCCCACGGCATGTAGGCGATCATGAGGTTCTGGCCGAGCGCCAGCTCGCCGTGATCGCAGCTCGGGCCGTCGGCCAGCACGTCGCCGGCCTCCACGCGGTCGTCCTTGCGCACGATTGGGCGATGGTTGATGCAGCCGCTCTGGTTGGAGCGCTGGAACTTCGGAACGAGGTACTCGTCGTACTCGCCGTCGTCGTTGAGGATGATGATGGTCTGGCCGTCGACGTAGTCGACCACGCCGCCGTTCTGCGCGACGAGGATCTCGCCGGAGTCGACCGCGATGCGGTGCTCGATGCCCGTGCCGACGAGCGGCGCGGTCGGGCGCAGCAGAGGCACGGCCTGGCGCTGCATGTTCGAGCCCATGAGGGCGCGGTTGGCGTCGTCGTGCTCGAGGAACGGGATGAGCGAGGTCGCGACGGAGGTCATCTGGCGCGGGGACACGTCCATGTACTGAACGTTCTCGGGCGCCACCTCGTCGGGCTCACCGAACACGCCGGTGTTCGGGTCCTTCGTGCGGCACAGCACGCGCTGGGCCGGGACGAACTTGCCCTTGTCGTCCTTCTTGCCGAACACGCGGGTCTTGAGGTCGAACTCCTCGTTGGCCTGCGCGATCGTGTAGTTCTCTTCCTCGTCGGCCGTCAGGTAGTCGATGTCGTCGGTCACCTTGCCGTCGACGACGCGGCGATACGGCGTCTCGATGAAGCCGTACGGGTTCACGCGCGCATAGGTTGCCAGCGAGCCGATGAGGCCGATGTTCGGGCCTTCAGGCGTCTCGATGGGGCACATGCGGCCGTAGTGGCTGGTGTGGACGTCGCGAACCTCGAAGCCCGCGCGCTCGCGGGACAGGCCGCCGGGGCCCAAGGCCGACAGACGACGCTTGTGCGTGATGCCTGCGGCGGGGTTCGTCTGGTCCATGAACTGCGACAGCTGGGAGCTGCCGAAGAACTCCTTGATCGCGGCGACGATCGGGCGGATGTTCACGAGGCTCTGCGGCGTGATGTCGTCGGGCTCCTGCATGCTCATGCGCTCGCGCACGACGCGCTCCATGCGGCTCAGGCCAATGCGGAACTGGTTCTGGATGAGCTCGCCCACCGTGCGGATGCGGCGGTTGCCGAAATGGTCGATGTCGTCGACCGAAAAGCCCTCTTCGCCGTTGTGCAGCGCCGTGATGTAGCGCATGGTGCGGACGATGTCGTCGTCGGTGAGAGTGGGAGAATCGTTCTCGGGGTCTTCCTGCAGCTTCTTGTTGATCTTATAGCGGCCCACCTTGGCCAGATCGTAGCGCTGCGGGTTGAAGAAGAGGCCGTCGAGCAGCGTGCGGGCGCTGTCGAGCGTGGGCGGCTCGCCCGGACGGAAGCGCTTGTACAGCTCGATGAGGCTCTCCTCGCGCGTGGTAGCGGGGTCGCGGTCGAGCGTGCGCAGGATCATATCGGAGCTACCGAGCAGCTCGATGATCTCGTCGCGGGTCTCGGCCAGGCCCAGTGCGCGCACGAGCAGCGTCGCGGGCTGCTTGCGCTTGCGGTCGATGCGCACGTGCAGCACGTCGCGCTTGTCGGTCTCGAACTCGAGCCATGCGCCGCGGCTCGGGATGACCTTCGCATTATAGATAGTACGGTCGGATGTCTTGTCCTGCTCGGCGGCGAAGTACACGCCGGGGCTGCGGACGAGCTGGCTCACCACGACGCGCTCGGTGCCGTTGATGATGAAGGTGCCGCGCGGCGTCATGAGCGGGAAGTCGCCCACGAACACCTCCTGCTCCTTGATCTCGCCGGTCGCCTTGTTGATGAAGCGAATCTCGACGAACAGGGGCGCCTGGTAGCTGACGTCCTTCTCCTTGCACTCGTCCACCGAGTACTTGGGCTCGCCGAACTCGTGCTTGCCGAACTCCACGGCCATGTCCTTCGTGGAGTTCTCGATGGGGCTGATGTCGTGGAACGCCTGCGACAGGCCCTCGGTGATGAACCATTGGAAGCTGTCGATCTGAATGCCGATCAGATTCGGGACGTCCATGACGTCCGGGATCTTCGCGAACGACCGCCTCTCTCTGTAAGTGCTGGTGGGAGTGGATTTTTTGCTCTTAGCCACGAGCTCGTTCCTCCTTCTTGTACACCCGATTTTCCGCAAAAATGCACAGTTGAATAAAATACTGCGCTGAGATGGGCGAGTCAAGAACTTTTTTTAGCAAGTGTGGTAATTTGTTGTTTTATCAGGGGAAACGCGTCTGTCCTACTGTCCGCTTGCTTGTGGGCGCCGGATGGGCGGCGGGGGTCCACCTACGGCGTCGCTTTGCTCCTCCCTTCCACCTGTCCGCCTGCGGCACCGCGGGGACGGGTGTCCGCCTACGGCGTCCTCGGCTAACTTATGTAGATTGATATTGGTGCCTGCGGAAGCGGTGGACCCCCGTCCCCGCGGTGCCGCAGGCTACCCGGTGCTTGTTTATAGCTTTGGTGCCTGCGGAAGCGGTGGACCCCCGCCGCCCATCCGGCGCCCGCAAGCAAGCTACGCTCTTCCGCTGGAAGGAAAGGGGCGTGTGATACACTGCTTCGGGCTGTAGAGAGGGGTTCGAACATGGCTGATTATGTTGAGGGGAAGCGTCCGGTTATTGAGGCGATGCGGACTGACGTGCCCCTGAAGAAGATTCTTATGGCTGACAACGCCAAGCGCGACCCCATGATCCAGGACATCCTGCGCAAGGCGAAGCAGCGCGACATTCCCGTGATCAACGTGCCGCGCGACGAGCTCGACCAGAAGTCGGCCCGCGGGAGCCACCAGGGCGTCATGGCAGAGACGCGCCCCTTCCCGTACGTCGGCTTGGGCGACATCGTCGCAGCTTCCCTGCAATACGCCGAAGAGCACGACGGGCGGGCGCTCGTGGTGCTTTGCGACCACATCACCGATGCGGGCAACCTGGGAGCCATCATCCGCTCCGCCGAATCGGTGGGCGCTTCGGGCATCATCATCCCCAACAAGCGCAGCGCGCGCGTGGAGGCCTCCACCTACAAGAGCTCGGCGGGCGCCGTGGCGCACCTTCCCATCGCCCAGACCGCTAGCATGTCAGGCGCTATCGAGCGCTTCAAGAAGGAGGGCTTCTGGGCCTGCGCCGCAACCGAGCATTCGAGCAACGAGATCTGGGACGTCAACCTCAAGGGCAAGATCCTTCTCGTGATGGGCAACGAGCATGACGGCGTGTCGCGCCTCGTGCTCGAGAACTGCGACATGGCCGGGCGCCTTCCCATGATGGGGCAGGTCTCGTCGTTGAACGTGGCGCAGTCCGCCACCGCCATCATGTACGAGTGGCTGCGCCAGAACTGGTGAGCCGGCATGAAGGACCGCAAGCGCCTGCTGATCGTCGACGGGTTCAACGTGCTACGCTCGGGAAGCAGGTACAAGAACATCTCGCTCGACCTGCCCGACTACGACCATGACTGGTTCAACCGCGCGCGCGAGATGCTCCTGAACGACGTCGTGCACTACGCGGGAAACGAGTACCGGGCGACCGTCGTGTTCGACGGGGGCGGCAACGTGGAATCGACCGGCGAGGAGCAGAAGGTCGGCGGCGTGAGCGTGGTGTTCTCCCCGGCGGGGTCGTCGGCCGACCGCATCATCGAAAAGCTAGCCTACGAAGGCCGCGAGAACGGCTTCGAGGTGCTCGTGGTGACGAGCGACGCCTCCATCCAGGACACCGTGTTCGGCTTGGGCGTCGACCGCATGAGCGCCGAGGGGTTCAGCATCGAAGTCGACCGTTACTACCACGATGCGGTGCTCGACGAGCAACCGCGCATTGCGATTAAGCGGACGGTGGCCGACCGCATCGACTCGGAGACCCTCGCCAAGCTCAAGGCCCTGCGCGACGCCTAGAGCGCGGACGGGCGCTGCAATCGGCTTAGTCGAGCCTCGACGATTCGGGGACGTCCTCGCGGGCGACCTCGGTGCACGAATACACCCTCTTGACCTCGGGATAGTTCACGTACCCGCCAATGCCGCCATTGAGAATGTCGATGTCGGCCACTACCTCGTAATACGAGCCTTCCTTCAGTTCCTGTTCCGAATGAACGTCGATCCCGTAGCCGTAATCCGCCGAGAGGGCCTTGCCGTCCTTCACGTATACGTACAGCTTCGCATGCTCCAGTCTTTCCCGATACATTTGATCGGTGGTGTTGTCGTCGATCGGCTCAACGAGCCCCGAGCTCGCCGAGGCCGACGAAACGGATCCCGATGACGCCGAACTCACCGAAGCGGATGAAACGGATGAAGCAGACGCCGATGAGGATGCACTCGACGAGGACGCACTCGACCCGCCAGAGCAGGCCAACATCCCCATGGCGAGCACAAACGCGCCAAGTACTGCTACGAAACGAACAACCTTGCCCATCTTCGCCCCTTTCAACTGGCCGAAAGCCGTGGCCCTCGACCCTGACCCACGGCCGCTACCAGTAACCCAGCTCGCGGCCCTTCTCGTAGATGCCGACTGCCATGGCGTAGTAGCCGTCCGCGTTCAAGTGCGTCTCGTCGGTGCGCAGCTGGTAGGACACACGGCCCTCCTCCGCCATCCACTCGTCGTCGTAATCGGGTTCCAAATCGGCAGCCTCGAGGCCGTGCTCGATGAGGTACACGCGCATGTTGAGGAAGTGCTCGCCGAACGCCTCGCGCAAGGCGGCCTCCCAATCGGTTTCCCGGTGGATCCTCTCGTCTTCGTCCCATTCGACCGCCCCTTCGTAGAACTCCTGTTGCTCGGGGTCGGCAAGCGACGTGCCCGGGTCGTCGGTGTCGCCGACGATGATGTACTTGTCGGTGCCCGCGAACTCGATCATGCTGCGGTACTGCTCGATGAGCACGTCGTAGTCCTCGCCCCAGCCGCCGTTGCTCCCCATCTCCAAAACGAGCACGTTGCCTTTGTGCAAACGGGAGAACAGCATGAGGCGCTGGTCTATGGTTCCGTACTCGTCCAGCGCTTGTCCCGGCGCCTCGCCGCCCTGCATGACGGCGATCTCTTCGGACGTTGCGCCGGGCACGCCGTAGTTGAGCGTGCGGATGCCGGTGAGGCGCTCGAGCACCTTCGGATACGAGCGGTCGCTCGGGACGGTGGGAGGATCGTCCTCGTCGACTTCCCCGTCGGCGCCCCACCCGAAAGTCAGGCTATCGCCCCAGCAGACAATCTCGGCAGCAGGCGACTTCTCCTCGGCAGCGGATGCAATCTTCTCGGCCGCGTCGGAAGCGAACGACGAGGCCGCTTGGCCACCTTGCGCCCCGGATTTCGAAGGAGCGGGGCTGACCAGGGCGCACACGATCGCGCAGCACAGCAGCGCGCAGAACGTCACGACGAAGGAGATGACTACCCGCTTGATGTTCATGATGCCCTGCTACGAGAACAGTGCGTCGAAAGCGCCCAGGTCCTCGGCGGCGACGGCGGCGGCAACGGGGGCGAACGTGCTTGCGACGTCGGCGAGCGCCAGGTCGCGCTTCTCGCCCGTGCGGCGCAGCTTGAGCTCGACCTTGCCCTCGGCCAGGCCGCGCTTGCCCACGACCACCTGCAGGGGCCAGCCGATGAGGTCGGCGTCGGCGAACTTCACGCCCGCGCGCTCGTCGCGGTCGTCGATGGCGACTTCCAGCCCCATACCGGCAAGCTGCTCGGCGAGCTCCTGGGCGGGCCCCATGACGTCCTCGCCCTTCGCGAGCGGCACGACGCACACGTGCGCCGGCGCCACCGAGAGCGGCCAGATGATGCCCTGATCGTCATGGTACTGCTCGACGACCGCGGCCAGCGAGCGCGACACGCCCACACCGTAACACCCCATGATGAAAGGCTTCTCCGCGCCATCCTCGTCCATGAACGTGGCACCCATGCTCTCGGAGTACTTCGGTCGTTGCGCTGCTCGATGACGGCTGCCATCGAGCGCGTGACGCCGATGCCGTAGCACCCCATGATGAAGGGCTTCTCCGTGCCATCCTCGTCCATGAACGTGGCACCCATGCTCTCAGAGTACTTCGTGCCCAGCTGGAACACCTGCGACACCTCGATGCCACGCGCGCCCTCGAGCTTGCCGCCGCATGTCGGGCAGGCATCGCCCGGCTGCACCTGGCAGAGGTCGGCCCAAGCTTCCACCTGGAAGTCCTCGCCGTTGCGGGCGCCCACGTAGTGGAAACCCTCCTCGTTTGCGCCCACGGCCCATTGGGCCACGTCCTTCAAGTTCCAGTCGGCGATAACGCGCACGCCCTCCGGTAGGCCGACGGGGCCCATCGAGCCCTTGAACAGGCCCGCGGCTTCCATCTCCTCGTCGGTGAGCAGCTCGAAGCCCGGCACGGCGCGATTGGCCTTGATGTCGTTGAGCTCGTGGTCGCCGGGAACGAAGAACACGACGATGTTGCCGTCTGCGTCCTTGCCCGAAAGCGCCTTCATGCACGAGGTCTCGGGGATGCCCAGGAAACCCGCGAGCTCCTCGATCGTGTGGATGCCCGGGGTCGCTATCTTCTCCATGGCGTCGCGCTCGTACTGCGTCACCGCGCAGCGGCACTCTCCCGCCTCGGCGTCGGCAGCGTACCCGCAGCCGCAGTAGACGATCTCGGCCTCACCGTATTCGGCGAGTGCCATGAACTCGGTCGTCACCTTGCCGCCGATCTGGCCGGAATCGGCCTCGACCGCGCGCCACTTCAAGCCCATGCGGTCGCACATGCGCGCATACGCCCCGCTCGTCTCGTCGTAGGTCTGCTGCAGCGACTCCTGCGTGGCATGGAAGCTGTAGCCGTCCTTCATCAGGAACTCGCGGCCGCGCATGAGGCCGAAGCGCGGGCGGATCTCGTCGCGGAACTTCACCTGCGTCTGGTACAGGTACGCAGGGAGCTGCTTGTAGCTGCGCAGCTCGTTGCGCACGAGCGACGTGATGAGCTCCTCGTGCGTGGGCCCGAGGCAGTACTCCACGCCATGGCGGTCGGTCATGCGGGCGAGCTCGGGGCCGTAGTCGTCCCACCGGCCCGACTCGTGCCAGATCTCGGCGGGCTGCACGAACGGCATGAGAATCTGCTCGGCGCCGATGGCGTCCATCTCACCGTTGACGATCGCCTCCACCTTGTTGAGGGCGCGCATGCCGAGCGGCAGGAACGTGTAGAGGCCTGCCGCGTTCTTGCGCATCATGCCGGCGCGCAGCAACAGGCGATGGCTCGCGAGCTCGGCATCGGACGGGTCTTCCTTGAGCGTAGGAGCGTAGCAGCGGCTCATGCGCAGGATGTTGTTCATAGCTGTGGTCCCCTTCTAGATGATTCGAAAAAACACTAGCCCGTTATTATATGGCACGATTGGCG
>CACWWI010000073.1 GCA_902764575.1 uncultured Coriobacteriaceae bacterium
AGGCAGCCGAGGGCCATGCCGAGCGCGAGCGAGCCGGTATCGCCCATGAAGATGTCGGCGGGATAGGCGTTGAACCACAGGAAGCCCACGCACGTGCCGGCGAGGGCCGCCGCGACGATGGCGGGCTCGAGCAGGTTGGAGCGAAACGCGATGGCGGCCATCACGAGCATCACCACGAATACGGTGCCGGCCGCGAGGCCGTCGAGACCGTCGGTGAGGTTCACCGCGTTGCACAAGCCCACGATGAGCACGTCGGCGAACACGATGTAGAGCCAGGGCAGGTAGAGCGCGCCCTCGCCGATGGGAATCACGGTGTAGAGGATGCCGAGGTCGATCGTGACGAGGAACGGAATGATCACCGTCGGCTGGATGTAGAAGCAGTTGACTGCCACCACGACGAACACCGTCGCTATGGCGAACTGCCCGATGAGCTTCCCGCGCGGCGTGAGGCCGAGCGAGCGCTCGTGCACGACCTTCGATGCATCGTCGAACAGGCCGAGCGCGCCCGTGAGGATGATCGCGCCCATGAGCACGTACGACTCAAGCGTCGGCAGCCCCATGACGAGCACGGCCACGACCAGCGCGATGAGCATGATGACGCCGCCCATGGTGGGCGTGCCCTGCTTCACCAGATGCGTCTCGGGGCCGTCGTCGCGCACCTGCTGCCCGATGTGGCTCGACCGCAGGAAGCGAATCCAAGGAGGCATGAACAGCAATGTGAGCACCATGGCCACGAACACTGCGAGGAAGACGAGGAATGTCGGGTACTCGGCAAAGAGAGGTGAAAGCATGCTAGGCCACCAACCCTTCTGCGACCGCCTGTAAACCTATGGAATGCGACGCCTTCACCAGCACCGCGTCGTCGGGCCCAACGAGCCCGCGCAGCTCTGCGAGGGCGCCGGCCGCGTCGGCGTGGCAGATGACGGCGGCTGGGTCCATGCCGCAGCGAACTGCCGAGCTGGCGAGCGCGGTCGAGAGCTCGCCTACGCATATGAGGAGGTCCAGGCCGGCTTGCGCCGCGTATGTCCCCACGCGCTCATGGCATTCGCGCGAGAAATCGCCGAGCTCGAGCATGTCGCCGAGCACCGCGATGCGCCTTCCCTCCACTTCCATCGCCGCGAACGTCGCGAGCGACACGCGCATGGAATCGGGGTTGGCGTTGTAGGAATCGTCTACGATGAGCGCGCCGTTGGCAGCGTGGAGGATCTGCTGGCGACCCGCCTCGGGCTGGGCGCCCGCGAGCGCATCGGCGCATTCCTGCAGCTCCATGCCGGCAACCAGGCCAACCGCGGCGGCGGAGCATGCGTTCGAGACGTTGTGGAGGCCGCGCAGCTCCAGCTTGCAGGGCACTTGCCCCGTTACCGCCGGTGCCCGCTTCGCATCGGCATCCGTCCCCGCTCCCACGCACGGCACGTTGGAGGCGTTGAGCGTGAACGAGGGCTGCCCCTGCTCGTTGAGCATGATGTCGGATGCCCAAACGAAAGGCGTATCGGCCGTTGCCGGATCGTCGAGCAAGGCGGGACGATCGTTCACGTAGCCGTCGAAGAACACCGTGCGCACGCCACGCTCGCGCAGGCGGCCGAACCGGATGAGATCTTCCACCCGCTCATCGGCTGCGTTGACGAACGCCACGCCGTCATCGGGCAGGTTCGCGAAGAGCTCTGCCTTGGCGCGGGCGATGTTCTCGCGGCTGCCCAGCAGCTCGATATGCGATTCCCCGACGTTGGTCACCAGGCCCCAATCGGGATGGGCGACCTTGCAGAGCTTGGCGATCTGGCCGAGCCCGCGCATGCCCATCTCAACGACGACCGCCTGGGCGTCATCGGCTGCGAGCAGCGTGTTCGGCACGCCGATCTCGTTGTTCTGGTTGGCCTGGGTCGCTACGACGCTCATACGGGCAGCAAGGACGTCGCGCACGAGGTTCTTCGAGGACGTCTTCCCCGACGACCCGGTGAGGCCGATGACCGTCCCCTTCTGCATGTAGCGCCACGCGGCCGCAAGGCGCGCGAGGGCTTCCTCGCAGTCGTCCACGAGCAGCACGGCCGCTCCCGCATCGTTCGCCGCGCGCACGGCGGCTTCACCCGGGTCACGCGTGACGAGCGCAGCCCGCGCCCCGTCGGCGATGGCCGACGCCACGAAGTCGTGACCGTCGACGCGCTCCCCCACGAACGCCACGTACAGGCATCCCGGCGTGACCGTACGGGAGTCCCACGTCAGGCCCTTAACAAGTTCCTCTGCAGAGCACGGAGCGGCGAGGATCGTCGCCCTCGCCGCATCCGCAATCTGCGACACCGTCATCTTCATCTAAACTATCTCTTTCCGCACGCGCGCAGAGGACGTTCCCCTCTACGCGTTCTTACGATCGAGCTCTTCGGCGGCAACCTTGCGGTCGTCGAACGAGAGCACCTTGTCGCCCACAATCTGGTAGTCTTCATGCCCCTTGCCCGCAATGAGTATCGAATCGCCCGGTTGGGCGAGCGCGATGGCGCGCGCGATGGCTTCGCGGCGGTCGGGCACCACTTCGTAGCGGCCTTTCCCCTCGCCCATGCCGCTCAGGATGTCCTCGATGATGGCAAGCGGGTTCTCCGAGCGCGGGTTGTCCGACGTCACCACAGCGAAATCGGCGTCGAGGGACGTGCGCCCCATGATCGAGCGCTTCGTGCTATCGCGGTCGCCACCGCAGCCGAACACGACGATCGTACGACCCTGGCTGAGCGCCTTGATGGAGGAGATCGCCTTGGCGAGCGCATCGGGCGTGTGGGCGTAGTCGACGAACACCGAGACGCCGCCGTCGTTTGCCTTCACGCGCTCGAGGCGCCCAGGCACCTGCGGGGCCTGGGAGAGCGCGCTCATGATCATGTCTTGCGGTATGCCGAGCGCCATGCCGATGCCGTAGGCGCACATGATGTTCTCCACGTTGAAGCGCCCGACGAGCGGGTACTCGAACGACTTGCGACGGCCGCGCACGTCAAGCTCGACAGCCGTGTGGTCGTTGAAGTACTCCACCGAAACGGGATGAATCTGCGCCGAGGGATCGAAGCCGGTCGTGATGACCCAGTCCTCGGCCTTCGCGCATCGGCGAAGGAGCTCCTTGCCCCATTTGTCGTCGATGCAGATGACGCGCTTGGCAGGGTAATCTGCCGAGAAGAGCAGCGCCTTGGCCTCGAAGTAGGCCTCGAACGTGTGGTGGTAGTCCAGGTGGTCTTGCGTGAGGTTGGAAAACGCCGTCACGGCGAAGTCGGTGTGCCAGGTGCGCAACAGGTCGAGCGAATGCGAGGACACCTCCATGGCCACGACATCGACGTTCGCATCGCGCATGCGCGCGAACGTGCGCTGCAGGTCGGGCGACTCGGGCGTCGTGCGCTCGGCCTTCTCGACTTCGCCGGCGATCTCGATGCCGACCGTGCCGATCACGCCCGTGCGCTTGCCGGCGGCGCGCGCGATCTGCTCCGTCAGGTACGTCGTGGTGGTCTTGCCGTTCGTGCCCGTCACGCCCACGAGCGCGAAGTCGGCCGACGGGTTTCCGTAGAACCGCGCCGCCACATGAGCCATGGCCTTGCGCGAGTCCTTCACCACGATGAGCGTCACGTCGTCGGTCGCCGCCAGGTACAGCTTGCGCTCCACCACGATGAACTTGGCGCCGCGGTCGATGGCGTCTTGCGCAAACGAATGGCCGTCCACCTTGAGCCCCACGATGCAGAAGAACAAATCGCCGGGCTTCACGGCATCGGAGCGATATGCGAGCCCCGGCACCTCGTCGGCACCGTTGCCGATAATCGTGCACTCCAGCCCTTGGAACAGTTCGGAACAAGTCGTCATGAGAATGCGCCTCACTCGGGTACGATGTTGTATCGGTCGATTGCGTGGCTCATTATATCGTGAAACATCGCGGTCACATGGCGGTCGGCAGGCACTTCGTCAGCACTGCAGAAACAGACGAGCGGGCTGTTCGAATTGGCGATGAAGCCCGTGAAGGCGATGTTCACCGCATCGATGCGGTAGCCGCCGTTCTTCTCGTCGTAGATCTCGGCCGTGGAGGTCTTGCCCGCGCAATCGTAGCCCTCGATGGCGGCGTCTTCGCCCGTGCCGTCGGTAACGACCGACTGGAGCATACTCGTCATCGTGGGTATGGCCTTCTTGTTCTCGATGATCTCGTGGCTCTCCCATTCGGGCACCTCACCGGTCTGGGGCTTGCGCAACAGGAAGTGCGGGGTAACCGCATACCCATCGTTCACGAGCGCGCCGTAGAAGCACAGAATCTGCATCGCATTGATGGAAATGCCCTGGCCGAACGTCACGTTGTAGCCCTGAACGCGCGACCAGTAGTCGAAATCGAGCAGGTAGCCCAGCTGCTCGCCCGGGTAGTCGATGCCCGTGAGCGTGTTGAGCCGGTATTTCAGGATGTAGTCGTAGAACTTCTTGAAACCGAGGTACTTCTCGACCGACAGCGATATGCCGATGTTCGACGACATGGCGATGATCGTGCGCAGGTCGTAGACAACCTCTTCGTGGTCCCAGGCGTCCGACACCTCGTATCCGTCGGCCTCGATGTACGGCGGGCACGTGACCTTGGTGTCGGGGCTCATCGCGTTCTCTTCAAGGAGCGCCGTGGCCGACACCGTCTTGAAGATGGACCCCGGCTCGAACAGGTTGGTGACGGCCTTGAGCTGCATGGACCCCTCGGGCACCTTGCTGCGGTCGGCGGGGTTGAAGAACGGGCTCGATGCGGCGGCGTAGATCTCGCCGTTCGTGGCATCCATGACCACGGCGCTGCCGCTCTTCACCTGCACGCGCTTCACGCCCAGCTGCAAGTCGCGCTCGAGCTCCTCCTGGAACTCGATGTCGATCGAGATGACGATGTCCTGGCCCTCCACGGCCGCCTTCGACTCGTGCACGCCACCGGGTATGGGCGTTCCATCGGCGCCGATCTCGGACTCGTAGTAGCCGGGCGTGCCCGACAAGATGGTGTTGTAGTACATCTCCAGGCCGCAAATGCCCACGTAGTACTCGCGGTTGGTCTCCTCGTTCACCTCGACGCTGCACGCGCCGATAACCTGGCCGCCCGTTTGCCCGTAGGGATATTCGCGCCGCGTGTCCGGTATGAAGTAGATTCCGGGCAGCTCCATCTCGCGCAGCTTCTCGGCGGCCTTCGTGTCGGCCTTGCGCTTGACGAACCTGAACGTGGTGCCCTCCCCCGCCGAAACCGCATCGGCATAGTCGGAGGCCGACCCGCCGAGCGCCTCCGCGATGGCGCGCGACGTGGTGCCCGGCTCGGTGATCTCGGACGGGTTGGCGTAGACCGTGGTGGCGTCGACGCTGATGGCGAGGATGTGCCCGTTCCGATCGTAGATCGTCCCGCGGCGCGGCTCCACGTAGAAGCCGACCGTGCGCGATTCCTCTGCCTGGCTCGAATACTCGCCCGCCACGATGACTTGCAGGTACACGAGGCGCAGGAAGAAGATGGCTGCCAGGGCCAAGAAGATCATGACCACGACGAACGCGCGGTTCGACCCGCGCGACACGTATCGTTCGAAATTGGATGCAGCGTCGCGCGCGTCGCGCGACGCCTTACGGTTGCCCCGCGTGCCGGGCACGGTTACACCTGGACTTTGACGGTGTTCTTGATGGTGTCGGACAACGACAGGTCACCATTACCGTCGAGCGCGACGACATCCTCGTCGAGCGCGATGGTGCCCACCCCGTAGGGCGCCGCCATGTTCAGGCGCTTCACAGCAGCGTTGATGGCGGACGTGCTGGACAGAAGGCTCTGCTCCATCTCGAGCGACACGCCCGAGGAGCGCGCCGTGCTGATCTGCGCGGAGAGGGCGTCGCTCTCGATCATGGTCGTCACGGCTGCGTTCGTCAGCGCGATGCGCGCGAAGCAGAGTACGGCCACGACAACGAGCACGATAGCGGCCATCTTGCCCAGCAGGATAATCGGCGACGGCTGGGGTGTGCGCGCGGTAGCGCTGCCCGTACGCACCGCGCGCACATCAGCCGTACCGAATCGTTTCTCCTCAACGTTGGGATAGGCATTGAATCCATATGCGCGTGCCGCCTGGGCCATGCCCGTCTCCTTAGTCCGTTTAAGCTGCGTTCGGACGGGTTGTCCGGTTCTACAGTTTCTGCGCCACCCTCAGCTTTGCGCTCCGGGCGCGCGGATTACGCTCTACTTCCTCTGCCGACGGGACAATCGGCTTGCGTGTGATCACTTCGAGTATCGGCTTCTTCCCACATACGCACACCGGCAGGTCGGGCGGGCAGGTGCATCGGTTTGCACCTGCCGCCATCGTCTCTTTGACGATGCGGTCTTCCAGCGAGTGGTACGAGATCACCACCAGCCTGCCGCCCGGGTTGAGCCAGCGGACCGCGGCCTCAAGGCCATCCCTGAGTACGGTCAGCTCCGAGTTGACTTCGATCCGGATGGCTTGGAACGTCCGCTTCGCCGGATGCCCCCCAGCGCGACGAGCGCTTGCGGGGATTGCTGCCTTGATCACGTCGACGAGCTCTTCGCTGGTCTCGATGGGCGCCTGCTCGCGTCGTTTCACGATGAAATCCGCGATGCGGCTGGCCCACTTCTCATCGGAATACATACGGATGATCCGAGTGAGGTCGGTTGCGTTGTAGGTGTTGATGACCTCTGCTGCGGTTAAGGTTTGGTTACCCGGATCCATCCGCATATCAAGTGGGCCGTTCTCCTTAAAGGAGAAGCCACGAGCCTTCACGTCGAGCTGCGGTGATGAGACTCCCAAGTCGAACAGGAACGCGTCGACGCCGGGAACCTCGCACTGCAAGAGCAGCTCGTCCATATCCCCGAAGTTGCCATGCACGAGTTCGATGTTCGGACGCTGCTCATCGGGTAGTTCGTTTAAGCGTTTGGCGGCGGCGGCGTGAGCCGCGTCGTCCTGGTCGATTCCGATGAGCGTGCCCTGTGGTCCAAGTTGCCTGGCAACTTCGAGGGAATGGCCTGCGCCGCCGAGCGTTGCATCCACGAACGTGTGCTGCGGTTGAAGGTTCAGATGTTCGAGGCACTCGGCGAGCAGTACCGGAATATGCCGATATTCGCTTGTCACTTCGCTCACGTCTTGGGGCTAGTCGAACAGCTCGGAAAGATCCACGCTGTTGCAGAACTCGTCCCAACGCTTTGCGTCCCAGATCTCGAAGTGATCGGTGTTGCCAACCAACACGACGTCCTTCTGCAAGTCGGCGGCAGCGCGCAGCTCGGCGGAAATGCCGATGCGGCCGGAGCCGTCCAGGTCGACGCGCTTCGCGCGCGAGTTGAGCACGCGGCGCTGCGCGATGTGCTTCGAGTTGCTGGAAGAGTAGCCGCCGTCCTTCTCGAACAGCGAGTCGACCCAAGCCCCGAAGCCGTCGACGTCGTACACCATCAGATGGTCGTTGGTAGGCGCCTGCGTCACCATCAAGACCTCCGGAATGGAACGGCGGAAATCTGCGGGCAGGGACAGGCGGCCCTTGGCGTCTAACTTGTGGCGAAATTCGCCGACCAAGTTCCGCATGATACCTTCCCTTCCACCGTTTTTCCGTGCTTGCAAGTATATCCCACTTTGTCCCACTTTGGAAGACGTTTACGGGAATTCGACCCCCATTAGCGACACTTTGACCCCCAGATTTACTCCTGAAATGAATTATGACGATTTTCTACACTATATATTGTGCTCTACTCTTAGTTAGGCACAATATACGCTTGCCCGTATAGTGGGAGAAAGTGGAACACGATTCGTGAAGATTCCGTTAGCGAGCGGCCCGAACGGTAGAGGAGCCCGTATGCGCGGCTCGTCGGCTCACAGATTGGCGCGCGGATGGGCGCTGCGGTATTCCTCTTGGATGTGCGTGCGATTCACGTGGGTGTAAATCTGCGTGGTGGAGATGTCCGAATGGCCGAGGATCTCCTGGATGACGCGCAGGTCGGCCCCACCTGCCAAAAGGTGCGTGGCGAACGAATGGCGCAACGTGTGGGGATGTAGGTTCTCGACGCCGATGGCCGCCCCTGCCTTCGCTACGATCTTGTGGATGGACTGGCGCGTGAGCCTGCCGCCGCGCGCGTTGAGGAACACTGCCGACGTGGGCTTGGCGTTGGGTTTCGCCAGCTGCCCGCGCCCATGGTTCAGGTAGTCGACGAGCGCCTCGAGCGCGGTGCCTGCGATTGGGGCAATGCGCTCCTTATCACCCTTCCCCACCACGCGCAAATATCCCTCGGAAAACGCGCAGTCTCCGACGTCGAGCCCCGAACACTCGCTCACGCGCAGCCCGCATCCGTAGAGCACCTCGAGCAGGGCGCGGTTGCGCAGCGAGATCGGGTCGTCGCCCGTCATGCGGTCGAGCAGCATGTTCACCTGCTCGATGCTGAGCACGTCGGGCAGGCGCTCCGGCTTCGCGGGAAGGCGGACCGTCGCAGCTGGATTGTCCTGGGCGAACCCTTCGCGCATACAGAACTTGTGGAACCCCTTGAGCACCGATATGTGCCGGTCGATGCTCGAAACCGCATATCCGCGCTCGAGCAGATCGGCCTCGTAGGCCACGATGGCGTCACGCTCGATGCGCTCGACCGCGGTAACGCCCGCGTCGGCCAGGAACGACACGTAGTCGGCCAGGTCGGAGGCATACGCCTCCACCGTGCGCGGCGAGCTCCCCTTCTCGATGCGCAGGAAGCCCAGGTACTCGTCTATTGCGCTCCCGATGTCCATGCCCTCATTATAGCGGGCGCTCGCGATCGGGCTCGACCGAGACGAGAACGGGGCCGTCGTCGGTGATCGCGACGGTTTTCTCGAAGTGCGCGGCGGGCTTGCCATCCTGGGTGACGACGAGCCATCCGTCGCGCATGACGTGGGTCTTGTGGGTGCCGAGCGTGATCATGGGCTCGATGGCGAGCACCATGCCCGGCTCGAGCTTGAGCCCCGTGTGACGTAAGCCGAAGTTGGGAACGAGCGGGTCTTCGTGCATGGACCGGCCGATGCCGTGCCCCGTGTAGTCGCGCACCACGCCGAGGCCCGCGCGCTTCGCCACCGCCTGCACCGCATGGCCGATATCTCCTATGCGGTTGCCAGGGCGCGCTGCCGAGATGCCCGCCCAGAGGCACTCCTCGGTCACCTTGAGCAGACGCGCCTTATCGGGGCTCACCTTCCCCACCGCGAAGGTCCAGGCGTTATCGCCCGCCCATCCATCGACCGTCGCCCCGATGTCGATCGAGATGATGTCGCCGTCCTTGAGCTTGACCGTGGAAGACGGGATGCCGTGAACGACCTGCTCGTTGATAGAAGCGCACAACGAGCCGGGGAACCCGCCGTAGCCCTTGAACGTGGG
>CACWWI010000074.1:0-6631 GCA_902764575.1 uncultured Coriobacteriaceae bacterium
GTGACGACCCCCGACTGGCTGTTGTCGTCGAACGAGATCTTGAGAGGATAGGCTTCCGCGCCATAGCAGGCGGGATTCGTGCTCGTGCTGACCATCGTGCCCGACCAGGTGTCAGCGTTCGCGTTTGCCGATGCCCCGCTCGACTCCGCGGCGGACGAGGCGCCTGTGGAAGCGGCTGTGGTCGACGTGTTTCCGCCAACGTTGGGCAGAACCACCAGAACCACGACGGCGGCAACGGCGACGATGGCGAGCGCCACGAAGACGGCTGCCACCTTGGGCAGGGCCGAGCTGCGCTTGGCTGGTTTCACGGGCGTGGGAGAAGGACGGCCAGTCGCGTATCCCACGCCCGTACGGGGCGCGCCCTGCATAGCGGGCGGCGCGCTCGTGCGCACGGGTTGCTGGTTGCCCGCCGGGGCGCGCATTGCCTGCGGCCTCGCGTTGAAACCCTGCGCGGTTGCGCCCGCGGCGCTTCGTGGCGCCGCCTGCGCTGCCTGCGCTTGCGCTGCCGGCGCCTGCGACTCGCGCGCGGCTTTCCCGTAATGCGCGGCTTTCCCGTAATTCGCGCGAGCGGCGGCGCGGGCGGCGTTCGCCGCCGACACGGCCTGGATATCGTCGGGGGTCATCACCGCAGTCTCGACCGAATCATCAACCAGCTCCTGCGGGCGCGCCTCGCGCCTCGCCTCGCTCGCGAGGGGGTTCGAGAGCGACACCTGGTCGAAGCGGTAATCCGGTCGGTCGATACTGCGCGGGTTGAGCGCAACGAGCTCCTTGCCGTGCGCGGCGCGCCCCGTGTTCTCGTCGTAGTGGGCCACATAGAACTCGAGCATCTTGAACATGGCGTACGAGCTGCAGCGCGCGTCCTGGGTCGCGCAGATCCCCTTGCGGAGTATATCGACGAGCAGCTGCTCGGACGTCCCCTCCGCGAACCCCGAGGGCGCCGGGTCGTTCATCATCTTGTACAGGTAATCGGAGCCCGTGCCCGTGCGGCCGACCACGTCGAAGGGCAGGTGCCCGCAGAGCATCTCATAGAGCACCGAGCAGGCGGCGTACACGTCGATCTTCGTTGAGCGGCGCAGCTCGTCGAGGCCGGGCAAGTCGTTCGAGAGCATCTCGGGGGGTGCGTAGCCCGGCGTCGCGCCGCGAATGATGCGCGTATCGGTGGTGAACGCCCCGTCGGTCGCGCGCAGCGTGGTGGCGGACCCGAAATCGATGAAGCACACGTCGAAGTAGCCGTCGGAGACCTGCGTCTGAATCGGGCGGTCCGACGTGCGGATCATGATGTTCGAGGCGGAAAGGTCGCGGTGGACGAACAGCTCGGTCTCGGCCTCGAGGCGTGCGAGCAGATGGAACACGTCGCGCCCGATCTGCGCCACCACGAGCGGGTCGCCCCCCGGCGCGTCGGGCGTTCGCTTAATCAGCGGAACCACGTTGCCCGCCGAAATGCCGTCGACCCATTCCATGAGGATGAGGGGCATGTCGCCGATGCGGCCGTAGGCGCGCGCCTTCACGAACCCCTTGAAGTTGCTCAGGCGGCAGAGGGCGTCGTATTCCTCGCGGAACGCGCGCTCGCGGTGCTCCACCTCCGAATCGAAGGCCTCCTGCGAACCGAACGCCCCGCGCTCGGGCATGAGCAGCTTCTTGCAGGCCAAGCGCTCACCGGTCATGGTGCGCACGCGCACGGTCTCGCCGAGGCCGCCCCGGCGGGCGGTTCCCGTTTCCTCGATGAGCGTCAGGTACTTGCGCCGCTCCTTCGACGAGCTTCGCGAGTATGCCAGCTCCACGTCGGTGAGCTGGAGAAGCTTTTCGGTTCCCTGCGCCATCGCTGCCGCGGCGCCCCTTTCCCACGTGCATCAGGCAACTGGGGAGGTCGCTCCCCGATTGCATCCTTTGGGATTATACCCAAACAGCCTGAACAGGACAGGAAGCACGCTCGGATGGCCGCGGTGCGAGGGGCGCTTGCGCAAGCAGCCCACCGGGTACGTCCCCGATGGGCTGCTTACGACAAGCTTGCTCGACTGGGATTACTGCTTCGTGAGGCTGTACGCGTCGATGAACGTTCCCTTTGGCTCGAAGCTCTTCACGGTGGCGGCGAGCGCGCGGGTTCCATCGGGCTTGTCCACGGTTTCGACCCGCACCGTGATCTCGCCCTGCCCGTCGGGCGCGTCCGCGACGAACTCGAACCGGCCGTTCGAGTCGATAGTGCTCACGAGGCCCTTGAGCTCCAGCACTACATCGCCTTCGGACTTCTCGACGTCATGCTGGTCGACCATGCCGTGACTGTGGAAGAGCGCCTTCATCTCGGCCAGCACGCGGCCCGAGTTGCTCACGTCGGTGATCGTCAGCTCAAGTTCAACCTGCTCGGCACCGTAGCAGTGATGTCCCGAGTAATCGGTCTGCTGCTCGAACTTGCCCTTCCACGTGCCCACATAGGAGGCGAGCCCGCTCGCCGCCGAGCTCGACGACGCGGCAGCAGACGATGCGGCCGGCTCAGCGGTGCTTGACGCCGCGCTCGCGGCAGCCGAGGCCTCGGTTGAGGCCGCCTCGCTGCTCTCGCTTGCCGCGGCCTCGGAGCTTGCGACGCTGCTCGAGCTCGAGCTTCCGGCAGCGGCGCCGTTCGCGTTGTTCCCCATGAGCCACCAGGTGACGCCCGCAGCGATCCCCGCCACGACCAGAAGGGCGACGATGATGCCGATAACCTTGGGGGCGTTGGATTTCCCCGCCGCCCTGCGCGCATCGTTGTAGGCCGCCTTGGCCTCCTTCACCTGGGCATTTGCCATGCGCTTTGCCTCGCGCTCGTCCATGGGCTCGCTGTAGTAGTACGGGTTGTACGGATCGTTCTCGTAGCCTGCGTCGGTCGTCTGGCGGTACGGTGCCCCGTGGCCCATGGCCTGCGTCGGGTCCGCCTGAGCGTAGCCCTGCGCGCCTTGCTGCCCCATCGCCTGAGTCGGCTGCGCACCCATCGCCTGAGTTGGTTGGGCGCCCATCGCTTGCGTGGGCTGCGCACCCATCGCCTGCGTGGGCTGAGCCCCCATAGCCTGCATGTCCGCCCCGCACTTTTGACAGAAACGGGCGCCTTCCGTCATCTGAGCGCCACAGTTCAAGCAGTACATCGTTTCCTCCTCGAAAGTCTTGCTGATGTGCCCATTATAGGTGCATCGGCCAAGTGCGGTGTTGCGCAACACGAAGGCTGCCGCCTGGCGACGACGGCGCGCCTTCCCAAAGCAGGCCTGCACGAGAAAGGCCGCGCCCTAAGGCGCGGCCCACTCAATCGCATGCGCGGCCACAAACGTTATTGCACCTTAGTGAACGTCATGTTTCCATCGGATCCCGTGATGACAAGCTTGCCGTCCTTCATCGAAAGCTTCAGGTTGCCGTCGCTCTGCTTGATCGTGCCCTCGTTCGCGCTCGTGAGCTCCCACGTGCCATTGCCGAACGCCTCGGATTCCATCGAGCCGTCGGATTTGAACTCGACGGTCAGCTTCTGACCCATGCTGCTGAGCGACTCGACCATCTTGTTGACGTTCTCGTCGGAAGCGGTCGTAAGCTCCCATGTACCGACGAAAGCTTCCTTGTCCTTCTCCGACGCACCACCGCAGCCGACCAGGGCCATCGACAATGCCAAGAGGGCCGCAGCGCACACGGCAACGATGATCTTCTTCATTTCGCAAGCTCCTTTCGCAATGCAATCCTTTCACTTCTCATTATGCACGGAATCGCACACAATAGCACCCCTCGTGTGTGCCCGTCCCGTAGGCGATGAGCTCTGGCAATATGCAAGCAGACGCCATCAGCAGGAACGTGAAAGCCGGAGAAGGGGCGAGCACGCTGGGTGTACCCAGCGCCAGAAATCCATTGCGGTATGTCCGTCCAACACGAGATTCATAGCGCGATTGTAAAGCCCATATTTGCTGGTGAAGGCAACGATTTTTGCGATTGGAATTCTTGTCAGATTCTTGTAAGAACTGCGCAATTTCGTGACTAGGCGGTCACGAAAACACGCTCCGATGCTCGATGGCTTGTTTTGGAAATGGAGGAACTGTGTACGCGCCTTCCAAACGCAAGGGCACAATGGCGGCAACCGTTGCCGAATCGCGCTGTGCCACGCACGCATGGAACGCGATTTGCAGCGTGCTTTTTCTCCGGCGCCTCGATGTCGCGGGCGTGGGTCCGTATGCGGGCTTGCGGGGCGCAGATAGGCGCAGCGCCTTTATAATGGTTGCATTGTTCGACTGCGGGAAGGTGGCTCCATGGTATTGCGCGTTTACGTTGAGAAGAAAGACGGGTTCGACGTCGAAGCTAAGGCGCTCGAACGGGAGCTTCGCGAGATTCTGGGCATTTCGGCGCTGCAGAGCCTGCGCCTGATCAACCGCTACGACGTGGAAGGCATCTCCGACGGGCTGTTCGAGCAGTGCGTGCCTACCGTGTTCAGCGAGCCCCAGACCGATAACACGTCGCGCATCCTGCCGCTGGCTGGCACCGTCGGGGGCACCGTGACCGCCGTCGCGACTGCCGGCGCCGCAATCGCAGCCGATCTCGCTGCCGCCGTCGGCATAGAAACCACGAAGGACGTGCCGAACCTGCTCGCGCCCATTCCCGCCGAGGCAACCGTATTTGCAGTTGAAGCGCTGCCTGGGCAGTTCGACCAGCGCGCCGACTCGGCAAGCCAGTGCATCCAGCTCATCAGCCAGGGCGAGCGCCCCGAGGTGCGCAACGCCAAGGTGTACGTGCTGGAAGGTGCGCTTTCTGAAGACGACATCGCCACCGTGAAGAAATACGTCATCAACCCGGTCGAGGCGCGCGAGGCGTCGCTGGAACCGGTCGCCACGCTGGCGCAGGAGTTCCCCGAGCCCGACCCTGTGGAAACGATCGACGGCTTCTGCGAGCTCGACACCGCCGGCCTGGCTGCGTTCATCGCCGACCGCGGGCTCGCCATGGACGAGGCCGACATCGCGTTCTGCCAGCAGTACTTCCGCGACGAGGAGCGGCGCGACCCCACCATCACCGAGATCAAGATGATTGATACGTACTGGTCGGACCACTGCCGCCACACCACGTTCGGCACAGTGCTCGAGAGTGTGCAGATCGACGAGCCCATCGTGAAGGCCGCGTTCGACCGCTACCTCGAGATGCGCCACGAGCTCGGCCGCGACGAGAAACCCGTATGCCTCATGGACATGGGCACCATCGGCGCGAAGTACCTGAAGGCAAAGGGCATCCTGAAGAACCTCGACGAGTCGGAGGAGATCAACGCCTGCACGGTGAAGATCAAGGCCGAGGTGGACGGGCAGCAGCAGGACTGGTTGTTCCTGTTCAAGAACGAGACGCACAACCACCCGACCGAGATCGAGCCGTTCGGCGGCGCGGCCACCTGCGTGGGCGGCGCCATCCGCGACCCGCTCTCCGGACGCGCCTACGTGTATCAGGCCATGCGCGTGACCGGCGCGGGCGACCCGCTCGTGCCCGTGGCCGACACGATTCCCGGCAAGCTGCCCCAGCGCAAGCTGGTCACCACCGCAGCAGCTGGCTATTCCAGCTACGGCAACCAGATCGGCCTGGCAACCGGCCAGGTGAACGAGCTCTACCACCCCGGCTACGTGGCCAAGCGCATGGAGATCGGTGCGGTGCTCGGCGCCACGCCCGCCCACCACGTGCGCCGCGAGACGCCCGCACCCGGCGACGTCGTGGTGCTGCTCGGCGGACGCACCGGCCGCGACGGCATCGGTGGTGCCACCGGCTCTTCCAAGGCGCACAAGCTCGAGTCGCTCGAGACGTGCGGCGCCGAGGTGCAGAAGGGCAACCCGCCCGTCGAGCGCAAGATTCAGCGCCTGTTCCGCAACACCGAGGCCTGCCAAATGATCAAGCGCTGCAACGACTTCGGCGCGGGCGGCGTGTCCGTGGCCATCGGCGAGCTGGCCGACGGGTTGCAGATCGACCTCAACCGCGTCCCCAAGAAGTACGACGGCCTCGACGGTACCGAGCTCGCGATCAGCGAATCGCAGGAGCGCATGGCCGTGGCGCTCGCGGCCGAGGACGTCGACCGATTCCTCGACCTGGCTTACGACGAGAACCTCGAGGCCACGCCTGTCGCAACGGTCACGGCCGAGCCGCGCGTGCGCATGACGTGGAACGGCGACACGATCGTCGACGTCAGCCGCGAGTTCCTCGCGAGCAACGGCGCCCCCAAGCACCAGGACGTGCACATCGTGAGCGCCGAAGCATACGCGCCCGCATGGGCAGGCGCCGAAGGCACGCTGGCCGACCGCCTGCGCACGGTGCTCACCGACCTCAACGTCGCTTCCAACAAGGGCCTTTCCGAGCGCTTCGACAGCACCATCGGCGCATCCACGGTGCTCATGCCGTTCGGCGGCAAGCGCCAGCTCACGCCGTCCATGGCCATGGTCTCCAAGCTCCCCGTGAACAACGAAACCACCACGGTCACAGGCATGAGCTGGGGCTTCAACCCCTACATCATGTCGAGCGACCAGTTCCGCGGCGCATACCTGTCGGTCGTGGAATCCATCGCCAAGCTCATCGCCACCGGCTTCAAGCGCGACACCATGTACCTCACGTTCCAGGAATACTTCGAGAAGCTGCGCACGAGCCCCGAGCGCTGGGGCAAGCCCGCCGCAGC
>CACWWI010000074.1:6636-23814 GCA_902764575.1 uncultured Coriobacteriaceae bacterium
GGCGTGGGCGCTATCGGCGGCAAGGACTCTATGTCCGGCAGCTTCGAGGACCTGGACGTGCCGCCCACCCTGGCCAGCTTCGCCGTGGGCGTGGGCCACGTGGACGACATCGTGTCGCCCGAATTCAAGGGCACCGGCCACCGCGTGCTGTGCATCCACCCGTACTACGAGCGCGACGGCCTGATGCCCGAGAAGGCGGGCCTCGTGGAGACGTTCGACCTGGTGCAGCAGCTCATCGCAGACGGCAAGGTGCTGGCGGCCGCCACGCCCGGCTACGGCTGCGACGCCGAGATGCTGTTCAAGATGTGCGTCGGCAACCAGATCGGCCTGGCCGTCGACGACGCCATGGACACGTCGACCTGGTTCATCCCCGCGTACGGCTCCTTCGCCATCGAGCTCGCCGACGACGCCGACATGCCCGCGAGCACCGACAACGTGCAGGTGAAGCTCATCGGCACCACCACCGCCGACTACGCGATCGCAGCCCATGGCGAGACCATCGACCTGGCCGAACTGCAGGAGGCATGGGAAGGCAAGCTCGAGAGCGTCTTCCCCTACCGCCAGGCTGGCGAGCAGGTGGAAACCGTCTCCTACACGGCCGGCAAGCCGTCGGCTGCCCCGGCCATCCTCACGGCGAAGCCCAAGGTGGTCATCCCGGTGTTCCCGGGCAACAACTGCGAGTTCGACTCGGCGCGCGCGTTCCGCCGCGCCGGCGCCGATGCCCAGGTGCTCGTCGTGAACAACCTGTCGCCGGCGGCCGTCGCCGAGAGCACCGAGGAGCTCGTGCGCGCCATCGGCGAGGCCAACATCGTGTTCATCCCCGGCGGCTTCTCCGGCGGCGACGAACCCGACGGGTCGGCCAAGTTCATCACCGCGTTCTTCCGCGCCCCCGCCGTCACCGAGGCGGTGCGCGAGCTGTTGCAGAAGCGCGACGGCCTGATGCTCGGCATCTGCAACGGCTTCCAGGCGCTCGTGAAGCTGGGCCTGGTGCCGTTCGGCGACATCCGCCCGATGGACGCCGCATGCCCCACGCTCACGTTCAACACCATCGGCCGCCACCAGAGCCGTCTCGTGCGCACGCGCGTGGCGAGCAACCTCTCGCCCTGGTTGGCGGAGTGCGAAGTGGGCGACGTGCACACCGTGGCCATCAGCCACGGCGAGGGCCGTTTCGTCGCAAGCCCCGCCATGCTGGCGCGTATGAAGGAAACCGGGCAGATCGCCACGCAGTACGTCGATGCGAACGGCACCCCGAGCATGGACTGGGACGTGAATCCCAACGGCTCGGTGCTCGCCATCGAGGGCATCACGAGCCCCGACGGCCGCGTGTTCGGCAAGATGGGCCACTCCGAGCGCAGCGGCGCAGGCCTGTACCAGAACGTCCCCGGCGAGAAGTACCAGCCCATCTTCGAGGCCGGCGTGAAGTACTTCGCCGGATAAGCGCGAAGGGCCCCGCCCCGCTTCGCCGCCCTCATCGCATAAGAAAAGCGCCGCCCGTCCGGGCGGCGCTTCCTTTGCTGCAACGAGTTGCGGGCAGCGGCTTACATCATGCCGCCACCCATGCCGGCGGCAGCGGCGGCTGCGGCGGCAGCTGCGGCGTCGGCCTCCTTCGGAATCTCGTTGATGGTGGCCTCGGTGATGAGGATCAGGGCGGCCACGGAGGCAGCGCTCTCGAGCGCGGTGCGGGTGACCTTCACCGGGTCGGACACGCCCATGGAGATGAGGTTGCCGTACTCGCCGGTGGCGCAGTTCAGGCCCTCGCCCTTCTTGAGGGTCTTCACCTTCTCCACCACGACGGAGCCCTCGTAGCCGGCGTTCTGCGCGATGGCGCGCAGCGGGGCCTCGACGGCCTTGCGGATGATGTTCACGCCGACTTCCTCGTCCTTGTCGTCGCACTCGACCTTCTTCAGGGCGGGCAGAGCGTTCACGAGCGCCACGCCGCCGCCGGCGACGATGCCCTCCTCGACGGCCGCGCGGGTCGCCTGCAAGGCGTCCTCGATGCGGGACTTCTTCTCCTTGAGCTCGGGCTCGGTTGCAGCGCCCACCTTGAGCACGGCCACGCCGCCGCTCAGCTTGGCGAGGCGCTCCTGCAGCTTCTCGCGGTCGAAGTTGCTCTCGGTGTTGTCGTACTCGGTCTTGATCTGGGCGATGCGGGCCTTGATGTCGGCCTTCTTGCCAGCGCCGTCGACGATGAGCGCGGAGTCCTTCGTCACCTTGACGGTGCGCGCATGGCCGCAGGTGGCCACGGTGGCGTCGGCGAGCGTCATGCCGAAGTCCTTGGCGATGACGGTGGCGCCGGTCACGACGGCCATGTCCTCGAGGATGCGCTTGCGGCGGTCACCGAAGCCCGGCGCCTTGATGGCGACGACGTTCAGCGTGCCGCGCAGCTTGTTGAGCAGCAGCGTTGCCAGGGCCTCGCCCTCGACGTCCTCGGCCACGACGAACAGCGCGCGGCCGGACTTCATGACTTCCTCCAGCAGCGGGATCATGTCCTGGATGTTGGTGAGCTTCTGGTCGGTGAGCAGGATGTACGGGTCGTTCAGCACGGCCTCCATGCGCTCCATGTCGGTGGCCATGTACGGGGAGATGTAGCCGCGGTCCCACTGCATGCCCTCGACAACCTCGAGGTCCATGCCGAAGGTCTGGCTCTCCTCGACGGAGATGGCGCCGTCCTTGCCCACGACGTCCATGGCCTCGGCGATCTTCTCGCCGATCTCGGCATCGCCAGCGGAGATGGTGCCGACGTTCGCGATCTGCTCCTTGGTGGAAACCTTCTTGGAGTCCTTCTTGATCTGCTCGACGATGGCGTTGGTGGCCTTCTGGATGCCGCGGCGGATGCCGAGCGCATCGGCGCCGGCGGTCACGTTGCGCAGGCCCTCGCGCACGATGACGTCGGCGAGCAGCGTGGCGGTGGTGGTGCCGTCGCCGGCCACGTCGTTGGTCTTCACGGCGGCCTCGCGCACGAGCTGGGCGCCCATGTTCTCGACCGGGTTCTCGAGCTCGACTTCCTTGGCAACGGTCACGCCGTCGTTGGTGATGACCGGGGCGCCATAGGACTTCTCGATGGCCACGTAGCGGCCCTTGGGGCCAAGGGTGACCTTCACGGCGTCGGCCAGCTTGGTCACGCCGTTGGCAAGCGCGCCGCGCGCGTCTGCCTCAAACAGAATGTCTTTAGCCATTTAGTTGCTTCCTTTCGGTACCAGTTATTCGCAGATAGCGTAGATGTCGTCGGCGCGCAGGATCAGGACGTCCTCGCCGTCGTAGTTGACCTCGGTCCCACCGTACTTGCCGAAGATGACCTTGTCGCCCTTCTTCACGGGAACGGGAACCTTGTTGCCGTCCTTGTCGAGCTTGCCCTCGCCCACTGCAAGGACGATGCCCGTCGTCGGCTTTTCCTTCGTTTCGCTGGCCAGATACAGACCGGAAGCGGTCTGGGCCTCGACTTCGTCAGCCTTGACGATCACGCGATCGCCGAGCGGTTTCAGAGCCATTGCCTATGCCTTCCTTTCGTTCGTGACATTGATGCCTCAATAAATTAGCACTCTTATGGTTGGAGTGCTAACAGGTACCCACTATAGCATCACGCGAAGGGAATGGGCGAAGTTTACCGAACCGTCAAATTCCCCCCACATTGGAATAATCGCCAGGGGCTCGTCTGGGAGAGCGGCCATGTTGCGCAACAGAACCCAACGTGCACGGAATACCATGCAATCAGGCGGTCACGGAAAGCCGCGGCTGACCTATAATTGCGGTAACCGCAATGAGCACGAAGGCAGAAGGAGAGCGCCCGAGGGCTTGTGGTGAAAGTGCCCCGGGGAATACGGAAAGGTGAGTGTTAAGAATGGGCTTCCTCGACAACGTTACATCCGCAGTGAACCGTGGCACGGCGTCGGTGGGACGCGCGAGCCGTAGCACCCAGCTCAAGATGCAGCTCAACGATCTGGTGAAGCAGCGCCAGGGCATGTGCGCCCAGCTCGGTGCCAGTCTGTACGACGTGACGAAGGACAACGCGCAGCTGCGCGCGGGCCGCGAGCCGCTCTTCGACGCCATCGCCAACGTAGACGTGCAGCGCGCCGCCATCGAGGCCGAGCTCGCCTCGCTCGAGCAGCTTGCCGCCCAGCAGAACGTCGCCTACTCGTACTACAAGTGCCCCCGTTGCGGCACGAGCGTCGCCGGCACCGACATGTTCTGCGGCGGATGCGGCATGCCCATCGCCGAAGTCATGGCCGGCGGCCAGCAACCCGCCGCAGCAGCGCCCGCCCCTGCCGCCGCTACCGGAACCGCGTGCGCAAAATGCGGCGCGCCGATGAACCCCGGCGACGTGTTCTGCATGTCCTGCGGCGCCCGCGCCGACGGCGCCGGAGCGTAATCGGGATCGCACCCACCAGAAAGCAAGCGCCCGACCATTCGGTCGGGCGCTTTTTCGTCCGGTTGCAACATTACCCGCTTCGGCGGGTCCGGCACTCCTAGTAGTTCTCGGCGCGCAGCTCGAAGTAGGGGCGCGGGTGGGCGCACACGGGGCACATCTCCGGCGCCTCGGGGCCGATGACGATGTGGCCGCAGTTCGAGCAAATCCAGGTGCGGTCGCCCTCGCGGCTGAACACCAGGCCGCCCTCGATGTTGCCGATGAGCTTGCGGTAGCGCTCCTCGTGCTCCTTCTCGATGGCGCCGACCATGCGGAACTTCTCGGCGATCTCGGTGAAACCCTCCTCGTCCGCGACCTTCGCGAACTCGTCGTACATGTCGGTCCACTCGTAGTTCTCGCCATCGGCCGCGTCGTTCAGGTTCGTCATCGTGTCGGGCACATCGCCGTCATGCAGGATCTTGAACCAGATCTTCGCATGCTCCTTCTCGTTCCTCGCGGTCTCCAGGAAGATGTTGGAGATCTGCACGTAGCCGTCCTTCTTCGCCTTGCTGGCGTAGTACTGGTACTTCGTGTGCGCCTGCGATTCGCCGGCGAACGCCGCCTGCAGATTGGCCTCGGTCCTGCTGCCCTTAAGCTCCATGTGAGACTCCTCTCTCGTTAGTGTTGCTCTTTCGATTATGGCGCCGCATAGACGCCATCAGTGCCGAATTGAAGCTTTCGGATACCCTATGGCACAAATGGCGAAGAAACAAGGCGACAGGGCAATCCGTTGCCATTACTTCAAGTTGGGCACAATATAACCATCAGAAACGGCGTGCACCGCAAGCTTCATGATGGAGTCGTAGCCCGTCTTGGCAAGGATGGTGGAGATACGGCGCTTGACCGTACCCTCGCTCAGATACAGCTCGTCGGCGATCTCGCGACGCGACTTGTTCTCGCACACCAGGCGCAGGATGCGGATCTCCTCGTCGTCGAGCGACTCCAGCGTCTCGTCGCCGAGCTGCGCGGCGGGGAACGTGGAGTAGCCCTCCATGGTCGAGCGGATGATCGCGATGAGCTCCGAGGTGCTCACGTTCTTGTACACGAAGCTGTCGGCGCCGGCGGCGCGCGCCTGCTCGATGAACGTAATCTCGGGAATGCCCGTCATCACCACGACGCGAATCTCGGGAAGGTAGCGCTTGATCTGTGCAGCCGCGGCGATGCCGCTTGCATCGTCTTCCGTGCACACGTCCATGAGCATGAGGTCGGGATGGTGCTCATTGGCGGCGTCGAGCGCTTCGCCCGCATTCGAAAGCGCCGCAACCGTCTGCATGTCGTCTTGCGAGTTGATCGCAAGCGACAGCGATTCACGCAACATGGCTTGGTCCTCAACGAGAATGATGCGAATCATGCTGGGAGTCTCCTATTCCTGAATTTCGTGTGGCCATAATACCATGTGCGCGCTCATGATTCTCCCTCCAACGATGACGATTTTGCGCGGTTGATAACGAACGTAAAAAAGATGCCCCGCTTCGCGCCAAGAACGCTAAACTTAAGCAGGTTTTCGAAAGGATTCGTTGAGGCAACATCGGTGAAACGAAGCGTCCTCTTTGCATATGATGCCTTCTCGGCGCTCGCCGTGGCGTTCGTGCTGTCGTTCGCGTTTACGCAGCCCGCCTTCGCCTATATCGACCCATCCGTCATGACCTACACCATCCAGGCCGTCGCGGGCGTCGCGGTGGCGCTCTCGGCCGTGGCGGGCGTGGCCCTGCGCCGCGGACGCAAGAAGCTCAACCGCGTCCTCGACATCGACGAGAACGCCAAGCGCGAGTTCGAGCCCGACGTCCACCGCCTGGACGAATCGGGCACGCCGATCATCGCCGCTGAAGCAACGGCGGAAATCGCCTCCGAAGCGCCCGGAACGGACGAAGCTCCCCAGCCGCACGACGACGAGGCCGCCGGACAGCCCACAGCGGACAGCGAGAGCCAGCCCGCCGAGCCCAAGAAGAAGCGCAAGTCGATATTCGGCGGGAAGCCGTACAAGCCCTCGTGGAAGGAACGGCTTGCCTACGGCGCCATCATCGCGGCGTTCTTCACCTTCACCATCTACATCGTCGCGCCGCTCGAGATCGTGGCGGGGGCGTCAGCCGACCTCACGTACTCTATCGCCGACGTGTGGTGGGTGCTCATCCCGCCCGGGCTCGCCATCATCGCGGGCATCACGCTCGTGCTGGCCATCCTGCGCGGACGCGGGTTCTCCACCATGCTGCTCATCGTGTTCGCGGTCGGCCTGGCCGCCTACCTGCAGGCGCTCTTCATGAACGTGGGGCTGCCCGCGGCTGACGGCGCCACCATCGTGTGGAGCGACTACCTGACGATTGGCATCATCTCGTCGATCGTGTGGGTGGCCCTTATCGCGCTCGCCATCATATTCGGGTTGCTCCGCCCGCGCCGCTCGCAAGGCGTGGCGGCGCTCGTGTCGGTCGCGCTCATCATCGTGCAGGCCGTGGGGCTGGCGAGCCTCGTCATCTTCCCCCCGCCCACCAACACCTCCGAGGGCGGCAAAGTGGTCATGACCGAGGACCAGCTGTTCACGGTTAACCCCCATCACAACGTGATCGTGTTCATCCTCGATACGTACGACACCGCCTACCTCAGCCGCGTGCTCGACATGAACCCGAACCTGCTCGACGGCCTGACCGGCTTCACCAACTACGAGAACGCCACATCGGCCATGATCCCCACACGCTTCGCCATCCCCGAGATGATGACCGGGCAGATGCCCCGCTTCGACGAGTCGTACGACACCTACGTCGCCGAGCGGTACGGACGCAGCGACTTCCTCGACAAGATCCACGACGCCAACTACTCCATCGGCCTGTACACCGACTCGATGCGTATCAGCACGCTGCCGAGCGAGGAGCAATACCGCATCACGAGCAAGACCGTCAACATGCACGACCTGCCCAACAGCATGATGGACTTCGGCGGCACGTTGTACTCGCTGTACCAGATGGGCCAGTACCGCGATGCGCCGTGGCCGTTCAAGTGGGCGTTCTGGTACTACACCGACCAGATCAACCAGTCCATGGTCGCCACCACCGCGGACACCGCCCCCGAGGAGTCCGTCTACACGATCGACGACGTGCGCTACTACAACCGCCTGCGCCAGATTCACCTGTCGCTCGAGGAAGACGGCTACGACGGCGCATACCGCTTCATCCACCTGCTGGGGTCGCACTACCCGTTCAACTACGACGAGGAAGTGAACTACCTGGGCGAGGACCAGTCGAACGTGTTCAAGCAGTCGCAGGGCGCCATCCACATCGTCACCGAGTACATCAACCAGCTGAAGGAACTGGGCGTGTACGAGAACACGACGATCATCATCACGGCCGACCACGGCTACTGGACCATCACGCTCGATCCCATCGAGGAAACGAGCACGCCCATCATGTTCGTGAAGCCCGAGCAGTCGGCCGAGCTCGACGCGCTGCCCATCACGGTGGACGAGAAGCCGGTGAGCCACCTGGACCTGCAGGCGACCATCCTCGATGCCATGGGACTCGACTGGAGCGAGTACGCCAACCGCGACGAATGGGCCGGCTACTCGATGTTCGGGCCGATCGACCCCAATCGCAAGCGCTACTACCTCACCACCGACAGCTTGCCCGACCTCACGGCGGTCGCGTTCCGCGAGTATCTCATCGACGGCAACTCGCTCGACTGGAACAACTGGAGCGAAACCGGCCGCTCGCTCAAACCCATCGAGGACTAGGCGCATAGAATCGCGATTGGTGTGCGTCTCGAATTACGCCAGCAGGCTCGTCAGCTTGCCGTTCGCGATGAGCGTCACGCGCTGGGTGGCGCGCGAGATGGCCGTGTACAGGCGATGGCGGCGCAGCGGCTCGTTGGGGAAGGCCCCCTCGTGCACGTCGGGGACGATGGCGTGGTCGAACTCCAGCCCCTTTGCCAGCTTCACGTCGAGCAGCACGACGCCTTTGTCCGGCAGGGCCCCGTTGTCGGCCACGGGAAGGATAGGCGCACCCTCGAGCATCTTGGCGAGCTGCTTGGCACGCGTGCGGCTGTTGGCGATGAGGGCTGTCAGACAATCCTCGCCCGCCGCCGCGGCAACCGCGTCGCGCAGGGCAGCCTCGTAGGCTTGAGCGCCATCGCACTCGACGATGACCGGCTCGACGCCCGGACGCTGCACCGATGACGCCTCGATGCGCTCGTCTTCGGGCAGGAGGCGCGTAAACAGGTCGGTGATTTCGGGGGACGACCGGTAGCTGATCATGAGGGCGCACTCGTCGACGCTGCCGCGCAGCTTCGCGAACAGGTCGCGGATCTCGGCAAACGTCGCAGTGCCCGCGTACACGGCTTGGTTCTCGTCGCCCAGCAGCAGGAAGTGCGCGTTGCCGAAGTAGCGCGCGAGCACGGCGAGCTGCGTGAGCGTGTAGTCCTGCACTTCGTCGACCATCACGTAGCGAGCACGGTGCGCCCCGCCGCCCACGAGCGCGAGCTTCAGGTAGAGCCATTCCACCGCGTCGAGCGTCTGCTTGCCGAGCATGCGCATGCCGATGCGGTCGATGCGCAGCCATTCCCCCTGCTCGATGGCCGTTACCACCGGGCGGTAGCGCGCCGTTAGGTACTGGCGGGCGAAGATGCGGATCTGCTCGTCGTTGGACAGGTCCATCATGGCGTCGTGCGTGGCCTCGTCGCGCGCGAGCCGCATGACGCGCTGCTCGAGCTTCTCCTTGAGGTCCTCGATCGCCAGCGTGCAGCGGTGCACGCCGAGGGGGATGCGCGAGAACTTGTCGAGCGACGCGCGGGCCTGGGCCGCGGTGATTACGCGCTCGTCGTCCACACGGATGTCGCAGAAGTCGCCGGTCGAAAGCTGGAGCGCCGGCACGCCCTCGTCGATGGCGTGCAGCACCTCCATCGAAGCGTCCTTGGCGATGCCGCGCCCGGCGAGCCCCAGCTGGTCCATGAGGTCGTCCCAGGTGGCGATGTGCGGGTTCGTCTCGCCCATGTCGGGCAGCACGCTGTCGATGTAATGCCCGAACACGGAGTTGGGCGTGATCAGGTACACGTCGTCGGGGTCGAGCGTGTCGCGTTCGGTGTAGAACAGGTACGCGATGCGCTGCAGCAGCACCGAGGTCTTGCCCGACCCCGCGATGCCGCGCACGAGCAGAACGGGCACGTCGGCATGGCGGATGACCGTGTTCTGCTCCTTCTGGATGGTCGTAGTGATGGACGTGAGCTGCGACGTGCGACGCTTCGCGAGCGAGGCCAGCAGCAGCGGGTCCTCGATGGCCACCGTGGTGTCGAAGTAGGCGCGCAGCTCGTCGCGGTGCAGGTCGAACTGGCGACGCAGCTGCAGGTCGACTTCGATCGTGCGGCCGTTGGCCTCGTAGCTCGTGGGCCCGTTGGCCTGGTTGTAGTACACCTCGGCCACGGGGCTGCGCCAGTCCACGATGAAGTGCCGGCGCTTCTCGTCGGTCATGCCGGCGGCGCCGATGTAGATGTCCTTGGGCTCGTCGGCGTGGGGGAACTGCAGCGTCACCTTGGCGAAGTAGGGGCTGTGCAGCAGCAGCTGGGCACGGCGGAGCTTCTCGGTGTTGATGTCGGCTGCCAGGTTGTAGCCTTCGATGATGCGGTTCATCGCCTCCAGCTCGGCGAGCGTCTCCAGCTGAATGTCGGCGTCCTGGTTGAGCACGAGCTCGTCGAACATGTCTTCCTTGTCGGCCAACGCTTCCTCGAGGTCGGCCTCCAACCGCTCGCGCACCTCGCGCTCAATGCGCTCGAGCTTCGCGTACGTGCGCGATAGGTGCTGCTGTTCCTGTTCGAATGTCGCGTCCATGCCTGCCTTCCGCAATTCACATCGTTGAAAAAAGCATCCAACAATTCTAGCGAAAAACCAGCCGATGGAACAGTGGTGTGCAACCTGACAGGTGAGCACCAGGAACGTCCTGGTGCTCACCAGCGCTCATCGTTCCAGAAAGTCCTTGATGGCGCGAGCGTCGCCGTAGCCCTTGGCATAGAGGCCCTCGATGGCCTCGCGGTCCTTGGTGAGTGTGGCCATATCGCCGATGTCGTCGGGCGCCACGATGAGCACCCTGCCCTCCCGCTCGTACTTCTTGGCCAAGTCGAGCTGGAGGTTGTAGAGCCCTGCGCGATTCATGAGCGCCTCGGCAATCCGCGGCCATTTCGTCATGAGGAGCCGCGCGACCGGCACGTCCTTCTTCGGGTCGCGGTAGTAGTCGCGGGGCCGCGTCAAGATGACGACCACCTTCTCGCATCCCGCATCGAACGCCTTGTGCACCGGTATCGGGTCTGAAAGCCCGCCGTCGAAGCAAGGGCGGCCATGCACGGGATACGGCTTGTTCACCAAGGGAAGCGCCGACGACGCCTTTATGGGGGCGTAATCGTCCTGCGCCATGTCGTCCATGCTGAAATACACTGGAAGCGCGCTGTGGGCATCGGTCGTCACGATGATGAACTGCTTGCCCGACGCTACCATGGCGGGGTAATCGAGCGGGTTCTCGCCCTCCGCGACCGAGAGCGAGCCGTAGATGTAGTCGAGGTCGGTGTACTCGCCCGTACGCACCGCAAGCCCTGCGCCCATGTACTGCGGACGGAAGCTGTACGTGGTGTAGAACGCGAAGTTGCGTCCGATCTGCCCGGCCAGGTACGAGCTCATGTTTGCCGCGCCCGCAGAAACGCCCACGCAGCAATCGAAGTCAATGCCGTTCTCCATGCACCAATCCAGGATGCCGGCGCCATAAACCCCGCGCTCTCCTCCCCCGACGTCAACGACTCCGATCATGTGTTCCTCCGTTCGGTTCCCGCTCGTTCGATGCGCTCTACTGTACCGCAGCCCCCGCCTTCATTGAGGCGAAAAAGCAGGTTTGTTTCGTGCAGTTTCCACACCGCGCGCAGCGGCAGGCGCCCCGTTCGCCCATTGACCCGCAAAGAACCGCCCGTTAGAATAGCTACTTGCAGTTTTGGGACGGGCCCTTAGCTCAGTTGGTAGAGCAGGGGACTTTTAATCCCAAGGTCGGGGGTTCGAGTCCCCCAGGGCCCACCATCTCGAAACGCGCCCTCGCTGGGGTGTCGTCCAATGGCAGGACTCTGGTTTTTGGTGCCAGCTATCGGGGTTCGAATCCCTGCACCCCAGCCACTACCTCTAAGTCCTATCTGGGATTTGAGCCGATGAGGTGGAAACGGGGGGAAGGCGTCAGGCTGGTGAACTATGGGCTGCGGAACGGATAACCCGCTTCGTCGGGAGTACCGGGATAAGATGCTCCTGGAAAGCGAGCATGCACCCGGCGGAATCATCTTGCACTATGCGGACGGCGACGAGGAGATAATCCACGTCAACCAGTACGTTGTCGACTTGTTCGAGTGCGAATCCGTTGACGAGTTCTTCGAGCTCACGCACGGCAGCTTCAAGGGGTTCGTGTACACCGACGACATCGACGCATCCGAGGAGAGCATCTGGAGCCAGGTCGACGCCCACGACAACTACGGCCATATCTACTATCGCATAAAGACCAAGTCGGGCAAGCTCGTGAACGTGGACGGTTACGGCCGCCTCGTCGAGGAGCACGATGGCCCGGGTAGCCGCCCAGTATTCCATGCGTTCGTCATCAAGGTCGAGCAGGGAGGGTCCGTCGATTGGCTGACGGGCTTACCGGACATGGCGCGCTTCTTCCAGCTGGCCCAACTGGGGGTGGACGCGATGTTCGAGCGGGGCGAGCGACCGGCGATCCTAGCGCTCGACCTCATCGGCATGAAGGCCTACAACATGAAATACGGGCGCGATGCTGGCGACCGTCTGCTGCAGGCGTTTGCCGAAGCGTTGCGCAGGCATTTCGGCGGGGAGACGTGCTCGCGCTTCGCGGAGGACCACTTCTACGCCTTCGCCTCGAGCAAGATGCTCAGGCAACGGGTGGATGGCCTCTTCGATGATTTCAGGGTCCGCTCAGACATGCCCACGCTTCCCATACGCGCTGGGGCGTATGTGCTGGAACCGAACGACGGCATCATGGCAATAGCCATAGACCGAGCGAAGATTGCATGCGACGCCGATCGCAAGTCATGGCACTCGCATATCGTGTGGTTCAACGACGAGATGCGCGAGGAGGAGAGGCTGCGCATCCACGTGCTCGAGCATGTGGACGAGGCGATAGAGAAGAATTGGATACGCCCCCATTACCAGGCTATCGTCCGTTCATCAACCTGCGATTTGTGCGGCGAGGAGGCATTGGCGCGCTGGCACGACCCCGAATTCGGAATGCTCGCCCCCGACAAGTTCATCCCCGCGCTCGAGGAAGCCGGGCTGCTACACCTTGTCGACCTGCATATCGTCGACAGCGTGATACGCGACCTCGCCGTGAGGCGCGCCGCGGACGTGCCCCTCGTTCCCGTGTCGGTGAACATCTCGCATCGGGACCTCGAGCTACTCGACGTCGCCGACGAAGTGTCCAAGCGCATGGACGCAGCAGGCATGCCGCACGAGCTGCTGCGCATCGAGTTCACGGAATCGGCGGCGACGGCGAACCCCTATCTGCTGAACCTGCAGATCGGGAAGCTGCACGAAGCGGGCTTCGAAGTGTGGATAGACGACTTCGGCAGCGGGTTCTCGTCGCCGAACACGCTGCAGGAATTCGACTTCGACTTGATCAAACTGGCGATGGAGGTCGTCGGCAATGCGACGAGCGAGCGAGAGCGCGCGGTGATCGCCTCGGTAGCGCAGATGGCGATGCGGCTGGACATGGGAATACTCGCAGAAGGAGTCGAAACCGAGGAGATGGCGGAACTCCTGAAGGGCGCGGGCTACGGCATGTTGCAGGGCTACCATTTCTCGCGGCCACGGCCCCTCGAAGACACCATCGACCGCTACAAGAGCGAAACCGGAATCGCTCGCGAGGATTTGCGCGAGGCTGATTACTGGAACGCCGTCGGCAAGGTAAACCTCATGCGGTTGGCTGCGGGCGATGCGCTTCTGGATTCCAACGAGCATCACGGAGCGGAGTTCCCCTGCGGAGTGGTAGAAATACGCGACGGCAGATGGCGTGCGCTGCGCTCCAACAGTGCTTACTGGGAATTCCTCGAGAAAGTCGGATTCGTCCCCAGGGGGAAATCTGCGCTGCGGGCAGTTCCCTTCGTAAGCGAGCTCGACGACGAGTTTCTTATCGCAGTGGACAAATGCACGTCATCGGGCCGCTGGACCGAGGTTGCAAGCCACTTGGAGTACAGCAGCGATTTCCATTACCACGTGCGCCCGGTGGCCACGTGCGAGCATGCGGCCGCATACGTGGTGGCGTCGTCCCCCGCAGTGCTCGGGCGCGGACTCGGATTATACGGCGACGTGCCCGTGTCGTATTCGGTATTCCGCGTCATGGTTGACGAGGAGAGCGGCGAGGTCATCGACGTGGTGATCGTGTACGCCAACGACATGTACTGCAATTGGATCGGCAAGGATCGGAAGGACATCCTGGGCAAGTCGTACCTCGAGGTGTTCCCGAAAGCCAGCAAGAAGTGGCTTTCGTACTGCCAGCGCGCGGTGGTGTTCGGCGAGGCCGTCCGCGACGACATCTACAGCCCCTCGATCGACAGGCTGCTGGTCATAAACATGGCACCTGCAAGCGTGGAAGGCTGCTGTTCCTGCTCGTGCACCGTCATCGACGAAGGGGTCTACGAGCAGGCCAGAGAAGAAACCGGGCGCCGCCTCCCCTCGTAAAGGAGCAGAAGATGCATTCCGTGCGCACGAAGATCACGCTACTGGCAGCAGCCGTCGTCGTTGTCACCCTGAGCGTCGCCACGGCCATCGGCGTCGCCTCAATCAAGAACCTGGGAAGAAACGACGCCGACCAGATGCTCCACCTAACGGCCACGACGGGCGCAATGGGCCTCGAGGTCTATTTTGACAGCGTGGAGCATTCCGTGGAGACGGTCGCGATGCTCGTGCAGGACAGCTTCGAGGACATGACGTACGAAGACCTGGAAATCCAAGTCGAGCGCGCCCGCAACCTCTTCGGAAGAATCGCGTACAACACGAACGGCGTTCTCACCTACTATTTCAGGATCGATCCGGAGCTGTCCAAAACCGTAAAGGGGTTCTGGTACGTGTACCAGGACGGAGAGGGCTTCAAAGAGCACGAGGTCACGGACATCACCCAGTACGACACGGGCGATACCTCGTCGTTGGTATGGTTCACCGTCCCGAAGTCAACGGGAGAAGGGGTCTGGCTTCCCCCGTACTATACCGAGAACCTGGACGCCCGGGTTATCTCGTACAACGTTCCCGTCTACTGGAAAGACCGGTTCGTCGGTGTAATCGGCATCGAAATAGACTACGAGATGCTGGCCCAAGAGGTAGAGCACATCAAGATCTTCGATACCGGATACGCGTTCATCCTCGATGGGGACTCGAACGTCGTCTACCATCCTCAGTTGGATTCCACAACGCTGAACCTGGAAACGACCGCGATAGGCGACCCCGACGAGTTCATCGGCAGCAACCACGTGAAATACAACTACGAGGGAGTCGAGAAGGAAGCGGTATGGGTTCCGCTGAGCAACGGCATGCGGCTGTACGTGACAGCGCCGGCATCCGAAATCAACAGCGGGTGGGAGAGCATGGTCTGGAACATGCTCATCGCGGCGCTCGTTATCCTGGCGGTTTCGAGCGCGCTCCTTCTGAGCTTCACGGGCCGCCTCACGAAGCCCCTACGTGATCTTACGAAAGCTGCGAAGCGGGTGGATGATGGCGACTACGGATTCACGCTGGATTATGACAAGAACGACGAGATCGGCGTTCTCACGCGCACGTTCAAGCAACTTGCCGCCAATACGGAGAGCAGGATTTCGAGCGCCGAGAAAATGGCCTCCGTCGATCCGCTGACGGGCGTAAAGAACAAGAACGCCTACGCGCAGTGGGAAAAGGACTTCGACGCGCGGATCGAAAAGGGAGAGCAAGAACCGTTCGCGGCCGTGGTCTGCGACATCAATGGCTTGAAGACGGTCAACGACCTGCACGGGCACAAGGAGGGCGACGTTTGCATCAAGGAAGCCTGCGCAAAGGTCTGCAGCGCATTCAGCCACAGCCCCGTGTTCCGAATCGGCGGAGACGAGTTTGCGGTAATTCTGACTGGAGAAGACTACGAGCGGAGAGAAGAGCTTGTTGAGCAAGCCAACGCCGTCCCAGAAGACCGCTCGAAGATAGGGCCGGGGGAAACGATAGCTGCCGGCATGGCCGAGTTCGACAAAGACCGGCACCGCTCTCTCTCGAACGTTTTCGAGGATGCCGACAGGGCCATGTACGAGAGAAAGCAGTCCCTGAAAGAGTCCGTCGCGGTTGAAGACGCCAAACCTGGCAGCATCCCGGCTCCCGAGTACATCCCCGCCATCGACTCCCGAAAACACATCTTGATCGTTGACGACGTGGAATCCAACCGCGAGATTATGGGCGACCTCCTCGAGGAGGACTACGAGATCTCGTACGCCGCGGATGGAGCCGAGGCCCTGAAGGCGTTGCGCAACAGCAAGGGCGAGATCGACCTCGTTCTTCTCGACCTGCTGATGCCAAACCAGGACGGGCGGGAGACGCTCGCAATGATGCAGGTCGACGAGGACCTCAGGCCCATCCCGGTAATCGTGTTGACCGTCGATCAGGAAGCGGAGCTCGATTGCCTGAAGATTGGCGCCATGGATTTCATCCCGAAACCGTACCCAGATGTCGAGATTGTCAAGGCCCGCATCGACAAGTGCATCGAGCTGGCAGAGGATCGCGACTTGATCCGGCACACGGAGCGAGACAAGCTTACGGGGCTGCTGAACAAAGATTACTTCTTCCGCTACGTCAGCCGACTCGATCACATATACAAGGACGCCCCCTTAGATGCGATCGTCTGCGATGTGAGCCATTTCTATTCGGCAAACAAGCAGTACGGGCGACAATTTGGCAACCTCGTGCTGCGAACTATCGGCGCTTGCATGAGGAAGCTCGCGCGGAAGGTCGGCGGGATCGGGTGCAGGCAGGGGATGGACACGTTCCTGCTCTACTGCCCACGCCAGGACGACTACGAGCAGCTGATACAGGAGTTCACGTCTGAAGTGCTCGCCGAGGAGGGGATGGAAGACAAGGTGCACATGAGGTTCGGCGTGTTCTCGAACGCGCAGCAGGAGGCGGACATCGAGGAGAGGTTCGTCCGCGCGAAAATCGCTGCAGACAGGGTGAAAGACGATCCTCAGGTGATATGCGGGTACTATGACTTGGGTTGATGCGCCCTGCCGCTGCTCAATCGAGGAAATACCCGCGAGACCGCCCACATGTTACTATTCAGCCTATGGCTAAGAAAAAGAAGATAAAAATCGCCGCTAGCCAGAAGAGCTTCGGGCAGGCGCAGGCGTTCGTCGAGCAGGCGCTCGACTCGCGCGCGATCAATTCCAATATCGCCTCCGAGACGATGCTGCTCTTCGAAGCAATCTTCAATGCGATTCTCTCCCAGATTGACGACGAGAGCACGGAGATCAAGATCAAACGCATCAACAAGCTGGGCCGCACCGAGATCAAAATCGGCTTTCCCGGCAAGCGCTTCGCAATGCCCGAGGGCGACGTTTCCACCGACCCTGAGGCCAAGATCATCGAGGCGTTCTCCGATAAGGTGTCATGTTCGTACCGCGGGGGCTACAACGTCATCAGGATAACGACACGGGCGAGCGCCATGACCTTCATCATCCCCAACCTCACCGCCATCATCCTGGCCATCGTGATAGGCGTGCCCCTTTCCTTCGCGCTCGACGCCGAAACCCTGAAGTCGCTCATC
>CACWWI010000075.1 GCA_902764575.1 uncultured Coriobacteriaceae bacterium
CGCGGCCGCCTTCCTGGTGGAATCTATGCTGCTGCTCGTGTTCCTGGCGGTGGCCATGGCGGTGTTCGTACAGGTATTCGGCCTGTCGATCGCCCGGGCTAGCGAGGGTGAGGACCTCTCCCGCGCCATCGAGGTCGCGAGCACCACGGCGGAGCGCTTCGCGGCAGACCCCGCAAAGGCCGAGGGCACGACCGAGGTCGACGGCATGCACGTGGTGTGCGACGTGGACGAGGAGCGCCGCGGGCACGGCACGATGTACCGCGCCGAAATAGCGGTATACGATTTTGAAGACGCCGCCAAGGAAGGCGGGTTCGGGCCGGTATACACCGTGTCGACCTCGAAGTACGTGAGCGAGGTGGCACGATGAGGGGGCAGGTGACATCGCGCGCGGCGGGTGCCGTGGCCGAGGGGCGCAACGTCCGCATCGGCCCAGCATCGCTGTTCACGCTCGTGATCATCGTGTGCCTGTCGGTGCTCGCCGTGCTGGGCGCGTCCACGGCGCATGCGGCCTGGGCCATGTCGCAGCGTATGGGGACCGCCACGTCGGAGTTCTATCAGAACGAGACCGCAGGTCAGGAGCTGGTCGCGCGCATGGACGACGTGCTCGGCGGCGTGCGCGCCGCAGGAGGGTCGGCCACCGACGCCGTCAACGCCGTGCAAGCGGCCCTGCCCGGCATATGCAACCAGGCGCGACAGGCCGCGGGCGGCGAGGTGGAAGTTACCGCATCTTTTGACGGGAGGCGGGTAAATGGGGAAATCACCTGTCATAATGGACGGGTGCTGAAAGTGACGGTTACGGTGCTGGACGATTCGACGTACCGCATCGACCGTTGGAAGATGACCGCCGTGCAGAACGAGGAACAGCCGACGGGTAGTCTGTGGACAGGTGCCTAGCGAAAGAGGGAGCATCATGGATCTTGTACCGCTTTTGAAACAGATGATCGACGCCAACGCATCGGACATCTTCGTCGTCGCAGGGCGTCCGCTGACGTTCTCGGCCAACGGGGGGCTGATGCAGCTCGGCGACAAGGCGCTCATGCCGAGCAACACGCGGGAGGTTATCGAGTCCATCTACGAGCTCGCCGACCGTGACTTCAGCCTTTTGCTCGACAACGTGAACCACGACGAGGACTTCTCGTTCGCCATCGGCGGCGTGGGCCGTTTCCGCGCCAACGTGTTCCGCCAGCGCGGGTCGTTCTCCGCGGTCATCCGCGTCATCCCGTTCGGCGTGCCCGATCCCCACGACCTGGGCATACCCGAAGAGGTTCTGCGCGTGTCGCGCCTCCAGAAGGGCCTCGTGCTCGTCACCGGATCGGCAGGCTCGGGCAAGACGACCACGCTCACGTGCATCATCGACAAGCTCAACCACGAGCGCACCGGGCACATCATCACGATGGAGGACCCGATCGAGTACGTGCACCGTCACGGCACGTGCATCGTCACCCAGCGCGAGATTCCCACCGACGTGGCCACGTACGCCGAGGCGCTGCGCTCGGCGCTGCGCGAGGCGCCCGACGTTATCCTGCTCGGCGAGATGCGCGACGCAGAGACCGTCGCCACGGCCATGACCGCTGCCGAGATGGCGCAGCTGCTGTTCTCGACCCTGCACACCACGAGCGCGTCGAACACGGTCGACCGCATCGTCGACACGTTCCCCGCCGCCCAGCAGAGGCAGATCCGCATTCAGCTGTCGCTCGTCCTGCAGGCCATCGTGTGCCAGCAGCTCGTGCCGACCGTCGACGGCCAGGTTATCCCGGCCTTCGAGATCATGTACAGCAACCCCGCCATCCGCAACCTCATCCGCGAGGAGAAAACCTACCAGATCGACTCGGTCATCGCCGCGTCGGGCAAGCAGGGCATGCGCACCATGGACCAGAGCCTGTTCCAGCTGGCGAAGGACGGCCGCATCACGCCCGACACCGCCCTGCGCTTCTCGATCCACGAAGAGGCGCTCGAGCGCCGCATGGAACTAGAGGGTGTTAAGTAGGCGGTAGGCAATGGCGTCAAAACTGTTCGACAGCAGCGCACTGAGCACGTTCTGCGGGAGCATGGCCACCATGCTCGCGGCGGGCATGCAGACCGACGAGGCGGCCTACATGCTCATGCAGAACGGCGAGAACACGCGCTTCCACGAGGTGTGCTCGAGCCTGTACGCCGACCTGGTGAAGGGCTCGAGGTTCTCCGAGGCGATGGAGAACAGCGGGGGCTTCCCGCGCTACGCCATCGACATGGTGGCGACGGGCGAGCGGTCCGGCCATCTGGAGCGCGTGCTGCGCAACCTCGAGACCTACTACGACGAGGAGGACCGCCTGTTCGCGAAGCTGCGCGGCAGCGTGGGCTACCCGGCGGCGCTGCTGTGCATCATGGCCGTCATTCTGGCGTTCACAGTGGCGGTGATCCTGCCCGTGTTCGGGGACGTGTACCGGGGCATGGCGGGTTCGCTCACCGCGGGCTCGTTCTCGAGCGTCGGCATCTCGACCGCAATCGGGTGGGTGGCCTTCATCATCACGGTCGTAGCGGCCGTTATCGCGCTGGCGCTCGTGCTCGCATCGCGCAGCGAGAGCGGCCGCCACAAGGTGATGCGGCTGTTCGAGAAGGTGAGCTTCACGAAGAAGGCCATGTACCAGCTGGCGCTCTCGCGCTTCACCGTAGCGCTCGCGACGCTCGTGTCGTCGGGCGTGACCAACGAGGAGGCGATGCACCGCGCGGTGGACATGGTGGACCACACCGAGCTGCGCGCGAAGCTGGAGAAGGCGGCGGCGAGCATGGTCGACGTCGACAACCCCCGCAGCCTCACGCAGGCTATCGCCGAGCACGACGTGTTCGAGCCCCTCTACGCGAGGCTGTTCAACGTGGGCACGCTCTCGGGCAGCGCCGACGCCGTGCTCAACCGCCTGTCGGGCACCTTCTTCGACGATGCGGTCCTGCAGATCGACCGCTCGCTCGACAAGGTGGAGCCCGTGCTGGCCGCGTTCCTGACCATCGCGGTGGGCGCCACGCTCATCGCCGTCATGTTGCCGCTCGTGGGCATCATGGGGTCCATCGGGTAAGGGGGCGCCGTGTACCATGAAGTAACATACGCCGAGCTCAAGCGCCGTCGCAACAAGCGCATCCTGCTCGCGGTCGTTATCGTGGCCATCCTGGCCGCCCTGACGATGGCGGTGTTCGTCATGCGCGCGAGCGCGCGCGAGCAGGGAGTGCTCTCGACGCGCGAGGCCATCATGAGCGCCGCCAAGCAGTGCTGCGCCGTCGAGGGGTCCTACCCGTCCACGGTTAAGCACCTCGAGGAGCACTATGGGCTGGTCATAAATCACGACGATTACGTGATCAGCTACGAGTGGTTCGCAGACAACGTCATGCCCAGCGTGGTGGTGACCGCGCGGTGAGCGCGGGGCTCGACATAAGCTATGCCACCGTCGAGGCGTTCGAGCGTTCCAAGGGCAGATCTGACGGGCGCGGCTCCTCACACGTGTTCATGGTCGTGCTCCTCGCCGTGTTCTTCGTGGCCTTGATGGCCGGCCTCATCGTGGGCGTGTCGATGTACCGTTACGCCGCGCAGAACCATCTTGAAACCGACAATATCCGCGTGGGAACGGGCCTGCTCACGAGCTATGTGAAGGCCAACGACCGCGAGAACGTGGTAGGCGTGGGCGAAGGCCCCGAGGGCAAGTCGCTCGTCCTTACCGAGCGCCTCGACAGCGGGACGTACGAGCTGCGCATCTACAAGCACCAGGGCAAGATCGTGCAGGAGTACTCGGTTGCGGGGTCGGCCTACACGCCCGCCCGCGCGCAGGCGCTCGTCGATTCGGACTCGTTCGACTTCTCCGTGAGCGGCAAGCTGCTCACCATCACCACCGACCAGGGGACGATCAGCGTGGCGCTGCGCAGCTCGCAAGGGGGCGCCTAGCATGTTGACCGGACGCAGGAAAAGCACGCGCCCGTCGTGGAGCGGGGTGGCGTTCGTGGTGGAGGCCATGCTGCTCCTCGTGTTCCTCGTGGGCTCGCTCGCGCTGTTCACCAGCCTGTTCGCGTCTTCTGTCAAGCGGGGCGACGAGAGCCGCGAGCTCACCGTGGCCGTGGCCGTGGCGAGCGACACCGCCGAGCGCTTCGCAGTCGACCCGTTATCGGTGCCCGCGAGCGCGGTGAAGAACGACATGGTGGTAACCTGCGACGTGACCAACGACGCGCGTGACGGCGGGATATTCCGCAAGGCGCTGATCACCGTGTACGACGCCGAATCCCAGCCGGTGTATTCCGTCACGACGGCGGTGTACGAGAGCGGGGTGACGCGATGAGCGCGCAGCGCAGGCGCTTCACGGACGACGTGCGCATCGGGCCCATCTCGGTGATCGCCCTCATCGCCATCTTGAGCATGGCGGTGCTCGCGGTGCTCTCCATCTCGACGGCAAACGCATCGCTCGTGATCTCGCAGAGGCAGGCGGGCGCGATTGCCGACTCGTACCTGGCGGAGACGGCCGCGCAGGACTTCGTCGCAGAAGTCGACGCCGTGCTGGCCGGGGCGCGCAAGACAGGAGGGGGCGCATCGGCCGCAGGAGCCGTGGAGAAGGCGCTGCCCACCATAGCGCAGCACGCCCAGGACGAGACCGACGGCGAGGTGGTCGTGTACGCGTCCGTCGAGAACGGTCAGATCAATGCGAGCTTCTCGTGCGCCGGCGCGCGCACGCTCAACATCAAGGCGACCATCGCCTCCAACGCGATGCTCCACATCGACGAGTGGTCCATGGCGGCAATCCAGAATACCGCCGAGCCCGCAGGCACCCTCTGGATGGGCGCATAGGGCCTCCCACAATCATGCGAATGAGTCAAAGGGGTCGGACCCCTTGTCTCATTCCCCCGTGAACAGGTGAGACGGTGGGTCTCACTGTACCCTCGAGGTGGCTGTATTATGGCCGTGCAACCGCAATTACGGAGCGCTCAGGAAGCATCTGTGCATCACCATGGAACAGAAAGTGGGACACAAGTCCCACTAAGTAGGCCATCCGGGCACAATCACTAGTGTTCTCGGGTTGTATAAGGCTAGGTGTAGGTGCTCAGTATTGCTGACCGAATACATCGTGAACAAATCGTGAATCTGCAGCTCATGGCGAAGAAATTTCTCCGCTAAACCTTCAAATGACACCGCTCGCCCTTTATAATTGGTAATACGTCTAATTGTGTCCAAATGGGGTGGGACAGAAGGCTAAGGATGAGCATGGAGAAAGAGACCAAAAGGCGCACCATCGTCATAATTCAGATCGTGTTGGCAGTGCTCGTCATCGTCGGCGCGGGCTGGCTTGCCTCCAAGGCCTTCGGTTACAACCAGGCGCAGAAGACGTACCGCGACATGCAGGTCGCCTACGCCGACGAGCTTGGCTCCTCCGATCCCAATTCCACCAACGCTTCGTGCCCGGTCGACTTCACCTCGCTGCAGGGCGAGTACCCCGATGTGGTTGCCTGGCTGAAGATGGACGACGTGGACCTGAGCTATCCGGTCGTGCAGGGCAGCGACAACGACCACTACCTCGACTACGACGCAACTGGCGCTTCATCGATCGACGGCGCTATCTTCTTGGACTACCGCAACAAGTCCATAGCCGACGACAAGCACGTCCTGATCTACGGGCACAACATGCTCGACGAGAGCATGTTCGGCCCGCTGGACAACTACACTGCCGAATCGTTCTACCGCGAGGGCAAGGACACCTTCACCATCTACACGCCGCGGGCGGCATATCGCTACCAGATATTCGCCGTGGCGGTTGTCGACCCGAGCGACGACACGTACACGACCGGGTTCCACAACGAGGTCGTGTTCGATTCGTTCGTGAAGGGGCTGAAAGAGAAATCCATGTACGGTACGGACGTTGACGTTACGGGCGCGGACTACGTCGTGACGCTCAGCACGTGCTCGGCGAACGATCGCCTGGTGCTGAACGCCAAGAGGATATCCGTGCAGCCGTATACGGCTTAGTGCACGACGGAGAGCGTGCGGGGGAAAGGTAGCAACATGGCAGCGAGCAGATACGCAACGAAGTTTCTCGCGATGGCATTGGCGGCGGTGGTCGCGGTACTGGTCTTCGCGGGCACGGCTCTCGCAGACGACGCCCACAAGGTGGTCGTGCAAGGTGCCGACTACCACGCGTCGGGAAGCGTGCTGGAATCGGGCGAGTTCGACGCTGCCACCGTGGCGGGCGCCAAGGATGACATGGTGTTCGTGTCAGTGAGCCAGGAAGGCGTCGGCGACATCGCCAAGTACATTCCCTACACGCTCGGCGAAGGCGAGACGAGGGGAAGCGGCAATAACTGGACCGGAATCGTGAGCCTCGATATCGGCACGCTGGAGGCCACGAAGCTGGATGGCGTCTACACCATCTCGATCTACGAGAAGCGCGGCGACAAGACGGCGCTGTACCAAGGCAAGCTCTACGGCGTGTACGCCGATCTGTCCGACCTGCCCGCGGGCGACCCCGATGCGCAGAAGCTCATCGGCACGCGCGTCGTCGGCCCGACCGATTCGGCAGACCGCAAGTTCGTTGCCAACGACACGCTGTACGTCGGCGGCAAGACCTACCGGCTCGCCTCGACCGAGCCCACGGCTGATGGCGAAGTGCTGCATTTCGCCTACGAGCCCTACAACGAATCGACTACGGTCGACGGCGTCGTGAAGTACGTCGACAAGGCCGGCAATGTCGTTGCCTCGACCAAGGTTCCCGGCCTCGCCCAGAACGAGAGCCGTGTCGTGAACATCCCGACTGCCGTGAAGGCGGAGAACGGCGACGTGTACCGCACGGTGTTCTTCAGGGACAGCGTGGAGATGAAGAACCCCGGTTCGACGTCCTACACGATTCCCTGCACGATGATGAGCGCGGACGAGGCGGCTGCCGCCAACCATTACGTGGCCACCATCCAGCTCGTCGATGAGGGCGGCAAGGTGATCGCGACCGACTCCGTGAACGTTACGGGCGAATTCCGCTACACCGCCCCTACTAATATATATAAGACGGAGATCGTTGGTGGCGAGCAAGTCGTCTTCGGCTACGAGGTTGCAGACGATCCGGTTCTGAACTTCAACGCGGCCACCGACGAAGTGGTCACCGGCGCCAAGACGGTACAGGTTAAGTACAAAACGCTCCCGGCCGACCAGCCCGAGGCGAACGTGACCTTCTACCTCGTCGACGGCACCAAGCGCGCTAACGATACCGGCCGCATCCTGGCGACGAAGACCGTGAAGGTGAACGAGGCGAACCCGACGGCGGCGCCCGACGCTCAGATAGAGCACAACGGCACGACGTACAAGCTCGTCGGCGAGCCTGCGGAGTATGCCTACACGCTTCACTCCGACAAGGTGCCGGTCGTCAACGTGTACTACACGCCCGAGGGCTATGAGCCTCCGGGGCCCTACGAGGTTACGGTCGATTACGTGAACTTCCTGACGGGCGAGAAGATCGACAGCGAGTCGTTCACGTCGGAGCCCTCGAGCAAGACGAGCATCGAGACGCCCGCCGAGTTCTCGCTCAACGGCATCGACTACATTCGCCTGGACGGCCAGGACGAGCCCATCGAGCACAGCTACTACTCGGGCATCGTCAACTACACGATCTACTACCGCGACAAGAACGACACCTTGACGTCGGGCACCGTGATCAACACCATCCGCGTTGTGTACGCTGACGGCGGGACGACCGAGACCACCACCGACGGCGGCACCACCACGACGACGGATACGACGACGGTCGATGGCGGCACCGCGGATGCCGGCACCACGACGGCTGCCACCGCTGCCACCAACGCCGCGCTGCAGCTGAACGCCGGGCGCACCTACAACGTGCTCGACGGCACGGGCAACAACGCGACCCTGACCAACGAGTCGGGCGTCGACTCCAACACCGAGCGCATCGAGGAGCAGGAGACGCCGTTGGCATCCGGCGCCGACTTCGCGGGCGACAAGAAATCTGAGGCGACGGTCGGGTTGCCGCTGCAGGCCATCATTCCCATCGGGGCCGCGGTGCTGTGCGCGATCCTCGCGATTCTGGTAGTTGTAATGATGAGGCGTCGTAAGAACAACGGCGAGCAGGAAGCGTAGGGGGAACGGCTATGTCACGAATGATGAAGAAAGCCGAATCCAGCAAATGGGCGAGGAATGTCGTTGCGGTGGTAACGGCGCTTTCGCTGGTGTTCATGCAGACGCCCGTCACATGGGCGGTCGCCGACCAGAACGCGAATTCCGCGAGGTCGGTGGCGACCAACCTCGAGGAGGAGATCGCACAGGTCGGTGCGACCGAGGTCGGCGTGAGCTTCGACCACGCCTACATCGTGTACAACGACCAGGTGGTCGCGGAGCCTGCCACGAAGATGGTCGTTCCCGAGAACGCGGAGCTGGCCTTCCAGGTTGAGCCCGACAACGGATACGAGGTGTCGTCCGTCAGGTTGATGACCGGCGGCGCTGAGCAGGAGCTTACTGCCGACGCTAACGGCGTGTACAGGATTGCGGCTGAGAAGCTGACGGCCGATGCGCTCATCTCCGTCGCAGCGACGGTTGCCGACTCGGCTGCCGGCCCTGCGGTTGTCGTGGAGCAGGCGAGCGAGAACGTTGTAACCGAGGACATCGAGCTCACGTACTCCGATGACGACATCACGGTCGTCGCGACGGTTCCGGGCGACGACGCGCTTCTTGCCGCCGCGCAGCTCGTGGTGAAGCCGATCACCCCCGACACCAAGGGCTACAACTACGACGCCTACATGCAGGCGCTGAACGAGAGCGATGAGGTTGCAAGCGCAACCCAGAGCAACACGCTGCTCTACGACATCGCCTTCATGGTCGACGGCGTTGAGGTGCAGCCTGCCGAAGGTGCCGTGAAGATCGACATCCAGTTCAAGAACAACCAGCTTTCCGACGAGATTGGCGCCGAGGGTAGCGACGTGACAGTCGTGCACCTGCCCCTGACCGATGCGGCCAAGAGCACCGCCAACACCACCGCCGAGGCGACCAAGATTGGTTGACGGCGATGATCAGACGGCCGAGTTCGTGGCGGATAATTTCTCGATTTACGCTTTTACCGTTACAAAGGAGCCGAATGGCACGTCTGTCGAGGACGGCAACGTGGCCGTTTCCTTTACGGACACTACCGGTCAAACCAATTCAGGTCCGTCTGGGGTTTATTATCTCGAGCTAGTGTCTAAGCGCAACGGCGTTTCATACTTCGCTATTTCGGAGAAACTTGACGCATCGAAGACATCGGTAATCGATCCGACCACATTAACGTATGCGCAGGAGTGGGAAGGCGGAGAGGTCTCATACTCTCCGGGGGATCCCCTCGAAGCGTTTGTCGTTGAACTAACCGATGGCTATACCGATATCCAGGATTGGCAGAGAAGTCAGCGCGCAAAGGGCCAGGATGCGCAAGGAACCAACATCTACCACGATGGCGAAAA
>CACWWI010000076.1 GCA_902764575.1 uncultured Coriobacteriaceae bacterium
CGCTGACGATCCGGTCGATGTCGTACGGGTAGCCCTCGATGGGATAGTGCAGGTAGCTGCGGATGCCGAGCGCGTCGAGGCGCTGGCGGAACGCGTCGGCAGCAGGCTGGTTGCGGTACTGCGTGATGCACACGCTGCCTACGAAGAAGCCGAGCCCCTGGAACACGTCCATGAGGCGCAGCAGGTCGTCGTCGTAGGTGATGCCCAGGTCGCCGCGCACCTTGGAATGCTCGATGTGGTTGGCGTTGATGACGAGGATGATCTCGATCTCGTCGACGAGGCTCTTCAGCATGCGCAGCTTCGTATCGGGTTCGAAGCCGGGCAGAACGCGCGAGGCATGGTAGTCATCGAACAGCTTGCCGCCGAATTCCAGGTAGAGCTTGCCGCCGAATTCGTGCACGCGATCGCGGATGCGTGCCGTTTGCAGCTCGATGTATTTGTCGTTGTCGAAACCGATGCGACGCGGCATGGGGAACCTCTTTCAGTTGGACTATCTTGTTGATTATAGCCCACGTGCAACAACCCGTTGTGTTAAATCCCATGAGCAAGCTACGCTCCGCCGTTGGAAGGAGAGGGGTTCTCGGGTTATTTGCGTTTGTGGGGGCTGGGCGGTGGGGTTTCGCTATAATGGGCGGATGCGCGTGACGCGCGAGTATCCGTAAGCAGGCGCTTTGTGTGCGCCCGGCTAGAAGCAGGCACATTGTGGGTGCCCGGCCGAACAGGAGAAAGGACCTGAACATGAAGATTATTCTGCCCGACGGTTCCGAGAAGGAACTCGAGAACGGCGCCACCGTGGCCGATGTGGCCGCATCGATCGGCGCCGGACTGGCCAAGGCGGCGCTCGGCGGCGTCGTCAACGGCAAAGAGGTCGACCTCAGCCGCGAAGTGGCCGACGGCGACCAGGTTTCCATCATTACCAACAAATCCCCCGAGGCGCTCGAGCTGCTGCGCCACTCCACGGCGCACGTTATGGCCGCCGCGCTCGTCGACCTCTACGGCGATGTGAAGTTCGGCGTTGGCCCCGCCATCGAGAACGGCTTCTACTACGACGTGAAGCTCGACCGCACGCTGTCGAGCGACGACTTCGAGGCCATCGAGAAGCGCATGGCCGAGATCGTGGAGGCCGCCGAGCCCTTCGAGCGCCGCGAGGTTACGCGCGACGAGGCGCTCGAGCTGTTCGCCGACCAGCCGTTCAAGGTGGAGCTCATCAACGAACTGCCCGCCGACGAGGTCATCACCATCTACTCCATCGGTTCGTTCACGGACCTCTGCCGCGGCCCGCACCTGCCGAACACGGGCAAGGTGCCCGCGTTCAAGCTGCAGAAGATCGCCGGCGCCTACTGGCGCGGCGATGCCGAGCGCGATCAGCTGCAGCGCCTGTACGGCACGGCGTTCTTCAAGCAGAAGGAGCTCGACGAGTACCTGCACAACCTCGAGGAGGCCGAAAAGCGCGACCACCGCAAGCTCGGCCGCGAGCTCGGCATTTTCATGATGGACGAGCTGGCCGGCGTGGGCCTGCCGCTCTACCTCCCGAAGGGCGCGCGCATCATCCGCACGATGCAGGAATGGCTGCGCAAGGAGCTCTACCGCCGCGGGTACGAGGAGGTCATCACACCGCACATCTACAAGGCCGACGTGTGGAAGACCTCGGGCCACTACGACTTCTATCACGAGAACATGTACTTCTTCAACATCAACGAGGGCACCGACGAGCAGCCGCGCTACAGCGAGTACGGCGTGAAGCCCATGAACTGCCCGGGCCACGTGATGCTGTACCGCAACGACGTGCATTCGTACCGCGACCTGCCCGTGCGCTACTTCGAGTTCGGCACGGTGTACCGCCACGAGATGAGCGGCGTCGTGCACGGCCTCATGCGCGCCCGCGGGTTCACGCAGGACGACGCTCACGTGTTCTGCCGTGAGGACCAAGTCGTCGACGAGGTCGTGGCCATCCTCGACCTGGCCGACAACATCATGAAGGAGTTCGGCTTCGAGTACGAGGCCGAGATTTCCACGCGCCCCGAGAAGTCCATCGGCACCGATGCCATGTGGGAGTTCGCGGAAGGCGCGCTGAAGGAGGCCATCGAGCGCCGCGGCCCGAGCTACGAGATCAACCCCGGCGACGGCGCGTTCTACGGCCCGAAGATCGACATCAAGGTGAAGGACGCCATCGGGCGCACGTGGCAGTGCTCCACGGTGCAGGTCGACTTCAACCTGCCCGAGCGCTTCGGCCTGTCCTACCGCACCGCCGACAACGGCGAGGCGCAGCCGTTCATGCTGCACCGCGCGCTGTTCGGGTCGATCGAGCGGTTCCTGGGCATCCTCATCGAGCACTATGCCGGTGCGCTGCCGCTGTGGCTCTCGCCGATCCAGGCCGTGATCCTGCCCATCGCCGACCGCCATGTGGATGCGGCCAAGGAGCTCGCAGCGAAATTGACCGCTGTCGGCGGCCGCGTGGAGGTGTACGAGCAGAACGAGCCCATGCGCGTGAAGATCGCGAAGGCGCAGGCTCAGAAGATCCCGTACATGATCGTGCTCGGCGACAAGGAAGTGGAAGAGGGCACCATCAGCGTGCGCGAGCGCTTCGAGGGCGACTTGGGCAAGTGGCCGGTGGAGAAGATGGCCGACCTGCTGGCAGAGTCGGTTGTGTAGCTCTCCGCGATGCGCCTTGGGAAAAGTAGCGCATTCGTGAAGACGCTTGCATAGAGAGAAATATTGTGTACAATATAGTTGTAAACAATATTTGAGAGGAGACCATGATGACCGAACAGATTTCTTTCTCCGATTGGCAGGCCAAGGTGCTCGACTCCGACAAGCCGGTGCTCGTCGACTTCTACGCCACGTGGTGCGGCCCCTGCAAGATGATGGCGCCCATTATCGACGAGGTTGCAACTGAGAAGGCGGGCGAGATCGACGTGTACAAGATCGACATCGACGAGAACCCGCAGGTTGCCCAGCAGTACGGCGTTATGAGCATCCCCACGTTCATCGTCTTCAAGAACGGCGAGCCTGCAGCCAAGACCCTCGGCGCCCAGCCGAAGGAGAACATCCTGGCATTGCTCTAGGGCATTTGAGCAAGATAGAGGAGAGAGCCACCGATCCGGTGGCTCTCTTTTTGCCTATAGCAATCTTTAGCGCGAATAATACAGAAACGAGACTATACGCGAATAAAGATATGCATTACAATGAATATATGCGGTACAGGATATAACGTACCGTGACTAAACACTACGAGAAGGAGGGATTGATGAAACAGGGGAGAGCTTTGTTGGAATCGAGAAAGGCGTTAGCGGCCTTGCTGTTCGCGCTCTGCGTCGCCGCCGTCTTGGCGCTCGCCGGATGCGGTTCGTCGAATTCGGGTTCGACTTCGAGCGCGAGCGCGTCGGGCAGCGCGTCGAGTTCTGCTTCCTCCGCGGGTGCGGCTTCCAGCGGCACCGTTTCGTTCACGGATTCGGCAGGGCGCACTGTCGAGGTGCCTGCCAACATCGAACGCGTCGCCATCACCGGCCCCATCTCGCAGATGTGCCTGCTCACGTTGGCTCCTGAAAAGCTCGTAGGGTTGTCCAACGAGCTCTCGGGCGCCGAGATGAAGTACGTCGGCGACTATGCGAGCCTTCCCGTGTTCGGCCAGATTTACGGCGGCAAGGGCGATTTCAACAAGGAAGCCGTTGCTAAAGCCGATCCGCAGGTCATCATCGACATCGGCGAGGCCAAGAAGACCATCGTCGAGGACCTTGACGAAATCCAGGGGGCCATCGGAATCCCGTGCATCCACATCGAGGCTTCGTACGATAGCTACGACGCCGCCTACACCGAGTTGGGCAAGCTGCTCGGCGTCGAGGAGCGCGCCCAGAAGCTCGCAGACTATTGCGCGAACGCCCAGAAGACGACCTCTGACGCTGTTGCAACCGTACCTGAGGCCGATCGGGTGAAGGTCGCCTACCTGCTCGGCGACGCTGGTTTGAACGTGATGGCGAAGGGCTCCTTCCAAGGAACGGTCGTGGACGCGATTGCCGATAACGTGTGCGTGCTCGAGAAGGCGGGCGGCTCGGGCCTTGGCAGCGAGTCGAGCTTCGAGCAGATAGCGCTGTGGGACCCCCAGATGATCATCTTTGCTCCCGACAGCATCTACGACAAGGTGGGCAGCGACGCTACGTGGCAGACGCTTTCCGCCGTCAAGAACGGCAACTACTATGCCGTGCCGGGCGAGCCGTACAACTGGGTCTCCTCGCCTCCCGGCGTCAACCAGATCCTCGGCTACCAGTGGTTTGCGCGCCTGTGCTATCCCGACAAGTTCTCGGACAGCATGGCCGACGTCGTTAAGGGCTACTACAAGACGTTCTACAACTACGACATGTCTGACGACGAGTGCAACGCGCTGATCGCGAACTCCATGCCCAAGAAATAAACGGTCGAGGAAAGCCCCGCTTCCCACGAGGGAAGCGGGGCAAAATGCAAGAGGGGGAATCATGACGCAGAAGACATCACCGTGGAAGCTATACGACCAGCTCATTGAGGGTGTGCCGGAAGGCGTGCTGGTCACCGATTACTGCTTGGGCACGCACTGGTCATACCTCGAGGCGGAATGCGGTATGGGCGTTTCGTTCACGACGCGCGGGGGAGCGAAGCGCGTTGACAAGCGCGACCTGCGCGGCTTGCCGTTACGCGAGGTCGCCTGCCTTGCGAAGTCGTGGTGCTTCGAGGAGGCTTCCATCGGTGTGGCGGCTCTCAATGCCTGGTACGCACGTCACGAGCTTACCGACGCGCTCGGTGCCACGTACGACGAGACGGTCGATTTACCCGATGGCTCGATTCGCAAGATCGACGCCTTCGAGCTATACCGCCCGGAAATCGCCGCGAAGGGAACGGCAAAGGTGACGGTCGTCGGGCATTTCCCGCACGTCGACCGCATAGCCGAATACGCACAGCTTTCGGTGCTCGAGCGCAACCCCCATGACGACGATCTGCCTGATCCTGCATGCGAGTACATCGTTCCCGAGCAGGACTACCTGTTCATGACGGGTGTGACGATCATCAACAAGACGGCGCCGAGATTGCTCGCCCTTGCCGAGGGCGTGACCACCATCATGGTGGGCCCGTCGGTGGTCATGTCGCCGAAGCTGTTCGACTACGGTGTCGACATGCTGGCCGGCAGCGTGGTCGCCGATCCGGAGAAGACGCGGTTCGCCGTGAAGACCGGCGCAGGCCAGTTCTTCGGCGAGGCCCTGCAGATGTGCTCGATTCGCGCCTAGCCGACACGCCTTCGCTTGTATATGGCCAATTCAGCGGACAACCGGGAAAAACGAGGTCATTCGCATCGCGGCCGACGAGCCAACCTCATCCTCGTCGGCCTTGCGGTCGTGCTCGTCGTGTTGGGCGTGCTGTCGTTCATGGTGGGCCGCTATCCCATAAGCCCCGACAAGGTCGTAGGCATGCTCTTCGGCAGTGTTGCGCCCATCGACCAGTTCTGGACAGCGCAGGAGGCGACCATCTTCTTCAACGTGCGCTTGCCGCGCGTCATCCTCGCCATGCTGGTGGGGTGCTGCCTCGCCTCGGCGGGCGCTGCGTATCAGGGCACGTTCCAGAACCCGCTCGTGTCGCCTGACATCCTCGGCGCCTCCCAGGGCGCTGCCTTGGGTGCCGCCGTGGCAATACTTATCGGGCTCGCGAGCTTCGGCGTGTCGGCGTTTGCCTTCGTGTTCGCCATCGCCACCGTTATGCTTGTCGTGCTGGTAGCGCAAGCCGCCCGCGGTAACCAGGTGCTCACGGTCGTGCTCGCCGGCGTCATGGTCAGCTCGCTCGCCTCCGCCGGCGTGTCGTTCGCCAAGCTCGTGGCCGATCCCGCCGACCAGCTTCCCGCCATCACGTATTGGCTCATGGGAAGCCTGACCAGCGCGAAGCCGGCGGACGTCCAGATGGTCATAGCACCCATGGCCGTGGGCCTCGTCGTGCTGTTCGTGCTGCGGTGGCGCATCAACATCCTGACCATGGGCGACGAGGAAGCGTCGACCATGGGCGTGAACACGAAGCGCCTGCGGCTTATCATCATCGTCGCGGCGACGCTCATCACGGCGGCGAGCGTGGCCGTCACCGGCATGATCGGCTGGGTCGGTCTCGTGATTCCGCACCTGTCGCGCATGCTCATCGGCAGCGACTACCGCAAGCTCATGCCTGCGAGCATGCTCATGGGAGCGTCGTTTTTGCTGCTCGTCGACGACGTGTCGCGCCTGCTGACGACTGCAGAGATTCCCATCGGCATCCTGACGGCCTTCATCGGCGCGCCGTTCTTCCTGTACCTCATCACGAGGGAGGGCAGGCGGAAATGAGCGTAAAGGTCGAAAACCTCGGTTTCGCGTACGGGTCGCATCGGGTGCTCGAGGACATCTCGTTCGATGTCGCCGAAGGCACGCTCGTCAACGTGCTCGGGCCGAACGGCACGGGAAAGTCCACGCTGTTCCGCTGCATACTGGGTCTGAACCGCTCGTATACCGGGACGATAATCGTGAACGGCAAGGACATCCGCACGCTGAGCATTCGCGAGCGCGCCCGCGAGATGGCATTCATCCCGCAGTCGCACAAGCCCGTGTACGACTACGCGGTCCTCGACGTGGTGCTCATGAGCTCGGGAGCGGGGTCCGGCGTGTTCTTCTCGCCGAAGAGCAGCGATGTGGACCGCGCGTACGAGGCGCTCGAGCGGGTGGGAATCGGCTTTCTGGCAGACCGTCCCTACACGCGCATATCGGGTGGAGAACAGCAGCTCGTGCTGATCGCCCGCGCGCTCGCCCAGAACGCGAGCACGATCATCATGGACGAGCCCACCTCAGCGCTCGATTACGGCAACACGGTCCGCGTGCTGTCGTGCGTGCGCCAGCTTGCCGAAGACGGCCTGACCGTCATCCAGTCGACGCATCAGCCCGACCAGGCGTTCCTCTACGCCGACAAGACGCTCGTGCTGCACGAGGGCAACGTGTTGGCCTACGGCACGCCCAAAGACACGATAACCGCCGAGCTCATCAGCAAGATCTACGGTGTGGACGTGGAAGTGAACTCGCTACACGACGACAAGGTGAGGGTCTGCGTTCCTATCCGCGAACTGGACAAGGAGCGGATCGGTTAACGGCTTTCGGTCAACGTGGCCAGAATGCGCGATCGCGAAGGCTTGTCGGGGTTCACGAGCTCGATTTGCCCCCAGCGGTTGAAGCGCCCATCCAGGTGGGCGAGAAGCGCCTCCCTCACGACGACGAGCGCATGGCGCGTCAGGGCCGTCGGCCCGTCTTGCAAGATGCCCACCGCCTCGGTCAGCCCGCCGCCGCGCAGCAGCTCGAGCTGCCCCAGCTCATCGACGATGAGAAAGCCTCTCGTCGTGTCGTCATGCGCTTGTGCGCGTGCCCGAAGGTCGGCGAAGTGCCCGTTCACGCGCTCGATTGCCGCATCGCTGATGGACCAATGCAGTTTGGCTTGCGAGCTTTGGCTGTTCGGATCGTGCTCGCCGCTCGCCTCTGCCAAATCAGCCCTGCGTGCGAAGGCGATGCGCTGGCCTTCGGGGAGAAGCACGTTGTCGATGCCCAGCTTCTCGAAGCCGTTCGCGTCGGCGTGGGGGAAGGCTTCGGGATTGCCCCGACGGTCAGCCCACACGCCCGGTGCCAGCACGCCGTACGTCGCGACCCCTGCTTCTTCCAGTGCTGCTACAAGCTCCTCGAGCCAGCGGGTCTTGCCGGTTTGAACTTGCCCTGTGAGCACGAACAGCATTGCGGTCTCCTATCGAGTGAGCTTTAGGAACGTCCTGGTGCTCATTGGCGCTTGCGGCCCGTCAGCACACGGGGGCGGCCGGCCAGGTCTTCCACGATGCGCACGTCGGCGAAGCCCGCGCGCTCGGCTTCTGCCGCAGCGTCGTCGAGACAGGTCTCGTGGAGCTCGAACGCGAAAGCGCCACCGGGCTTCAGGGCGCGGGCGCACCAGTCGAGCAGGCGGCGGAACACGACTAAGCCGTCAGGGCCGCCGTCAAGCGCGAGCGAGGGCTCGAATTCGGCAACCTCGTTCGGGATGTCTGCCAGCACGTCGGTCGGCACATAGGGCGGGTTCGACACGACGAGGTCGAACGAGCCCAGAAGCGATCCGTCGATGCCTTCTGCGAGGTCGCATTGGATGATGTCGATGCGGTCTTCCAGATCGAGCGCCGTCGCGTTCTCATGCGCCAGTGCTACCGCTTCGGGTGCGATGTCGGTTGCAACCACGTGCGTATGCGGGTGCTCGGCCGCAATCGAGCACGCGATGCAGCCCGTTCCCGTGCAGATATCGGCGACGAGCAGGGAGGGGGTTTCTTCCGAGTTCGTATCTTCCTCAAGCTCTGCGCTTGTCAGCTCCGCATACTGCCGAAGCATCTCGGCGTCGAGCGCCTCCTGCGGTTTCGGGGCTGCGGGCAACAGCGCCAGCGCCTCGCTCACGAGAACCTCGGTTTCCGGGCGGGGGATGAGCACGCCGGGGCGCACCTTCACGGTGATGTGGCGGAAGGCCGTCTCGCCGGTGATGTACTGCAACGGTTCGCCTTGTCCGCGCCGGCGCGTCCAGTCGCGCAGCACCGCGCGCTCGTCAGCCGTGAGGGGCCGTTCAGCATCCAGGAACAGCTGCATCCGCGACACCCCGAGCGCCTCGCCCACAAGCCACTGCGCCGAAACCCGAGGGTTCCCATCGCCACGCTGCGCCAAATACCCCTCAATCCAATCGAGGATCCGCCGAACTGTCCAAATATCGTCTTCCATTTCCCTTTTTCTTCTCCCCCAGAAGGAGCTGATCACAACCTAGAAAGAGTAGCTTGTCGGCTCGGCCCAGGTGCGCGCCACTCTGAGCCTGTGAGGTGAAAAACGCGAAGCGGGAGCGAGGACTGTCTGAGCGAGCAAAGCGAGCGAGTTCCGCAGCTGCTTCGCGTTTTTCGCCGAACGGTTAGGCTCAGCGTGGCGCGCACCTGGGCCGAACCGACAAGCG
>CACWWI010000077.1 GCA_902764575.1 uncultured Coriobacteriaceae bacterium
ATCGTCATCGGCCACGTCATCGGATGCGTGCTGTTCTGGCTGGTGGCGCTCATCAGCGCGAAGACGGGCGAAGCGGCCATGCAGGCTGTTTCCCGGTCGTTCGGCAAGGCCGGGTCGAAGCTGTTCTCGGCGGCGAACGTCGTGCAGCTCGTCGGGTGGACAGCCATCATGGTGATGTCGGGCGCGACGGCCGCGGCCATGCTCGTGCCGCAGATCGGCATGGCGGGGTGGTGCGTCGTCATCGGCGCGCTCATCGTGCTGTGGATCGCCATCGGGGTGAAGCGCATGGGGAAGGTGCAGTCCTTCGCAGCGATCCTGCTGTTCGCGCTGACGTTCGTGGCGAGCGCGGCGGCGTTCGGCTCGGGCAGCGACGCGCCCGGCGCTGCGGGCGAGGGGCTGTCGTTCGGCGCCGCGGTGGAGCTGGCTGCTGCCATGCCGCTGTCGTGGCTGCCCGTCGTCGGCGACTACACGCGCGAGGCGAAGCGCCCGGCTGCCGCCTCCGCCGCGTCCACCGTCACGTATTTCGTCGGCAGCTGCTGGATGTTCGCCATCGGGCTCGGGTGCGCCCTGTTCGCCGGCTCCGACGACATCGCGGCCGTGCTGTCGCAGATGGGATGGGGCATCGCGGGCATTCTCATCGTCGTGTTCTCGACCGTCACCACGACGTTTCTCGACGCACAGTCCGCGGGCATCTCGGCCGAGGCCATCCACCCGCGGCTCAACGCGCGCGTCTGCGGCATCCTCGCCGCCGTCGCGGGCACCGCGTTCGCCGCGCTCTTGCCGGTGGGCAACTTCGAGGAGTTCCTGTACTTCATCGGGTCGGTGTTCGCGCCCATGGCAACGCTGCTGTGCGTCGACTACTTCGTGCTGCACCGCGACCGCTCGGCAAGCGGCATCGACTGGCGCAACATCGCGCTGTGGACGTGCGGATTCGCGCTCTACCGCCTCTCGCTTGCCTGGGATATCCCCTGCGGCAACACGCTTCCCGTCATGACAGCAATCGCGCTCGCTGCCATCCTCGTCGATAAGGTGACAAGAACGCCGAAGGGCGAAGATGCTGGCGTATAGTACGCTGAGGATCGACGAGAGGAAGGCACCATGGGCTACAAGGACCTGACTCCCGAGCAGCGGGAGATGGCGAAGAACTGCAGCACCCCGGAGGAGCTCCTCAATCTCTCCCGCAAAATCGGCTACGACCTCTCCGATGAGGAGCTGGACGCGCTAAACGGCGGCGCCAGAACCGCGTGGAGCTGCTCTACGGATGAAGCGTGCAGTTGCTACTACCCATGCGTTTGCGCATCGGGCTCGACGCGCCCATCGGAAGCGAGCCCGGTAGTGGGCTTTGAATAATACGAAAATGCAAGCGTAGCGCAAACGGCCCAGACAGATGGCTAACGAGCGTAAGGCTGCGAGGTCGGCCGCCGAGGCCGGCTGGCACGTATCGCGTTACAACATCAGCGCGAAGGAACCGGAAACCGGCAAGACGGTCATCGTCAATTTGCTGACGGGCAGTTGCGTCGAGTACTCCCCCCTCGAGCTTTACCTGATGTCGGCCCTCGACGAGATAAGCGAGGACCACCCCATCATCGGCCTCTTGGCGAGGCGGGGAGCCTTCTGCGGCGCGAACAACACCGTGAGCGCGACCGTCGACCATATGGGCAACCTCTACCAATGCGGGGAGGTTGTGGGCGAGCAGCGCTTCAGTTACGGAACCGCGCGCGAGTGGGATCCGGCGAGACCGCTGGCCACGGCCTCGAATCGCGACATGCTAACGTGCTACCTCAACGCGTTCGGGGCAACGTGCGACCCCGAATGCCGCGAGTGCGTGTGGCTGCCCCATTGCGCGGGAGGCTGCCCCCACATGCGCCTGTTCGGCGAGGGCCGCCAGTGCGTTCCCTACCGCGACAACCCCGAAGCCTTCGTCCTCGCATCCTACGCGAAGCTGAGCGCGGCGCAACGCTAGCCTACCGGCGCATGCTGAAAACTCAGGGTGAGGCCCTCCTTCAGCCGCGCGACGGCACGCCTGCGCATCCTGAGCTTCGGGTTCTGGATGATCCATATGCTGGCCGCCTCCCACATGGAAAATGCGCCGATGGTCGAGAGCACCGTGAACCACACCACGCTCACCATCGGCTGCAGCAGCAAGCTCAGCGTGATGAACAGCACGCCGATGCCGAACATCCATATTTGCTGGAACATGTTCCTGCGGTGCGTTTTCTCGATGGAGCGCTCTTCGTCCGCAATCCACCTGTGAAGGCCATCAGCGAACCGCTCCTCGTCCAGCGCGGCGCCCGAGCGCACCTCCAGGTTAATGCCGTCCATTCGCCCTTCAATCTGCACTTCGTTCAGAAGGTAGGTCTTCACCTCGTCCCTCAGCAGGTTTCGCCGCGGGTCGAACGAGTTGTACAGCTGCTCTTCGTCTGTCACGTTCAACGTCACTTCTTGCATGGCACGCCAACCTCCTTACCATCCCTCCGTATTGTAGACAAACGGCCTTGCGTGTGAACCCGCGGCAGCGGGCGCGCACCATGGCCGCAGTGCGCAAACTAGCCCGACGTAGAAAGACGCGTGCGGCCAGGGCTTTCGTCGTTGGCCGCTCAATGCGCAACGAGGGCCGCTGCGAGACGCAGCGGCCTTTTCTTTCGCGTAAAATGGAGGGGCGTAGATAGGGGGTCCCACATGAAATGCCAAATTCCGTACGGTTCGGGCGCGCTGGAACTCGCACTGCCCGACGAGATGGTGGCCGGAGTGCTCGAATCGAGCGTCGCGCCGTCCCAAGGCAACGAAGACGACCTGGTGCTCGCCGCCATGGCCAGCCCGCACGGGGGAAGGACGCTCAAGGAGCTCGCCGCCGGCAAGGGAACGTGCACGATCATCGTCAGCGACCACACGCGTCCCGTTCCCAGCAAGCACATCATCCCCTTCATGCTCGCCGAGCTGCGCGAGGGCAATCCCGAAATTCAGATCACGCTGCTCGTGGCGACTGGCTTCCACCGGCCGACCTCCGTCGACGAGCTGCGCGCCAAGCTGGGCGATAGCATCGTCGACTCCGAGCGCATCGTCATTCACGACGCCTTCGACGCCGATTCCAACGTGAAGATCGGCGTGCTGCCGTCAGGCGCCGACCTGGTCATCGACCGCGTGGCCGCCGAGACCGACCTGCTCGTGTCCGAGGGGTTCATCGAGCCGCATTTCTTCGCCGGCTTCTCCGGCGGGCGCAAGAGCGTGCTGCCCGGCGTGTGCGACGCCGTGACGGTCATGGGCAACCACTGCTCGAAGTTCATCGCCAGCCCGAACGCCCGCACGGGCGTGCTCGACGGCAACCCGCTGCACAACGACATGGTCGACGCCGCGCGCCAGGCCAAGCTCGCCTACATCGTCAACGTCGTGATCGACGAGGACAAGCGCGTGGTCGCCGCGTTCGCGGGCGACCCGTTCGAGGCGCACAAGGCCGGCACCGAGTTCCTGGCCGACCAGTGCCGCGTGAAGGCCGTGCCCGCCGACATCGTCATCACGGGCAACGGGGGCGCACCGCTCGACCAGAACATGTACCAGGCCGTGAAGTCGATGACGGCCGCTGAGGCGTGCGCCAACGAGGGCGGCGTGATCATCGAGTGCGCCGAATGCGCCGACGGCACGGGCGGCGAGGGGTTCTACCGCGCGCTCAAGGACTGCGCGAGCGCCCAGGCGCTCATGGACGAGATCCTGCAGGTGCCGCAGAACGAGACGAAGCCCGACCAGTGGGAGTACCAGATTCAGGCCCGCATCCTCATCCATCACCCGGTGATCTACGTAAGCTGCCCGGAGATGCGCCAGACCATCGAGGAGATGAAGATGATGTACGCCGGCTCGCTCGACGAGGCGCTCGAGATGGCGCGCGGCATCGTCGGCGAGGACGCCAAGGTCACCGTCATCCCGAACGGCATCGCGGTCATCGTCGCGGAGTAGCCGTTCCGCCTGTCCCGCAAAACGGACAGGCCCAACCTGCCACGCGCCCGTTTGTGATACAGTTCGTTTGAAAGCTGCGCACCGCAGCTGGGAAGCGCACGCCCGTAAGAAGGAGCGATCATGGCCGCGAACGGCAAGCAAAAGCTGAAGCTGTTGTACCTGTACCAGATGCTCGACGAGCAGACCGACGCCGAGCACGGCCTGTCCATGGCCCAGATCCTTCAGAAGCTGGAGGAGCAGGGCATATCGGCCGAGCGCAAGGGCATCTACAAGGACCTGGGCGTCCTGCGCGAGTTCGGCTGCACCATCGACACGATCCAGCACATGCCCGTGGAGTACACGATGCGGAAAACGGGCCTCGACCTGGCCGAGCTCACGCTGCTCGTCGACGCGGTGCAGTCGAGCCGCTTCCTCACGCAGCGCACGGCGTCGCGGCTCGTGAAGAAGCTCTCGGCCCTGGCGAGCGTGCACGAGCGCGAGGCGCTGAAGCGCCGCGTGCACGTCGACGGCCGCGTGAAGAGCCAGTCCGACTCGGTGTTCTACAACGTCGACACGATCCACGAGGCCATGCGCCTCAAGCGCAAGGTGGCGTTCCTCTACTTCAAGTACGACAACAGCATGAAGCCGCAGGCACAGCACGAGGGCAAGCTCTACGTGCAAACGCCCGTGCACGTCGTGTTCGCGAACGGCAACTACTACCTCATCTGCTGGTCGGACAACCATGAGGACTTCGTGCGGTTCCGCGTCGACCGCATGAGGCTGCTGCAGGTCTCCGACGAGAAGGCCACCCGCAACCAGCAGATCGCCAACTACGCCTTCGAGGACTTCGCCTACCAGGCCTTCGGCATGTACGAGGGCAAGCCGGTGAGCGCGAAGCTGCGCGTGGCTCCCGACGCCATGGACATCGTGGCCGACCGCTTCGGCACCGACGTGCCGGTGCGCCCCCGCAAGGACGGCGGCGCCGAGGTGTCCGTGACCGTGCGCAAGAGCGCGCAGTTCTTCGGCTGGGTCGCCGGCATGAACGGTGCCGTCACCATCGCGGGGCCGAAGAGGCTGGCCGAGGAGTACCGCGCCTGGCTGCAGGGCCTGGCCGAACAGGCCTAGACGCGCTTCCAGCGAAGGTCGTGGGCCTGGTTGGCCCTCACCCCGGCCTCGTCGAGGTCGGGCACCGGAACGACGCGCGCCCGCGTGTCCACCGAGCCCCGCCACAGCACGGCGGGCTTCGGGCCCAGGCTCACCACGACGTCGGCCATCTCGAAGCGCAGCACCTCCAGGCCGCTGTCGCACCAGCGTTCCGCGAGGTCGTCCCACAGCCGGTAGCGCTCGATCAGGTCCCCCGCGTCTTCCGTCTGCACGCAAGCGGGGCCGCCCTGGAACGAGCGCGAGAGCACGAGCCTTCCCTCCAAGTACACCGGGCCATCGCCGGGAGCGGGGCAATCGGGAACGCCGTCCGCGCGATTCGTGTCGCCGAATGCTACATGCGCGTACAGGTCGTTCGTTTCGCCCATGGCGTGCCCGCTCCTTTCCCGGCCCCGCGGCCGTCGAGGCTTTTCTTCTCGAGCATCACTATAACCAGGCGCCCAGCGCTCCTAGTCCGTGTCTTGGTACTTTGAGAGAAGCTTTTGCGGACGCCCGCAGGATGCGCCTCACAGGGCAGCAGTGCCTCGAGCTCAATGCTCATCAACACCCAAACCGTGCAAACCGAGTTCTACGAAGGCTAACTTTCCCGATGACATCAGCGACCAAAATCGCTAGGATAGTAGGAACGCAAAACTGCGTAGCACGGAAAAGGAACTACCTAAGGAGTACATAAATGACGCTTCCAAACGCATACAACGGAGTTAAGAAAATCTTCGTCGCCGAGATCTTGCAGATCATCGGCTCGGTGCTGACGCTGGTCGGCCTGGCTATGCTCGTCGGTGGCGCTGGAGCCTACCTAGAAACAGGAGGAGATGCCGGCGCCGTGGGCACCGTGGCAACGGGCGGCATCTTCACCCTTCTCGCCCCTTGCCTGGCCATCATCGCCCTCGTCCTGAACCTCGTGGGCCTCAAGCAAGCCTCGATTGACGAGCCCGACCGCATGGGCAAGGCGTTCACGTGCGCTATCATCGCGCTCATCCTGTCGGTCGTCGCGGTCGTGTTCGCGCTCATGCACTGGGGTGGAGCCAGCTTCTTCAACGCGCTGTCGGATCTTGCAGAGATGTGCGCGATCATCTTCACGATCATGGGCGTCTCCGAAGTTACGCAGAACATCGCCCGCCAGGACGTGGCCGACATGGGCCCCAAGATCCTCACCATCTCCGTCATCGCCATCGTAGCGTCCATCATTGCCGGGATCGTTGGCAACGTGATCGGCGGCGTGGCTTCGATCATCGCGCTCGTCCTGATGATTGTGGCTTACGTCGTCTTCCTCGTCTTCCTCGGCCGCGCGGTGAGCGCGCTCAAGAAGGGCTAGGAACCCGCAACCCCCGCCAGCCGCATGGCAGCGGGACCGCAAGAGCAGCTCAACGAGAGCGGGCCCATGGCAACCATGGGCCCGCTCTGTTTCCCGCCGATAAGATTTCCAGTATTCAACGATTAGCCTTTGAATGCTGGAAGGCCGTGGTTGATATTTCCAGTAGTCAACGATTCCGCCCCTTCCAATCCAGAAAAAATCGCAGTCGTGGCACGTATTTCCAGTAGTCAACGATTCCGTTCTGGATATCGGGGCGAAATGGCACGTATTTCCCGTAGTCAACGATTTTCCCGGCTGCCAGTCGTTGACTACTGGAAATACGTGCCACGAAACGCGAAAAAACTGGATGGGCACTCGCTGCGCCAGCATGAGAACGGGAAAGGGCGAGCCCGCAGGCGCCAATTGGCGCGCGAGCTCGCCCTCCAGGCCTCGCTCCTTACAGGTCGCCGCTGAGCGCTTCCAGGATGAACTCCTCGAACACGATGACCTTGCCGTCTTCCCGCTCCTCGTTGCGCCTGACCAGCTCGTCGGTGAGCTCCTGCGCCGTGTACGGGCACCTGGGCACCAGGTACTCGACCAGCGCCGCGTGCCAGCCGCGCGTCGCCGCCTCCTTGGCTTCTTGCAGCCACGTGCGGTAGGGCTCCTCCAGGTGGAACTCGCCCTGTTCGTTCATCGTCCACATTCCGTCTGCCATGACGCCTCCCCCGCTCGATCGATCCAGCAATCAATTCGCCAGCATGATCATGGCACATGGGAAGGCCCGAGCGAGTACCACGAAGCGGACAGGCGGGCGCCCTTCGGGTTAGCTGGTCCTCGTGTAGGTCATGAGCATGCCGTTCTCGATGACACCCAGCTCGTTGCCCTCCACGGCGGCAACGGCAACGGACCCCGGGCCTCCCAGGTTGAAGATGTAGTAGTCGAAGCCGTCGTGCTTCCACGTGAACGGGGTGTTGCGCTTGAACAGCGTCTTCGCGTGCATGTTGCCCGTTCCGTCGGCGCGGAACAGCAGCTCCTGCCGGTCGTATTGCTGCGCCCTGCCGGCCATGTCCACGTACGCGACGCTCTTCCACCTGCCGACAATCTGATTGCTCTGCATGATTCGCCCCTATCGTTTCTTGTTCTGATCGAGATACGCCTTGGTCGCAGACGTCTGCCAGAACAGGAAGCCGCCCACGACGGCGAGGATTACGCCCACGACGCCCATTACGAAAGAGCCGTTGCCAACTGCGGCAACTATCAGCACGATTCCCAGGATAAGTAAGATTGAGCCCATTTCTCCTCCTCCAAACGCGGGGCGATGGCCCGGCCGGTTCGGCGGGCCATCGCCAACTTGCCAGCGGTGTTCCTAGTCTTTCCTCATCCTGTAGCCCGTCCCCGGCGAGTAGGTTTTCGTGTAGCCGAACCTCGACTGCCCAACGTGCTGGTGCGCCTGGGCCGACGAGAAGCTACGCGAACCGCCGGACGACCTGGATGCCCCGCGCCCACTCGACCTCGAACCGCCGTACCCGCCGCTCTTTCCGTACCGTGCCATGACCGCTCCTTTCCGATTCGCTCGTCGACTTCCGACACTTGGAATCCTAAATGCATGCTGTCCCGGCGCTTGCCCAATGGGCGGGGCATGAGGGGCGGTTCGAAACGCTGCCTGGATTGGTTATAATCGGCCCATGAAGTGCAGGAAGTGCCATAGGGACGCGCCAGACGACGCCTCGTTCTGCCCGTATTGCGCCGCCGAGCTGCGCAACGACCCGGAACCCGGCCAGTACGAGTACGCCGCGTTCATCAGCTACCGGCACGTGCCGCGCGATACCGAAGTCGCGAAACGGGTCCAGCAAGCCATAGAGACCTTCAAGATGCCCCGCGGCATTGCGGGGCCAGGCCACCCGGCCGGGCGGCTTGGGAAATGCTTCCGCGACGAGGACGAGCTCGTGGCGTCCCATTCCCTGCCGGAGCGCATCCTCGACGCGCTGTCCAAATCGAGCTCGCTCGTGGTGGTGTGCTCGCCCAGCACGCAGGGCAGCGTCTGGGTTCAGCGCGAGGTGGCCGCGTTCGCCGAGATGCACGGCCGCGATCGCGTGTTCACGGTGCTCGCGGAGGGCAGCTCCGCCGAGAGCATTCCCGACTACCTGCGGGCGAGCTCGGCCGGGCCCGACGGCACCGAGGCTCATTCCGCCAACCCCTTGGCCGTCGACCTGCGGCCCGAGGCATCGGGCAGGGCGCGCGAGGAAACGCTCAGGCTGATAGCCGCGATCGCCGGCTGCGGGTTCGACGACCTGAAGCAGCGCGACCGCGCCCGGAAGCGCAAGAGGGCCGCGATCGCCGCCGCAGCCGCCGTGCTCGTCGTCGCGCTGGTGGCCGCCGCGCTCGCGTTCGCCTCGAACGCTCGACAGGAAGCACTCGCGGCCGAATCCCGCAAGCTCGCCACCGAGTCGTCCCAGCTGCTCGCAGAAGGCGACCGCTACGGCGCCATCGAGAAAGCGCTGGCGGCATTGCCCAAATCCGCGTCCTCCAACGACCGGCCGCTCGTGCCCGAAGCACGCACCGCCCT
>CACWWI010000078.1 GCA_902764575.1 uncultured Coriobacteriaceae bacterium
GATCGCCGACCTCGGGATCGTACTCGTAACCGCAGGGGCAGATGTACTTCTTCATGGGGCACCTCTCTCTATCGGTTCCAGAATGCTACGTGCATCCTTGCGTTCATTGTACCCGACGCGCAGAGGAGCACGTGCACGTACATCAGAAGGCGCACGCACTTCGCAACCTATGGGTCGCTGGCGGAAGCCTTGTATAGAGAACGAAGATGAAGTTTGTCCACTAATTCCGACTGGGGCCGCTTTCGTATCTATAATCGGTTTGCCCAACAACACAAGAGGAGTACTGCATGGGTTCGTACGAAGAGGAAATGAAGCTCGTCGCGGCCGGCCAAGCCGAACGCGGTAAGACGGCACTCGACTACTTTGCGGAAATCGACGCCGAGCTCAGCGAAGAGGAATCGCTGCTGAAACATCGCCCCGACTATTCGAAAACGCTGTTTGCACCCGAGAACGACGACGTGTACCGCGAGTTCTGCCGCTACATCGACCAGCCTAAGCCGCGGTTCTTCGACACGGTCGAGAACCCCATGCGCGTAGAGGGGCTCACGGCCGCGGACGTGTACTTCGCGATGAAGGCCCACAACGACCGCATCGTCATGATCGACGCGGCCGCCGTGTACACCATGCTCATCAACCTGCGCAACCAACCGGAGCTCTACAAGAAGGTGCTCGATTTCCGCCCCACCTGCTACCAGGGCGGATGCGGCATGAAAGACGCCGCCTTCGACGCCGGCTATTACGGCGAGCGCAGGTTCCCGAAAGCGTAGGGCAATCCAGCGCGGGCGCTCCCACGGAGCACGGCCCGACACCCTCACAAACAACGAAATGGAACGATTATCATGAGAGCTTTTCACGATACCCGCAGCGCGGAGTACCGCGCCCCCTACGGGGCGCTCCGCTTGGGAGAAGCCGTCGAGCTGACGCTCGACGTATGGGAGGCGCCCAACGCCACGGCAACGCTGCGCACCTGGATCGACGGAACGGGCGAGGAACGCTTCCCCATGACCGTCACGCAACAGTCGAGCGGCGGGGCGCAGCATATGCGCTTCAAGGTGGTTCTCGAACCGAAAGCCGCCGGAACGGTGTGGTACCAGTTCGTCATCGCGAGCGCCGAGGGGCATGAAATGCGCTACGGCGCCCAGGACGGCAAGATGGGCGGCGAAGGGCGGCTTGCCGACTGGGAGCCGCCGAGCTTCAAGCTATCGGTATACGACCCCAAGCAGCTGGACGACGGGATGCTCGATCGCGAGGCCAGCCAGCGCTATAGGGAGACGGTCATCGACTACCTCTGCGATGAGAAGATGGCGCCGGCCTTCGTGGAAGCGCTCGAGATGCTGCACGAGGACTACCCCGAGCAAGCGTTCGAGCACGCGCTCGACCTCCTTGGAGTTGACGATCGCGTGCACCTGCTCGCCCAGCTTGCAGGCGTCGTGGGAGCGAAGAGCGAGCCCCGGCCGAATATCGGCGATTACCAGCTCGACGGGGGCAAGATCAACTTGGCGAAAGGGCGCCTGTGGTGCGCGAGCCTGATCCAGGCCCTCCTCCCCCGCAACCCGTTCATTCGCGCAGGAAAGCCCTACGGGCAGGAAAACGGCGCCGACGACGCAGCCGAGCAGGCCATTGCGCATTGGGATGCGCTGGACTTCGACTGCGGGAACATCGCGCAGAACGCCATCGACCTGCGTCGCTCCCTGGCGCCGTTCCAGACCGGCGAGCCTTCCTGGTTCGCCGCAAACGATGGCGTGTTCGGGTTCTGGCGCCGCGGCGAGAGCGGCGAGGCGGCCTGCGTGCTGATCAACGCATCGCTCCGCGATGCGCACGATGTGCTGGTTCCCCTGGAAACAGAGGCCGTCACCGAAGTCACCTCGGGCTACGCCGTGCCAATCGTGAGCGTGTCGGAGGCTGGCGAGGCTCCGGCGTACGCGCCCGCTGCCGAACGTTACGCACGCGTGCACCTGGGCCAGCTCGGATCGGCTGTGCTCTATATGCATGCGGAGCAACGGCTCGGGAAGCCGCTCGACGAGGGCGTGGGTGTGCTCGCCCATATCACAAGCCTGCCCTCTGGCGATTCCGAGTCGGAAGGCCAAGGAACGCTCGGAGCCCAGGCTTTCGCGTTCGTCGACAGGCTGGCCGAAGCGGGCATCCGCTACTGGCAGGTGCTGCCGGTCAACCCCACTGACTGCTTCGGCAGCCCCTACGCCGGCATCAGCGCCTTCGCGGGCAACGCCCGCCTGCTAAACGGGTCAAGCGCATCCGAAATTGCCGGCAAAGCCCCCAAGGACACGAATGCCTACCGCGCCTTCTGCGAACGCGAGGCCGACTGGCTCGAACCCTATGTGGCCTTCATGGCCATACGCCAGAAAGTGGGCGAAGGCACGCCTTGGCAGAGCTGGCCGGCGGAATACCGTTCCTACGATCCTGCGGTCGTCGAGGCCAACGACATGCTGCGCGAGCACGCCGAAGGTTGGCGCCGCGTTCAGTTTGCCTTCGAGGAGCAGTGGAGGGAGCTGCGCGCCTACGCCAACGGCCGCGGCGTGCAGATAATCGGCGACATGCCCATCTACGTGAGCGCCGACAGCGCCGATGTATGGGCGAACCCGGAAATCTTCCAACTGGGCGAAGACGGAAGACCCCATGTGGTCGCAGGCTGCCCCCCTGATGCGTTCGCCGTCGAAGGCCAGGTGTGGGGCAATCCCGTTTACGACTGGGACGTCCTCCGCAAAACCGGATACGACTGGTGGTTGCGCCGATTGCGCCGTGCATTCGATTTGTACGACGTCGTGCGGCTCGACCACTTCATCGGCTTCGCGCGTTACTTCTCGATTCCCGCGGGGAAGAAGGCCACGGAAGGCTCGTACCGCCCCGGCCCGGGCATGGACTTCTTCAATGCCGCCTACGACGCGTTCGGGCCGCTGCCCATCATCGCCGAGGACCTGGGGCTCATCACGCCCGCGGTGCGCGCGCTCGTTGCCGCATGCGGGTTCCCGGGCATGGACATCGTGCAGTTCGCGGACGGCAACGACCCCCTCGCGGGCTACCAGCCGCGCCCGCACAAGATCGTCTACACGGGCACGCACGACAACCAGACGCTCGTCGGCTATGCCGCAACGCGCTACTCCGACCTCGACGTAAGCGAGGTGGCCGACAGGCTCATGAGCATGGTGCTTACGAGCGGCGCCCCGATATGCGTTATCCCGCTGCAGGATGTCCTCGCCCTCGATGACGCCGCGCGCATGAACGTGCCCGGCACGGCCGAAGGCAATTGGTCCTGGCAAGCAGACGAGGCCGCTATCGGGCAAACCCCCTCGCGCCTCCGCCGGATCGTCGCACTCCACCCGCATTCGTCGGCGGAGTAACCGCAAGGGCGGGCAATGCGCCTCCCGCACGGCTAGCCGAACACGATGCCGTCGGGGCCGATGTGCACGTAGTAGAGCACCTCAAGAAACACGTAGAACGCCACGAAGCCAATGAACAGGCCATTGGCGGCATTGGGCGACATGCGATGCAGCCACTTGGCCATAAGCGGGTACACCACCCACACGATGAACGTGGCGGCAATGGAGTACACGAGCGTGTTCTGCAGCACGATCTGCCCCATGAAGTTGAAGGGCAGGTTGCTGTAGTCCCACAGCTCGTAGTTCGCATTGGCCGTGATGCCGGTCGTGAAGTCGATTGCGGCGCACACGAGCATGTTCACGAGGAAGCTGATGATGAGCGTGAGCCACACGCGCCCGCCCGTCTTCTTGAGCACCCATTCCTTAAAGGGGAACAGCACTAGCGCTATGAGCACGACCGCGATGCCCTCGGCGGGATACGGGCACAGCCACCAATCCCAGAGCTGCGCGTGCGAGAAGTCGTAGTCGCCCATCACCACGCCAAGCACGATAAGCCAGCAGAACCCGATCTCGGCCCAATGCCCCGCAATAGAGAACACGCAGTAGTAGATGACCAGGTTGCGGAACCACGGCCAGGTGAACGGCTTCTCGTAGATGTTCTCGTCTGGGTCGTGCGTCGGCTGCGTCGAGTCGTCGAGCGGCTCGACGAACACCTCCTTGGCATGCGGGGACCATGCAAAATAGAGCATGATCGCAAGCGAACCCCCGAAGTAGAGCACTCCGCCCGTCACGAGCACGGGCATGGTCACCACCCGCGCTATGCGCTCATACTCGCCCCCAAACACCATGTCGAGCACCGATAGCACCACCACAACCGCCATGGAGATCACGACGAAACGCCTCGTGATGCTGGCGCGCTTCTCGATGAGCCACACCGAGCCCGCCGCAACGACCATAACCACCAGGATACGCAGGAGGGTGATGTCGTAGACGAAATCGCCTGCCGGCATGAGCAGCGCATAGCCCAGCACCGTGAGCACCACGGTGCAGAAATACACTTCGACCAGGCGTATGAAGGGGCCGAACTTGACCCGCGACTCAGCCATTACCACCCCTTGCGGAACGTGAGGACGTTGCTGTCGCCCGCGCGCTCGTAAGTCATCTCATCGACTGAATTCTTCGCCATGAGGATACCCAGACCGCCAATGGGCACTTCCATAATATCATCCGGTGTCACGGCGTCGGGTTTTGCCAGCGGATTGTAAGGAATGCCGTCATCGACGATCTGCACCGTGAGCGAGGGCGGATTGGGCTCGTACTCGAAGCTGATGCGGGCCTCGCCCGGGTTTTCGGGCGTTGCCTCGGGGTACGCGTAGTGGCACACGTTCACGAACAGCTCTTCTGCCGCGATGTCGAGGGGGTTATACACCGACTTCGGCGCATGACGACGGCCCAGCTCGGCATGGATGTAGTTACACACGTGTACGAGCTGATCGGTGCGCGCGTCAAGGATCATGACCGCCTTCACCTCGGGCGGCACGCCGTACTTCAGCCCGAGCATAGTGATGTCGTCGGACTGCTCAGCGTTCTGCACGAAGTCGGTAAGCGCACGGCGAACACCCACGCACACCGACCTCGGATTGAACTCCACGTATTTCCGCAGCGTCTCCTCCAAGCGCTCCTCTCCGAACAAGATACCCTCGGGGTTCATCGCCTCGGTCACGCCGTCCGTGTAGGTGTAGACCATGTCGATAGGCTCCAGCTGCCGTGTGAACGAGTCGTACGGAATACCGTCGAACAGCCCCAGCGGCATGCCCGACACGTCCTTCAGCCATTCCCATGCGCCATCGTGCAGGAGCATCGGCGGGTTGTGGCCGGCGTTCACGTACTCCAGCGCCCCCGTTTCGTAGTCGAGCTCGGCAATCCAGGCTGTTACGAACATTCCCGCGTCGTTTCCGATGCACAGCTGGTGGTTGGCCGCGAACACTGCCTCGCCGAGCGGGAGGCCCGCTTCCATGTGGTTCCGGATCTGCGTCTTGGCCGTCATCATGAACAGCGCCGCGGGTATGCCCTTGCCCGACACGTCGGCCATGATGAACCCCAGTTTCGACGTGCCGTCAACGAGGAAGAAGTCGTAGAAATCGCCACCGACTTCCTTGGCCGTCTTCATGGACGCGTAGATGTCGAACCGGTCGATGTCGGGAAACGCCGGAAACTCGGTCGGCAGCGAGTTCTCCTGGATGGCCTTCGCCGTCGTGAGCTCTTGGGCATTGCGCTGCTTCACCTCGTCTATAGTGTCCCTCAGCGCCGCGACCGTCGTGTTGATCCCCGCGGAAAGCGACTTGAACTCGCGGCTGTTCCGAACATCCACGCGCTCGTTCAGGTTGCCTGCGGTAATCTTCTCCAACGATTCGTTCGTCTCGTCGACGCGCCGCACAACCACCTGGTTCAGGAGGATGGTCGCCAGAATCGACACCGCCACGATAAGCGCGAGTGCGAGCAACGCCGAGGAAGACATGGCATCGAACCTGTCTGCGTACACCATATCGGGCAAGCGCATTACGACAACGAAGCCATCGCTATAAGTCTCGAAGCTCGCGAACGCCACATCCATCGAGATGGAGCCATCCTTGTTTGCCGCCTGGAGGATCTGCACGTCATGATCCGCGGCGAGGTTTTGCAGGAACTCGTCGGCAGACGTCGTTTTAAGGACGTCCTCGTATCCGATTGCCTTGAGGACAGATGCGCCTTTGGGGAAGCGCTCAGAATCGTCGGACGCCCTGATGATGCCGTTTTTATCGGTGATCGCCACATAGCCATCGAGGGATGGCAGATAGCCATCGAGAACGGTGTCGACGTTCGATCCGCCGGAAACATCGAGCTGCTTTGCGACGTACTCAGCATCGCTCTTCATGTCTTCGGCTGCAGCTTCCTGCGCCTTCAGGGTCGTCGAAGAGAAGATGATCGCGCTCGAAACCATGAATACGATAACTGCGATGATTGTCAACCAATTCCGGAACACCGAGAGCAACGTGCGGTCGTCCCCCCGAGTCTTCGTTCTGCGAACAACGGCGTCTGCGACCAGGCAGAGCACCACGATGAGAATCGCGTCAATCGCCGCCTGCAAGAACACGCCAAGCGGGCTGTTGAAAAGGTACGTCCGTATCGCTTCCAGGTTCGCAGCTCCGCCGAACTCGATGTATGTGTTCACCATCACCAGGCCGCTGGCCAGGAACGACAGCACAACGCAGATAAGGACTATCAGGGCCGTACGGGCGGCACCTGGTCGCATCTTGCGAGACACAAGCGAAAGCAATAATCCCGACATCGCGCCCAAGAACGTGTACAGCGCGAACGTGTTCAGCGTTGTCATGAAATACACTTCGTAGTAGTCCAGGGGAAGCCATTGCGCATGGAAGTACAGCACCGCGCCTGTAAACAGCCCCAGGAGCGCACCTGTGATCGGCCCGAACATGAACGCACCCATGATGAGCGGGGCCAGTATCAACATGAGGTATACGGGCTTGCCGTCAACGACCCCGATGGGCCAGAAGCCCAGCTGGCAGAACGACATCGACGCGATGGACGATACCACGAACACGAGCGCGACAACGCGGGCAGCCGTTCCGAGGCCCGCTGCAGGCCCCCATATGAGCTCCTTCAGCGACCGCTTAGCCTTTGCACCCGCCATAAAAGACCTCCCGAGCATCGAGCAGGGGCCAGCCCTTGCTCTAACCTCCTAGAGTTTGTTGATGTCGGTCAGGTCAAACTTCGGGATACGGCGCAGGGCTATCATGGACATGATTAATGCCAGAGCCGCGCTCCCGACGATGCCGATACCGACAGCCCAACCATCGACGGCCTTGATGAACGTCGCCGTGGAAGGCTCGATGGCCAGCACGGTTACCGAGCCCATGACGCAGCCCAACACGATGCCGGCAATGATGCCGATTGCGGTGAGGACGATGTTGTCGTAGGAAATGTAGTGCTTGGCGTCCTTCACGCTGAAACCGTTGATCATGAGCACGATGAGCTCGCGTTTCTTCTCGTCGATGAACATCTCGTTCAGGTTCAGCAGCACGACGACGGCCATCAGCGCCGCTAGCGCCAGGTAGATGGCAACAACCGCGCTCGACACGCTCGAGAACGTTTCGAAGTTGCCATACTGGTAGGTGGCGTCGTCTATGATCAAGCTGAAGCCCTCGACTTCGGAGAGCGCGCTCTCCGTATCGGAAACCGCAACGCTGCCCGTATCCGCCAGCACGACGTTGGGCTCGAAGGTGCCGAATTCCTTTTCGAAGTAGTCGCGCCCGATTACCGCTTCATGGTAGGTTAACCAGAACTCGTAGAAGCCCAGGATGGGCACCTCGTGCTTGGTGCCGTCGTCGCCACTGACCAGCAGCATGTCCCCAGCCTTGACGCCGAAGTGATCGGCATACGCCTGCGAGACCCAAGCGCCTTCTGCCGACAGATCGACCGAGCCACCTGCAAGGGGGTTCACATGGTACAGCGCTTCGAACGCATCGTCGTCTGCCGGAGAGACGATGCGGAGAATGCCGCTCTCATCATTGGGCTGCTCCATCATGTAGTTCTTCATGTACACCTGCGCCGTCGTGGCGCCCTGCTCCTTGAGGACGGCCTCGACGTTGGCAGTTGCCTGCGGGGGCGTGGACTCGGCATACGCGATCGCGTTGAATCCGTAGACGTTCTCGTAGTGGCGGTCGTAGCTTTTCAGCACGTCGTTGTTGAGCGTTATGGCAGTCACGATCAGGGCCGTCGCGCCAGCCACGCCCACGATGGTGCTGAGCACGCGGCGCTTATCGTTCACGCAGTTGTTCACGATGGTCTGAACGAGCAGCGGCAGCTTGTCCCAAATACCCCACTTCTCGTAGAAGTGCGTCTTGCCCGAAGGAGGCTTCGAGCCCTTCAGAAGCTCGACGGCATGCTCTTTCAAGATACTGCGACAAGCGAGGTAGGTGGCCGCCAGCACGAGCGCCAGCTCGACGATCGTCACGATGAGGAACAGCCCCCACCCGAAGTAGGCGGGGTATGCGCCGAAGGCGAACATGCCGCCGAGCACGCCGCCGATGATGCCCTCGACCAGAAGGAAGCCGACGAGGGCGCCGACGATGGCGCCGGCAAGCACCGCGATGCCCGAATACAGCAGGTAGCTCATCGTAATCTCGCCCTGACGGAAGCCGAGCGCCTTCTTCGTGCCGATTTGCGTAATCTGCTCGCGCACGATGCGGCTCACCGCAAAGTAACTGACGAGCAAACCGACTATGATGAACAGCGCAGCCATGGAGATGCTCAAATTGTTGGTCACGCCGCTGAACGTGCTCACCTCGCCCACGCCTGAGTTGTACGAGCGCGGCAAGATTGTCCACGAGTATTTCTTCATCTCCTCGAGCATTGCCTTGGCGTCCTCGAGCTTGGGCTCGTTCTCGGCCACTTGGCTCTTGGCGTCTGCGATCTTCTTCTCGCCATCGGCGATCGCCTGCTCGCCCTCGGCGACCAGGGCCTCGTATTCCGCCTGGCCCGCCATCGAGCTTCGACTTGGCGGCATCGAGCTCTTGCCCCGCCTCGTTCAGAGTAAGGATCTTGCCGTTCATTTCGAAGGGGATGTCGCGGTAGCTGTTGAGGGCCGCCGCCGCCAGGGGCATCACCAAATCCCAATCTTCCTTGGTGACCTCATACTCCGGAATGTCCTTATTGTATTGACGGGCAGAGGCGAGCACCCCGTTGGCCTCAGCAACAAGCGCATCGAAGCGCTTGTTGTATTCCTCTGGACCAATTTTTTCCTTGTCCTTATCAAGCTGCTGCTTTCGGGCTACAAGAGAATTGACCTGGGATTTGTAGCCCTCCATGGTCGAGACGACGCTGTCGTATTGCCCCTTGTATGAGCTGTACTCCGCCAGCCCGGCGTTGTATTCGGCTTCTCCGTTAATGAGTTGCTGGTATGCGTCGTTAAGCTTGGCTTGCCCCTCGGCTTTTCTCGTTTCGAGCTCCGCCTTGCCGCTCGCGAGCTCCTGCTCGCCGTCAGCAATCTGCTTCTTGGCGTCGTTGATCTGCTTCTCGGCGTCGTCGATCTTCGCCTGGGCCTGACCGTGCAAACTGTCGTAGCGCGTCAAGGCGAGCTCGCCACCCAGCTCGGTAATGCGGGCCTCGATTTCTCCCGAGCGCTTCTTGTATTCGTCGCTGAACGTTTCGATGCCCGAAAGCCCGTCGCAACTGACGAGGACAATCGGGTATCCTCCCTGGAAAGCCGACGTGTCGAACGAGCTTTCGGGCACCCAAGCGAGAGCATTGACCACGCCGGAAGCCGTCGGCGCAAAACCGTACGTGGCAGCGCCCTTCGACAGATACGCGGGGCTATTGACGATGGCCGTTACCTTGAACGTATTGCTGGTCAGGTACTTCATCCCGCTCGTATTGGCGCTGTCCTTTTTGGCATCCTCGCCGGCGAGGGACAGCTCGCTCGAGCCGTCGCCGCCGTCCTTGGCAAACGTGATGACGTCGCCCACCTTAACGCCTAGTTCTTTGGCCGATTCGGCATGGAACGCCATCTCATCGGCCTTTTCGGGGAGCACGCCTTCCACCAGCAGGGGCGTATCGATGTTCTGCCCCAGCGACTGAACCTTCACCGTGTAGTTAGCGTTGCCCAGCTGCGCTGTCTGGAACGACTGGTACGCGGTCTCGACCTGCGTGACGCCCTCGACATCGGAAAGCTTCTTCAAGTCGTCATCGGTCAAACCATAGGGATACTGGATTTCAAAATGGTGAAACGAGCCCTCGTCGAGCATCCGATCAGCCGCGTGCTCAAGCGCGGGGCCGGCCCAGCTGATGCCGAGGAATACGCCAACGCCAAGCGCGGCGAACATGAAGATGCTGAAGAACGATACAAACGTCTTCTTGATATTGGCGAACAGCTCGGTAACTTGCGTACGTTTCACGGAAATCCCTACCACACCAAATCTGTTGCGCGAGCACGGTTGCGGTTGACCGTCACCTCGTGCATTCGCCCGTCGCGCATGCGCACCACGCGGTCGGCCATACGGGTAATCTCCTCATTGTGGGTGACCATGACCATGGTCGTGCCCTTCTTGATAATCTCCTCCATCACCTGCAAAACCTCAATCGAGGTGGAGTAGTCCAACGCAGCCGTGGGCTCGTCGGCCAGGATGATCTTCGGGTTCTTCACCAGCGCGCGGGCTATAGACACGCGCTGCTGCTGGCCGCCCGACATCTGGCTGGGATAGTTCTTCTTGCGCTCTTCGAGGCCCACGATCTCGAGAGCCTCGTCAGCATCCATCGGATCGTCGACGAGCTCGGCGATGAGCTTAAGGTTCTGGAGCGCCGTTAGGTTGGGCATGAGGTTGTAGCTCTGAAATATGAAGCCGATGTTGTCGCGGCGGAAATCGGTGAGCTCCTGCTGGGAGGCGCTCGAGAGGTCCTTGCCCAGGTAGTGGAACGTGCCCGAGGTGGCCGAGTCCATGCCGCCGATGATGTTGAGCAGCGTGGACTTGCCGCAGCCCGACTCGCCCAGCAGCACCAGGAACTCGCCCTCGTACACGTCGAGGTTCACGCCCTTGAGCACCTTGGTCACCACGTCGCCGTTCTGGAACTCGCGCGTGATGTCGCGCAGCTCCATGACGACTTCGCCGGGCTGCCAAGGCTCATCCAGCTGCCCGCTCTCCTCGAGGGCGATGGCCGCCATCATGGCCATGATCTCCATAACGTCGGCGACCTCGTCGGTGAACGGGCCGGACTCGGGCGTGTTCACGAACTGAATAGTCCCGATGGACGAAGTGTTGCTTGAAAACGGCACGCACACCATCGACGACACGGACATGCCCTTGAAGTCGATGGCCGTCTCCACGTCCTGCAGGGCGTCGAAGTCGAATAGGCGCTCGGCCTTCTGCGACTCATACACGCGCCCAACCGCTCCGTTGCCAGGAGCATGCGAACGCCGCGTCAAGTCGACTGGACCAAGCCAGAAATAGGGATGGAGCGTGCCATCTCCGGCTTTGTCCGCATACCAAAGCACCGCGGAATCAGCGCCCGAGTTGTCGACGATGGTCTTAAGGCAGCCCTGGATCGCTTCATCGAGCGTCTGGGCGTTGCTAATGACGTTTTGGACGGCCCCGATTGCCTTATAAATTGCCAATGCCGAGTTTTCCATGCAATCTCCTGCTCTTCGGGCATCGTGCTTCTGGCTACAAGCACGTAATCAACCAGTTTAAAGTATACCCCGTTATCGGTCCTTTCAGCTGCTACATACCCGAAACGTAACCTGACGTTCCCAAGTGGCGAGTAACAACGCGGGGAGCGGGCCGAAGCCCGCTCCCGTATTCAGTTTATGTTCTCGAGGCGCCTTGCGCTCGGCCGCCCTAGGCGATACGCGGGCTGCGACCCACGAACACGGGAGCCGTCGACTCCGATGCGCGGCGCGCCGGCGCCTGCCCTGCCGGCAGCTCGACCTGTGCACGCGAATCCATCCAGCTGAACTCAGCGCTCTTTCCTACGAGCTCGTCGCGCGACAGTACAACCGACGCGACCTTGGCGGCGAACACGGCCACCAACACGATTGCGAACACTGCGAGTTCCATGAGATCCCCTTTCGTGGATGCGTCCTGCTTCGTTTCTTCTTCGTTTCCGCACCCCGAATACTAAATGGCTAGACCATAAAAGTTAAACTGTTATTATTGGTATTCACAACAGTTTTTAGTTGTAGGCATGCCGTAGAGACCAGTTCGGAGGGCAGCATGAACTTCGCAACGATGGAGTACTTCACCATGCTCGCGCGCGAGCGCAGCTTCACCCGGGCCGCCGACCGACTGCACATCACGCAGCAATCGCTCAGTTCGCACATCGGAAAGCTCGAGAAAGAGCTCGGATCCCAGCTCATTGTGCGCCACGTGCCGCTCGAGCTCACCTATGCCGGCGAGGTCTTCCTCGGATACGCCGAGACCATCCTGAAGCAGTACAGCACCATGCGCCAAGAGTTCTGGGACATCGCGCACAACGAGGAGGGCGTCCTACGCGTGGGCATCGCCTTCACGCGCGGGCGCACTATCCTTCCCGACATCATCATGGCGTTCCACGAGGACTATCCCCACATCCGCGTCGAACTCGTGGAGGCCACGAACGAAGCGCTGCGGCAGAAGCTCCTCGACGACGAAATCGACCTCGCAATCGCGTTCTTCCCCAACACGCTGCCGGGAGTCGTGATGCGCGATTTTTATCAAGAAGAAGTTGTTACGCTCGTCTCGCGCGAGCTCTTCGAATCGCTCTACGGGGACGAAACGCCCGACCGGATTCGCCGCATCGAGGCGGGTGACTACTCGGCCCTCGAGGGATGCCCGCTCATCCTGGGCAGCCTCGAGGACATCGGCGGGCGCATCGAGCACAGCGTCATCAGACGCGCGGGCATCTCGCGGCCCCGCATCGTGGCAACATCGAACAACTCCGAAACCCACCTAGCCCTCTGCGTGCGAGGTGCCGGCGCATGCCTGTGCTCGGAAACGCTTGCGCGCGCTTCGCTTACCAAGCAGCAGCTCGATTCGCTCCTCATCCTGAGGAGCGGAGAGCCTGCCCGCTACTCCATCCAGTTCGGATACCGCGAAAAGCCCTACCAATGGAGCGTCATCGACGCGTTCATGGACGTGGCGCGGAAAACCATGGAGGAGCGGCCCTGGTAACCGTCAAGCGCGCGCGGCAGTTGAAACGACCCCCCTCTCGAAAGGGCGGTCGGCAGCTAGTCTTGCGGCCCGTAGTACCGCGAGGAACCGAAGCCCAAGACCAGCAGCACGATGTTGGGGAAGAACAGGTACGCGATGAACATACCGGCGCCATGCCCGAAGCTCTTGAACAGCTTGAAGGCAGCGACGAGCGCGATAATAGCACCGACCAACATCAAGATAGTTCCCAC
>CACWWI010000079.1 GCA_902764575.1 uncultured Coriobacteriaceae bacterium
AAAGTTAGCTCGAAGCGACGACGCGTCGAGCGTAGCCCGCCGCCGGGCCAACCAGAGCGGAGAAGCACGTCGACACGTCGAGCGTAGCCCGCATGACCGCGACCCAGGGCGGACAGGCGAGTAAAAAAGATAAGAATTAGTCGCGCAGGTAGTAGGGCTCCACGTAGGCGGGGAGGCCGTCTTTGTAGGTTATGTAGGGGGTGCCTTCGATGAGGGGCTGCAGGTAGTCGTAGGCTTCTTGGGTGATGCCGCGGTAGTCGGGCAGGATCCACTCGTTCGGGAAGTGCTTCACGTAGTTGGCGACCTCCTTGGCCGGGATCGTGAAGTACTCCACGTCGTACACGTCGCCCTCGCGGCGCTTCATACCCACCATCTGGCCGGTGAAGCTCTTGTCGGCCGAGTGCATGTGGGCAGACAGGCCCAGGCGGTACGACTCGGTGCGGTCGACGAGCGACTGCTCGGTGGCGTGGCTGCGCTGGGCGGAAGCGAGGTCCTGCACCTTGCAGCGCGGGGCCGCGCCCGAATCCAGGATCATCTGCTCGAGCGCCTCGCCGGCACCGCCGAGGACCGCATGCCCGAACAGGTCGTTCTTCGACTCGGCAGCGGCGATGTAGCTTCCATCGGCGAAACGGGCGCCTTCCGACACCACGACGTAGCACTTGCTCTTCTCGGCGATGCACTCGCGCACGCGGGCGAGGAACTTCTCCTTGTCGAACACGTCCTCGGGAAGGATGAGCACGTCGATCTTGCCGCTCAGGCAGGCAGAGGCGGCGAGCCAACCCGCATCGCGGCCCATGGTCTCCAGGATGAACACTTCCTGGCGGGACGGCGGGTACACCGTCACGTCGAGCCAGGTCTGCAGGGCGGTCATGGCGATGAACTTCGCCGCGGACGCGAAGCCCGGGCAGTGGTCGATGACCACGAGGTCGTTGTCGACCGTCTTCGGGCACCCGATGAAGCGCCTGTTGGTAATGTTGTGCTCGGCTGCGTACTCGCTCAGGGCCGCGACGGTGTCCATGGAGTCGTTGCCGCCCGTGTAGAACATCGTCTCGATGTCGTATTTCTCCATGATGCGCAGCAGCTTCTCGAAGTCTTCCACGTTGTCGCGCTTGAGCTTGTAGCGGCACGAGCCGAGCGCCGAAGACGGGGTCTGCTGCAGGATGCGGTTCTCTTCTTCGGTCATGTCCGTGAGGTCGACGAAGCGCTCCGCCAGTATTCCCTCGATGCCGTTGAGGCCGCCGTACACATGCTCGTACAGGGGATTCATCTGGTTGCCCTTCACCACGCCGGCCACCGTGGCGTTGATCACCGACGTCGGGCCGCCCGATTGGGCTACGATGCAATTGCTCATTGTTACCTCCTAAAACTCGCAGATGAGCAGCGAAATCCACTGCCGCTCACCGCACACGCATAGTTCGCTATGATACGCCCCCTGCAGGTAAGTGCGCGGATTAAGCACATGTTCACTACATTGCCGCGCCTTCGTAGTAATATGTGACCACGTATCTTAGGATTGGAGCGCGATGGATAAAGACATCCGGGACAACTTGCCGACGATCATCGTGATCTGGCTGATAGGAATTGCGACGTGCGCCTTCGGGCTCGTCCTCGTCCGCAACAACGCGGCGTCGCTCGACGTGGGCGCGTTCTCGTGGGCCGTCTTCCTCATCCCCTGCGTGGTGATGATACTCGCTCCCTTCGCCATCACGCTCGTGGCGCAAAGCATCGGAAAGCAGCTCTACCTGTCCATGCTGGGCATTTCTGTGGTCTTGGGAATCATCGTGATGGTGATAACGTCGGGATGGATGTCCGATCCCGACATCGCCGCCAAGCTCATGGCCAACTCCGACCCGAGCATCACCATCATCCCCATCCTGCAAGCGCCCATCACGATGCTGCGCGACGTCGCAGCCTTCATCGTGTGCCCGACCATCGGCTGCATCGCCGGAGCATGGGTGGGCTCACGCCTGCACCCCGTGGTTTCCACGAACAAGAAGAAGCGGAAGAAGAGGCGCTAGCGTTCGCGTAGCATCTCGGAACAGGACCTGTCATGACCAAGACCATCGTCATCATGAGGCACGCCAAGGCGAAGCGCCCGATCGAGGGCCAGCCCGATATCGAGCGCCCCCTCTCCGAGGCGGGAAAGCGCTCGATGCGCGCGACGCTCTGCGACTCGCTCGCCTTCTGGCCCAAGGGCAATCCCGGCGCCGAAATCTGGTCGAGCCCCGCTGAGCGCACGCGCCAGACGGCAGAGCTGCTCACCGCCGCATGCAAGCAGAAGGGCATCGACACGGGCGGCGACTTCGAGCTGCTCGACTGCCTCTGGGAGGGCGACGCCGCAGCGCTGAAGGAAGCCTTGAAGGCAACCGAAGCCGAAACCGTGTTCATCGTCGGGCACAACCCGTTCGTCGAGGACTGGGTACGCGAGCTCACGGGATCGCGCATCATATTCGCCACGGGCGCCATGGCCTGCATCTCCGTCGACGTCGATGCGTTCGGGGCGCCGGACGGCGCCGAGCCCGACGACGGCCGCGCCTTCCCCCACCGCCTGCTCTGGTTTGCGCAAGGCCCCATATCGCAGCGTTGGAAGACGCTCGTCACCATGGAGAAGGTCATCGCGAAGGCGGTCGACACCGTCCATGAGCGCGAAGATGCCTTCTTCGCCGACCCCGACGATGCCGAAACCATGCACAAGCTGCGCGTGTCCATCCGAACGTTGCGCAGCCTGGTCGCGTTCGTGAGGCCCTGGCAAGACCGTAACCAGAACGATGCCGCCAACGCCGACCTGCGCGACATCGTGGCGGTAACGTCGCGCCTGCGCGAGCTCGACGTGCTCGCGGAACAGGCCCGCGAGTCCTCGGACGACACCGGTGAGCTCGTCGCGTTCTGCGAGGAGCAGGCCGCCGTCGAGCGCGCGTCCGTCATGAAGGCCCTTTCGAGCAAGGCGCTGCAGAAGAAGCTCGACCGCGTGAGCGACGAGCTGCGCTCCATCAAGTGGAAGCGCCGCTACCGCGACGAGGGAATCGACCCCGACGAGCCCCGGAGGCGCTTCGATGCGATGGCCGAAGAGCTGCAACGCGACCTGGAGGCGCTCGATTTCGCCGAGGTGGAGAAGACCCACGATGTGCGCAAGCAGGCCAAACGCGTTCGCTACAGCGCCGAGCGCTTCAGCGCGATCCTCGGCGACGACGCCGTGCAGGTGTCCAAGGACATGACCGCGCACCAGGACAACCTGGGAGCCATCTGCGATGCGCGCGTGAACATCGACATCATCAACGGCTTCGCCCTCAACGAGCTGCCCGAGCCCATAGCCTGGGACCTCGCGCTGCTACGCGCCGAGAACGAGACCTTCCTCTACAAGACGCTGAGGGAATCGCGCTAGAACGCTTTGGATCCCGCCTCGAGCCGAGGCGGGTCCAGGCTACGCCGCGGCAGGAGCCGCAGGCGCGGTCTTCCTCTTCGACAAGAAGTACTGGAACACCACGATGGCCGCGATGACGGCAATTCCCACGATGTCGGTGACCGTCTCGGGGACGACCATGCACAAGCCGCCGACGGCGAGCAATATGCGGAACAACACGTTGATCTTGCAGAACAGGTTTCCGTTGAGCGCCGTTGCCAGGCCGAAGAGCCCGATGAGCGACGTCGCCACGATCTGCGCCACCTGGAGCCACATGAAGTCGCCCTCGAGGATCATGACGGGGTTGTACGCCAGGATGTACGGCACGATGAACGCGGCGATGGCGATGCGCGCAGCGTTGAGGCCGGTCTTCATCGGGTTGGACTTGGCGATGGCGCTGCCAGCATAGGCCGCAAGCGCGACCGGTGGCGTGATGTCTGCGACGATGCCGAAGTAGAACACGAAGAAGTGAGCGGCGACCTGCGGCACGTCGAGCGCGATGAGGATGGGCGCCGTCGTCGCGGCCATGATGCAGTAGTTGGCCGTGGTGGGCACGCCCATGCCCAGGATGATGCACGTGATCATGGTGAGCACCAGGCCGACCATCATCGGCGGGATGAACACGGAGCTCTCGGCCATGGTCACGATGCTGTTGATGACGGTCTGGGCCAAGCCCGTGATCGTGAAGCAGCCGGCGATCATGCCCGCCATGGCGCAAGCCACAGCAACGGCGATGCAGTTGCGGGCGCCCGCCTGGAGCGCGTCGAAACCGGCTTTGCCCGCAATCTTGAGCGAGTTGACCATGACGCTTCCGACGGTCTCCCCCGCTTCGCGGTTCTGGACGCCCATCACGGTGAAGTTGATGAAGCCCACGACGAACGCGCCGATGATGGAGATCGCGGCCGAGTACGCCATCGTGCGCGCTCCCGAGGCGACCAGGTACACGAGCATGACCAGCGGGATGATGAGGTAGCAGTTCTTGCCGAGGTAGCTCCACTTGGGCAGGTCCTTGCGGTCCATGCCCTTCAACCCGAGCTTCTTGGCCTCGAGGTGAACCGTGATGAAGATGCCCGCGAAGTACAGGAACGCGGGGATGATGGCCTTGGCAGCCACCTCGATGTAGGGGATCTGCATGTACTCGGCCATGAGGAAGGCGGCGGCGCCCATGATCGGGGGCATGATCTGCCCGCCCGTCGACGACGCGGCCTCAACCGCGCCCGCGAACTCGGGCTTGTAGCCGGTCTTCTTCATCATGGGGATCGTCACCGAGCCGGTCGTTACGGTGTTGCCCACCGAGGAGCCCGACACCATGCCGCACAGGGCCGACGAGATGACGGCCACCTTGGCCGCACCGCCCGAGGACCAGCCGGCGAGACGGTTCGCGAACGCGATGAAGAACTCGGCGATGCCCGTGCGCTCGAGGAACGCGCCGAAGATGATGAAGATCACGATGAAGCTGTAGCACACGTTCGTAGGCGTGCCGAAGATGCCGCTGCGCGAGTAGAACAAGTTCCTCACCACGTCGCGCACGCCCTTCCAGAGGTCCACGTCGTAGGAGAACGTCCAGTAGAACACGTACACGAGCAGGCATGCGACCACCACGAGGATGGGAATGCCCACGCAACGGCGGCAGAGCTCCATGAGCCCGAGCACGCTGAGCACGGCAAGGACGATCATATAGGGCTCGAACAGCTTCGCCCTCAGGTGGATGATCACGTCGGCGTTGAACGCGAAGTAGAAGAAGCCCGCCGCGGTGACGATCGCGATTATGACGTCGTACCACGGGATGTAGTTCGGGCGCACGTTCTTCTTCTTGATGGGGTACAGGGCGTACCCGAGAACGGACACCATGCCCAGGAACAGCGCGAGGCGGGTTTCGGGGAGGGCCGTTGAGAACAGGGTCATGCCAATGCAGTACACCGAGAACGCGGCGAGCACGATCGACACCACGATCTTCGGCTTGCCGACCCAGATGCGCGTGTTCGACTCGCGGTCGTACTTGCGCATGATCTCGTCCATGTCTGCGCTGTCATCATCCTGTTCCTCGAGCACCTCTGACTCGAGGTCGATGAGCTCCATCGCCTTCGCCTTGCCCGAGAGCACGTCGACGGCGCCCTCCTCTATAGCCGCATCATCAGGGGAATCGGCGCCGTCTTGCGCTTCAGGTGCAAGTACGGCGGTCTGATCGCCTGACTCCTCGGCCTTCTTGTCCTTTTTCTCGAAGAACCCCAAACCCGTTCTCCTTTCTACCGCGAAGTCGCAATGGGAATGCCCATTGCGACTTCGCTCTGTCGTGCTCTAATCGGCGTTCCAGGCGGAAAAACTACTTGGCCTTGACGGTCTTGCCCTTCTCCTGGAAGTACTTGGCGGCGCCGGGATGGTACGGCACCGACGTGATCGAAGCGGCCTTGTCGAGGTCGACCTCGGCGAACTTCGCATGGCTGCCCTCGAGCTCCTTGAGGTTCTCGAAGATGTCGGACGTGAACTTGTACACGTCGTCTTCTTTGACCTCATCGGAAGCCAGGATGACGGCGCTCACGGCAACCGTCGTGACATCCTCGGTCTGGCCGTCGTACGTGCCGGCCTTGATGGTGGCCTTAACGTAGTAGGGCGAAGCGGCGAGGAGGTCGTTGACATGCTGGTCGTCGAGGGCCACGAGGTAAGCGGTCTTGCTCGTGGAGAGCTCGGTGATGGCGGTCGTCGGGGCACCGGCCACGATGAAGGCGGCGTCGATCTTGCCGTCCTTGAGGTCGTTGGCGCTGTCGCCGAACGACTGGTACGACGGGGTGATGTCAGCCTCGGTGATGCCGTAGGCGCCCAGGATGTCGATAGCGTTGAAGTACACGCCCGAGTTGGCGGCGCCGATGGAAACGCGCTTGCCCTTGAGGTCGGCGACCGTCTTGATGGACGCGTCGCAGGTCACGATCTGCACCTGCTCCTCGTAGAGGGCAGCGACGGTCGAGAACGTGGTGATGGGCATTCCCTTGAAGATGTTGGTGCCGTCGTAGGCGTAGGCCATGACGTCGGACTGGCAGAAGCCGAACTCGGCGTCCTGGTCGTCGAGCTTCTCGACGTTGTCCTTGGAGCCCTCGCTCGACAGCGCGGTCATCTTGAGGCCGGCGTTGTTGGTCACGTGGTTGGCGATGACGGTGCCGACGGCGAAGTACGTGCCGCTCTCGCCACCGGTCACGAAGCGCAGGTCGCCCGGGGCGGCCGAAGCAGCCGCGCTGCTCGACGCAGCGGAAGCGGATGCGCTCGCGGAGGCAGATCCGGACGCGGATCCGGATGCGGAGCTCGCACTGCTCGAGCCGCCCGAAGAGCAGCCAGCCAGGGCCGCAGCCATGGTGGCAGCTGCGCCAACTCCGATGAAGCTCCTTCTCGTCAGGTTTTTCATATCGGTTCCTTCCCTTTCTCCCTTCCCGGAAGAACACGCCGCTCCCACGGTCCGCGATTCTCCGGCTCCATGCTTTTGCATGCAATTTAGTAATTATACAGGTTGCTCCACCGCGCTAAAGCGAAAAGTTAGGCAAAGATTGTAACCGTAACAATTATTTCTTGTAATGCGCTTCGCAAGGCGGGGTGCGAGAAGGTTACGGCCTCATCAGGCGCCTCAAACAGAAGGGGCACCCGACGGGGCGCCCCAACGAAATGCTTGTTATTCGGTATCGCGCAGGGCTACTTCGCCTTGCCCTGGTTTGCGACCTTGTTGATCTTGGCCTCGATGACCGCGGGGTCGCCCAGGTACTTCTTCTCGATCACGTTCAGGTCGGCGTCGAACGTGTACACGAGCGGAACGGCCGTGGGGATGTTCAGCTTGACGATCTCCTCCTCGGACAGCCCGTCGAACTGCTTCACAAGCGAGCGCAGCGAGTTGCCGTGCGCGGCGATGAGGATACGCTTGCCCTCCCTCATCTTGGGAAGGATCTCGCCCTCGAAGTACGGCCACGTGCGCGCGATGTTGTCCTTGAGGCACTCGTGCATGGGGACGTCCGCGGGGTCGACGTCACGGTAGGCAGGCATCAGGTGCGCGTCGCGCTCGTCGCCGTCCTCGAGCGCGGGCGGGCGGGTGTCGAAGCTACGGCGCCAGATGAGCACCTGGTCCTCGCCGTACTTGGCCGCCGTCTCGGACTTGTTGAGCCCCTGCAGGGCGCCGTAGTGGCGCTCGTTGAGGCGCCACGACTTAATGACGGGGAGCCATGCCCGGTCCATCTGGTCGAGCACGATGTCGAGCGTGTGGATTGCGCGCTTGAGATAGCTCGTGTAGCACAGATCGAAGTCGTAACCGGCTTCCTTGAGCGCCTTGCCGCCTTCCGCAGCCTCCGCGCGGCCCGCCTCGGACAGGTCGACGTCGGCCCATCCGGTGAACAGGTTCTTCTTGTTCCATTCGCTCTCACCGTGACGGATGATCACGAGCGTCATCGTATCGTTGGCCATGGAGTCCCCTTTCCATCGTTTTAGCACTGGCCTGATGATACCTCAAAAAACGGGGCACCCTCTTCGGATGCCCCGTTTCGTGCGGTATGCCCTGCGAGCGACTACAGCTCCATCGAGTTGATTTCGTCGGTCTTCTTGCCACGTGCGAACGAGCACTTGGCCACGAAGCCGGACAAGGCGATGAGGGCGATGGCGTTGGGAATCACCATGAGCTGGTTGAACATGTCCTGGAGCTCCCACACGATATCGTTCTGGAGAACCGTGCCCAAGAAAGTGAAGCACGCCGCGATGATCGCGAAGATGAGCACCGGAACCTTATCGTTTCTTTTCCTGAACAGGTATTGCACGTTGAGTTTCGCGAACAGGTTCCACGAGAGGATCGTGGAGAACGCGAAGAACAGCAGGCAGATGCACACGAAGATGGCGCCGCCTCCCTGCGTCATGAACGTGCCGAACGCGATCTGGGCCATGTTGGTTTTGGAGACGCCGATGGCGCCGGCCAGCTTGGCCGGGTCGGACATGTCGTCGTTCGTGAGCACGGCATCCCCGTCCCCGTTGACCAGGTTGCCGCTCGCGTCGAGCGTGTAACCCTCGACGATGGCGTCGCCTTCGGCGGCCACGAACTCGGCGACGGTGCCGTACTTGCCGGCGTTCTCGTAGGCGGTGGCCAGCGGGCCGTCGCCCACGTAGAGCACGCTGATCACGACGAGCGCCGTCATGGTGACGACGACGATGGTGTCGATGAACACGCCGATCATGGCCACGACGCCCTGGTCATGCGGGTCCTTCACGTTGGCGAGCGAATGGGCGTGCGGCGTGGAACCCATGCCGGCCTCGTTGGAGAACAGGCCGCGCTTGGCGCCCTGCGTCACGGCTGCCCAGAGGCCGAAGAACGCGCCGCCAAGCCCTGCCGCGGGATTGAATGCGCACTGGAAGATGAGTGCGAATGCCTGGGGCACGTTGCCGGCGTTCATGACGAGCACGATGATCGAACCGACGATGTAGAGCACGGCCATGATGGGCACGA
>CACWWI010000080.1 GCA_902764575.1 uncultured Coriobacteriaceae bacterium
CGCGATGAACATACCGGCGCCATGCCCGAAGCTCTTGAACAGCTTGAAGGCAGCGACGAGCGCGATAATAGCACCGACCAACATCAAGATAGTTCCCACTGCCACCATGGGCATGTTGTAGCTCGCGGCGCTGGCGTCGATGGGCGCCGCCCCCGCCATCTGCGACGTCGTAACGCCTCCCATCGACATCACGACGGAGCCGGCGATGACAAGCAGGATATACAGCCAGAACAAGCCCGTCTTGTTCCAGCCGATCCGCCATTGTACGTAGTCGGAGTAGATTGGGATGATCGATTTCCACCCCGCTTCTCCCGCCTTCGTGAACAACTTCCAGCGCGCAATGACCAGCAAGACCAACAGCACGATTGCAATAATGAAAATAAACATGAAGTATGCTCCGAGAATACCCGCAGCCACCGCTTGCTCAGAACCACTCATAATGCACTTCCTTTCCGTTTGAGTGTTTGCCAGCTTCTCGTATTGTACAACAGCACCACTCCTTTCGCCTCCGGGCCCCATATCGCGATGCGGTCCTCGGGGGCCAAATACATGCCATCGCCCTCCTTCACGCCGAAGGCATCATGAAACTCCTGGAACATCTGCGCGTCCACGTTCACGCGAATGTTGGACAGCGCATGGACATCGATGGCGTAAACTGGGAACAGCTCCCTGCTCAAAACCGTTGCCCACATGAGCGCCGCGCTGCGGTAGAACTCCTCGTAGTCGAAGTCCTTGACCTTGCCTGCAAGCTCCAGAATCGCCTGCATGCCGCATAGGTCCGCAGCTGCCTCGCCCACGACGCGCTGGCCGTCCACCTTCATCCCCGGCGTCATCTCGATGCCGCTGTAATACCGAGCGAGCGCCGCGGACTTGCTCACGAAGTTGTCCACGTCCTCATCGGCAAGCACGGGATTGGGCTGGCCGTAAGCGTCGAGCTGCGCCCCCTGGTAGTCGAAGCTGTGACTGATCTCGTGCCCGATGGTGTAGCCCGCTCCTCCGAGCAGGGCTGCATCATCCATCTCGTCGGCATAAACCACGCTCGTCACGAACCCGGGGAATATGTTGATGGAATTAGACCCCGGATCGTAGAAGGCGTTCATGTAGGTGGGTTTGATCACGAACCACACGGAAGCCGGCACGGCGGGCTTCCCGATCATCGCGCTCTCGCAGTCGAGGCGGTACTGTTTCAGCTTCAGGTAGTTCGAGAACAGCGTGCCGCCCTGGTCGGAGGGCGTAAGCTCGAGCCCGCTGTAATCGAAGTAGCCGCCCGCAGGCTCCAGCACGTTGAGCGTCATGTGGTCGAGCTTGTCCAGCACGCGCTGCTTGGACTCCTCGCCGAGCCAGGCGGTTTGATTGACGGAATCTTTATACGTTTTGATGAGGTCCTCGGAAAGGGATTTCAGGCGGTCCTTGGCATCTTGCCCCAGCGTCTCCTCAACATAGGTCTTGGCCAGCACCTGCGAGAACGTGTCGAGCTCATCGCACGCGGCATAGGCGAACTCATCGGGGTCCGTGGGCGGTTGGCCGAACAGCATGAGCAGCCCATCCATAGCCGACGGATCGCGGAACGGGCGCGTCTCGCCGAGGATCTTCGCCTTGGCGGCCAGTTTGATCACGTCGAGGTTCTCCTCGGTCCAGCAGGCATTGAAGGCCTCGAGCCATTTGTGTTCTACGACGTACGTCTCCGATCCGGCTTTCCCGCAATTCTGAAGCGTCTCCCTCATCGGAAAGTTTGGGCACAGCGCGCACAGCTCGTCGAGCGTGAAGGCGTCCTCGCGAACATCCTCCGCGAGCGCGCCGAAATCCCGCTTCAAGTACGTGGCGTCGCCAGTGGCAAATCGCCCATGGGCTTTCTCGAAATCGGCGATATCCGTCGCCGCGCCATACGCCTCGTACTGGTCCATGCCCGCCGCCGATAGGTCGAGCATCGGCAGCGTCTCCATCAGCTCGACCATGAAGACACGAGCCTCCTGGACCTGCGGATCATCGCCGTCTTGGTAGTACTCGGCACCAGTGGCGATGTCGAAGAGCACGAAGTTCGGCTCGATTGCCACGATATTGTTCGCTCGCGTATCGTCCGCGCTCACATAGGGCACTATGAACGGGCAGAAGGGGAAATCCTCTGCCGAAAGCAGAGCGTTCATCTCGCCTATCGAGGCGACAGCATCGATGCGGTCGAGGTAGGGTTGGATCTCGGAAAGCCCCGACTTCTTAAGCGCATCCAGGTCTGCCGCCTGGTTGTAGAAGATGCGCAGCTGCTCGAGCTCGTGGCTCGTCTTCGAGCTGTCCTTGATCACGGCCGTGTTCGCCTCTCGCAGCTCGACGGTCGTATCGTCCAGCAGCATAGCATCATTGCCCTGATGCGAGGCGATGTAATCGTAGCAGTAGTACGTATACAGGTCGTCCTTTGCCTCGGGCCTCTCATCGGGTAGGTTGCCCGACAGGAGCGACGTGACCCAGGGCTTCCCCGCGAGCTCCTTCGCTTTTGCAGATGACGATGCGCTGGCGCTCGAACTGGCGCTGGCGCTCGAACTGGCGGCGCCCCCCGAGGAACCTGCAGAAGGCCCCGCAGCGTCACAGCCGACAAGCGAAAGCACCAGAACCAGCGCGAGAGCCACCGCCGCCAGTACTTCTTTCATTTCCTTACACGTCCTTTTCGTCACATGGTTCGCCATCTCGTTATACATGAATCTGCGCCAATGTGTCCTAAAACACCAGGTAACAGCTTCGTGACGAAACCCCCGGGAACGGCAGGCGTGTACATGCGCCGAAAAGCGCGCCCTTTTGCAGTTCGTTCTCCAACCAAATCTCCAATAGTTCGCATTCTTGGTTATAATTGTCTCGCCCAAATGGGGGCGAGTTTTGTCAGGTTGGTTTGGATTGGAGGGATACTGGTATGGCTATTATGACGATCGTATCGCACGAGTACAACGAGGAGACGGGGATTGATTCCTTTGTTGTGAATCCTGGGAACATGACCTGTGAACTGAAGATTGTCGATGGTGAGGTGGAGATGCTCACCGCAGGCAAGTGGATGAAGTGCACCAACCCGTTCCTGAAGAAGGCGACGCTCGAGGCTGCAGCCGAGCGTGCGTAGCCAACCACCCTTCACGGGATAACCGCTTGGGGCCGCGCAGTGCGCGGCCCTTTTCCTTCTCCCTGGCCCGCGGCAGGCCGAGCAGGTGGCGGCAACGTTCTTAGGCTCCAAGCCCCGTAAGGGTGTAAACGGGAAAGAGGGTTACGGTCTAGACTCAAACTGCATTTTGGGGGTATCGTAGTTGCTCAGGGGCAACCAATCGTCCGCTGACGTATTCATATATAGGATGGGCACCATGGCAGACGCTTTCGAAGACATCCGGGGCTTGAGCGCCGAAGAAGTTGCCGCGGCAGTGGCCGCGGGCGATGTGAACGCCGAATCGGGGACGAAGACGCGCTCGGTGCGCGACATCCTGCGCGACAACATCTGCACGCTGTTCAATTTGGTGAACGTCATCCTGTTCGCGTTCGTCCTCATCACGGGGTCGCTCAAGAACGGCCTGTTCATGCTTGTCATCGTCATCAACACGGGCATCGGTATCGTGCAGGAGATCCGTTCGAAGCAGATCACCGACCAGCTCTCCATCGTCGCGAGCGCCAAGGCCAAGGTCATCCGAAACGGCGAGCGCTCCGAAATCGCGCTCGAGGAACTCGTGCGCGGCGATTGCATCGTGCTCGGTCGCGGCGACCAGATTCCCTGCGATTCCACGGTGATATCCGGCAACGCCAACGTCGACGAGAGCCTGCTGACCGGCGAGAGCGACCTCATTCCGAAGGAGCCGGGCTCCACGCTCATGAGCGGCTCGTTCGTGAACTCGGGCACCGTCGTCGCGCGCGTCGACCACGTGGGCGCCGAAAACTACGCCGCCAAGATCTCGGCTGAAGCCAAGGCGCAAAAGGAAATCAACTCCGAGATCATGACGACGATGGACAGCATCATCAAGTACGTCAGCATCTTCATCTTCCCCGTCGGCCTGCTGTTGTTCGGCAGCATGTACTGGCTCGGCGGCGTGGAGTTCAACGAGGCTATCCTCTCAGCGGTCGCAGCGCTTGTGGGCATGGTGCCTGAAGGCCTCATCCTGCTGACGTCGACCGTCCTCGCACTGGCGGTCATCCGCCTGTCCCAGCACCAGGTGCTCGTGCAGCAGCTCTACTGCATCGAGACGCTCGCACACGTGGACACGCTGTGCCTCGACAAGACGGGCACCATCACGTCGGGCGCCATGGAGGTCGAGGGGCTGCACGTGCTCGCGAACGACCAGGGCGCCAAAGAGGGCGATCTGGAATTGGAGGCCGTCTCGGCCCTCGTGTCCATCGCGAGTGCCGACCCCGATGTCAACCAAACGGGTCGCGCCATCCTTACGTGGGGCGCCTCGCTTGACGTCGAGCCGCTGCCCATCGCGGCATACGTGCCCTTCTCGTCCGACCGTAAATGGTCCGGCGCCACCCTGCAGAATAACCCCCAGCGCTCGTCGAGCTACGTCATGGGCGCGGGCCAGTTCGTCCTGGGCGACGGCTATGCCGCCATCGCCAGCGAGGTGGAATCTCGCGCCGAGCGCGCCCGTGTCTTGGTGCTCGCCCGCATCGATGGCTTTGACGGAGAAACACTCGTCGGCACGCCCGAGCCGATCGCGCTCATCATGATCCGCGACCAGATTCGCTCGTCGGCCGCCGAGACGATCAGCTACTTCTGCAAGCAGGGCGTCGACGTGAAGGTTATATCGGGCGACGATCCGCGCACCGTGTCGGGCATCGCTGCACAGGTGGGCGTGCCCCATGCCGACCGATTCGTAGACGCGACCACGCTCGACACCGACGAGAAGATCGCGCAGGCGGTCGGCGAGTACGCCATATTCGGCCGCGTGAAGCCCGAGCAGAAGAAGGCCTTCGTCGTGGCGCTGCAGCAAGCGGGCCATACCGTGGCCATGACCGGCGATGGCGTGAACGACACCTTGGCGCTGAAGCAGGCCGACTGCTCGGTCGCCATGGCGGCGGGCTCCGACGCGGCGCGCAACGTAGCGCAGCTCGTGCTCGTCGACAACGACTTCGCTAGCATGCCCAAGGTCGTGGCCGAGGGCCGGCGCTCCATCAACAACCTACAGCGCTCTGCGTCGCTGTTCCTCGTGAAGACCGTGTTCTCCATGGTCCTGGCCGTGCTGTTCATCCTGCTGCCATGGCAGTATCCCTACCAGCCAATCCAAATGACGCTCATCAGCGCGTTCACGATCGGTATCCCGTCGTTCGTGCTGGCTCTCGAGCCCAACCGCGACCGCATCAAGGGGCATTTCCTCGAGAACGTCATCGTAAAATCCCTTCCGGGATCGATAGCTGTGGTCTTGGCTGTGCTTGCCGTGAACCTGTGGGGATACCTGGGCTTTGGCTTGGATTATGGGCAGGTCTCCACGCTCTGCGTGCTGCTCACTGCCTGGATCGGCATAAACTTGATCTTCCGCGTGTCCATGCCGTTCACCCCCATCCGCATCGCGCTACTCGTGGTCGTTGTCGTAGGCACCGTCGGAGGGGCAGCGCTCTTCCCGAACCTGTTCTCGATCAGCCCCTTCACAGACAGCATGTGGACCGTCGCGCTGGTAATCGGAGCCGCGTCCTTGCCCGCGTTCCACGGGCTCTACAACGTCTTCGGCCGCTGGCATGCCGACCGCCAGGCCAAGTTGGTTTAACGGCAGCATCTTGCTGCGTCGGCGAAGGCGCCGTTTCCGCAACCGGAGCCCCCTCTTTTGGCGGCAAGCGCAAGATGTCCTGCGATTGATTGGTAAACTATGGCATAAGCCGACTACCGGCTTGCACGAATAGTCGCAAAGGAGCGAACGCCCTGGATAGCTAGGCAACATCATGAAACTGAAGCGTTTGAGCATTTCCAATTGCAACTGGGTAAAGGACCTCGAAATCGAGGTCCGCCAAAACCTTGTTCTCATCGGCCCAAACGGGTCGGGAAAAACAACCGTGCTGCTGTGCTTGGAAATGCTTCTGGATATGGATGGCCAGTGCTTATGCGAGTCGATAACGGAGGACTTCATACGCGACAAGACGAAGCCGCTCCTCATCGAGGCCGCCCTCGACGAGCTCAGCGCCGACGAGCTAACCGTGTTCGCAGACGAGGTGGATGCGCAAGGGGGCAACGAGCTCGTGGTAAGGCTCGAGGTCGCCATGCAGGATGAGGACGTCGTCGTTTCCCATTACTTCCCGCACTGCGGAACCCGCAAGCATCCCACGCGGGCCCAACAGGACTCCATTGGCTGGATGCTCCTGGACGCCCAGTCATCTGCAATGGCTATTTTCGATGCGCTTCCCAACGGCGCGAACATCCTGGCCATCGACGAACCGGAAGCCCACCTTCATCCTTCGAGCCAGAGAAGCCTGGCCAAGTTGTTGAAGCAGGTAGCCGCCCAGAAAATCATCGTGACCCATTCCCCCACCATCGCGGGATCGTTCGAGCCGGACGAGATAGTGGTTATACGCGCGGACGGCTCTGCCACCCAACCCAGACGAGGATTCTTGAACAAAGAGTCGAGCATGACGGTTCGATGGTGGGTGGGCAGGCGGCTCGAACCGCTCACCGCAGGAATCGTCGTCGCGGTCGAAGGGCCCTCCGACCGGATTATCGTCAACAGGGTCGCAGACGTTCTTGGCATCGACCTAGACGAGCGCGACATCGTGGTCGTCGAAACCGACGGGTGCGGAAACATGAGGGTGGTCGAGTCCATCTTCGGGAGCGGAGGCTTCAACATTCCCCTCTTCGAGCTGGTCGACGAAGATAACCGGGAAGACATCGCAGCGCGTGTCGGAGCCGATCCCACCGACCTGGCCGACCTGGCCGCGCATCACGTGTTCATTTCTTGCAACGACCTCGAAGACGAATACGTGCGCGCGATTGGGGCAAAGGAGCTCTGGGAAAAGATCAAGGCGCTGAAAACCTTCTCGAAAACCGCGATGAGGCAATGCAGAAGGGGCCCCGACGGCAGCCCCTCCGAAGCGGATCTCGCCGAGTTCATCCGAGTGAGGACGAGCCGCAAGATACCCTCTGCGCTCGTTGCGGCTAGCCTCATCAATGCGGAGAACGCTCCCGAGGTGCAAAGCGTGACGCGCTTGCTGAAGGCCCTGACTTTCGAATAAGCGGAGGTCATAATAGGGGCCGACAGGCAATGAGCGCCTGCCCCATATGCTATTCTGACATTGGCTTTTCAAGACGGCCTAGGAGGGAACATGGGATTCTTCACCGACGACGACAGCTATCTGTTCCACGAGGGGACCAACTACGAGACGTACCGGAAGCTCGGAGCGCACCCCGACACGATGTTCGGCGTCGATGGAACGCGCTTTGCAGTGTGGGCGCCGAACGCCCAGGCCGTCTTTGTCATCACGCCCCGCATGGGGTGGGAGCACGAGAACCTCATGGAGCGCTCCGACAACGGCGTCTGGGAGCTCTTCCTCCCCCATGTGGGAGTAGGAGACGCCTACCGCTTCGTCGTGATAGGCGCCGACGGGGTAAAGCGCTACAAGGCCGACCCCTTCGCGTTCCGCAGCGAGCAGCGCCCAGCCAACGCGTCCATCGTCTGCGACCTCCAGGGATACGAGTGGGGCGATGCCGACTACCAGCAAGCGCACGGAAACGCGCATGTCCTGGACGAGCCCATGGCCATTTACGAGGTGCACCTCGGGTCTTGGAAGAAGGGCTTTAGGGACGAGAACGACGAGGACGGTTTCCTGAACTACCGCCAGCTGGCCGACCAGCTGGCCGAATACGTCGCCTACATGGGCTACACGCACGTCGAGCTCATGGGCATCTGCGAGTACCCGTTCGACCTGTCGTGGGGTTACCAGGTAACCGGCTATTTCGCGCCGACGAGCCGCTATGGCGTTCCCGACGATTTCCGCTATCTCGTCGACAAGCTGCACCAATGCGGCATCGGCATCATCCTCGACTGGGTGCCGGCGCATTACCCCAAAGACGAGTTCGCGCTGTCGTTCTTCGACGGCACGCCGCTCTACGAGTCTCCCGATCCCTTGCGCGCCGAATACCCCGAATGGGGCACGATGGCCTTCGACTTCGCCAAGCCGGAGGTCCGCTCGTTCCTCATCTCGAGCGCGTTCTACTGGATCCGCGAGTTCCATGTCGACGCGCTTCGCGTCGACGCCGTAGCCGCCATGATCTACAACAGCTACAGCAGGAGCGAATGGCGCCCCAACATGTACGGCGGCAACCAGAACCTCGAGGCCCTCGACTTCATGCGCCAGCTCAACGCTGCCGTGACCAGCCTCACGCCTGGCTACCTCATCGCCGAGGACTCTTCGGCGGAATGGGGCGTCACCTCGAAGGACCTGGGCATCCAACTGGGCTTCGCCCTCAAGTGGAACATGGGGTGGATGAACGATACGCTGCGCTACATCGAGCTCGACCCGATCTACCGCCAGCACCACCACGAGCTGCTCGTGCACACCATCGATTACGCGTTCTCCGAGAACTACGTGCTCGTGCTGTCCCACGACGAGGTGGTGTACGGCAAGAAGTCGCTCGTCGAGAAATCCCCCGGCGGCGTGGAGGAGAAGTACGGCTGCCTGAAAACGCTGTTGACGCACCAAATCGGGCATCCGGGCAAAAAGCTGCTCTTCATGGGGCAGGACTTCGCGCAGAACCGCGAATGGTCCGCCACCGAGAGCATCGACTGGCACCTCACCGAAGACTTCGGCCACCGCGACATCATGGAGACGGTGCGCAGGTTGCTCTACGTGTACAAGGCGCATCCCACGCTGTACTCCGACTCGCAAGACCCCGCCACGTTCGAGTGGGTTAACCGCAACGACTTCTGGCGCAACACCATCAGCTACATCCGCCGCAACCCGTGGAACTACGAAGGGGCAGTGCTCGTCGTGTGCAACTTCTCCCCCATGCAGATCGACGGCTATACGGTTGGCGTCCCCCTGCCCGGCAGCTATCGGCGCGTGTTCAGCACCTACGACTCGCTGCCGAACGGCGGCGGCCCCGACGAGGCGGGCGCGCCCGTGCTCGAGGCGACGCGCGAGGAATGCGACGGGCGCGAGTACCGCCTGACGTACGACCTGCGTCCGTACGAATCCCTTATCGTGGAGCTGCCGTAAGCGATGCTGCAGCGCTTCTTCAGCGACGAGACCGAAGCGTTTCGGTCTCCAGCGGAACCGGG
>CACWWI010000081.1 GCA_902764575.1 uncultured Coriobacteriaceae bacterium
CTGCCGAAAATGCGCCAGAAGATGGGCATGGTGTTCCAGAACTACGCCCTGTTCAACCACAAGCTCGTCGTGGAGAACCTCATGATGGCGCCCATGGACCTGCTGGGCATGTCCAAGCAGGAGGCCTACGACCAGGCGCTGGAGCTGCTGAAGCTGGTCGGGTTGAGGGACAAGGCGCTCAGCTGGCCGCACGAGCTTTCCGGCGGGCAGCGCCAGCGCGTGGCCATCGCCCGCGGCTTGGCCATGAATCCCAAGATCTTGCTGTTCGACGAGCCTACGAGCGCGCTGGATCCGCAGATGGTATCCGAGGTGCTCTCCGTCATCACGAACCTCGCCGAGCGGGGCCTCACGATGCTCGTCGTCACGCACGAGATGCGCTTCGCCCGCGACGCGAGCAGCCGCGTGTTCTATATGGACCAGGGCGAGCTTTGGGAATCGGGCACGCCGAAGCAGATATTCGAAAACCCCCAGCGCAAGGAAACGCGCGACTTCATCTTCCGGGTGCGCAATTGGAACTGGGAGATTCGCAGCATCGACTACGACTACCCCGCCATGCTGTCGTCGCTCCAGGCGTTCTGCGCGCGCCAGTTCCTCGGGCATCACATCACACTCGCATGCCAGCTCGTGCTCGAGGAGGTCACGTCGTCCCTCCTCATCCCCTTGGCGCAAGAGCATGGGCTCACCGACCCGCATATCGCGTACGAGCTGTCCGTAGGCGAAGGGGGCGAAGAAGCCGACTTGATCGTCGACATGCCGGAGCTCTTTGCCGCAGGCGTGAGCGTCGATGAGATCAACTCAGCCGCCGATGACGTGTCAAGGCAGATTCTGGAGAACGTGATCTCGCGGCAATATCTGGATAGCTCCGGAGCGCTTCACGTCGTGATCGCCTAGTCAACGTTCGGCAGGAAGGCAGGTAGGGCATAAATGATGCCCACTTGTCCTTTTTGCCTGGGGTTTTGGGATAATGGTGCTTGAGAGGAAGAGGAACAGCGGCACGTTTCCGCAGAGGGGATCTCCTGTGAAAGAAGCACCATCTACCACGGGCAATTCAGGGAAGCTGCAGCCCTATCTGTCGCCGTTGGCGGTTTGGGCCCTGTCCGTAGGGTCTGCCATCGGCTGGGGATCCCTGGTCGTTACCGGCAGGACGTACCTCGCGCAGGCGGGGCCGCTCGGGTCGATCCTCGGCTTGCTGATCGGGTTCGCCATGATGCTGATGGTGGCCAGCCACTACCACTTCCTGGCCAACCGGTATCCCGGTACGGGCGGTCTGTACAACTATGTGAAATACATTTTCGGCTACGACCGCGCCTTCCTGGTGGCATGGTTCATGTTCTTGGTGTACATCGCCATCTTCTGGGCAAACGCCACGAGCGTCCCGCTGTTCTCGCGGTACTTCCTGCAAGGGTTCTTCAAGTTCGGCTACCTCTACACGATATTCGGTTACGATGTTTACCTGGGAGAGGCCCTGGTGACGCTGCTCGTCATCGGCCTCATCGCGCTTTTGTGCATGAAGAGCAAGAAGGCCACAGCCCGCAGCATGGTGGTGCTGGTGCTGGTCTTCACCGTCGGGATAACGCTTTGCTTCGCCGCCGCGATGCTGGGCCATGGCAGCACCGGCATGTCGATGGAGCCGGCCTTCGTGCCCGACAAGGGCGAGTTCCAGCAGGTCGTGCGCATCGCGTTCCTGTCGCCTTGGGCCTTCATCGGCTTCGAGAGCGTGTCCCATTCCGCTGCGGAATACCGGTTCAAGCACTCCAACATGTTCCGCGTTCTCGTGCTCTCCCTTATCGTCACCACGGCCCTCTACATCTTCGTCATCTTGCTGAGCATCACCGCTTACCCGGAGGGCTGCTCCAGCTGGCTGGACTACATCAGCCGCTTGGACGAGTTCGAGGGAATCGCGGGGCTGCCCGCCTTCTATGCCGCCCATTACTACCTCGGCGATGCCGGTGTCTTCATCCTCATGGCTTCCCTCGCATCGCTCGTGATCACCAGTCTCATCGGCATGCTGCGCGCCGTCAGCCGCTTGTGCTACTCCGTGGCGCAGGACGGCATCCTCCCCGAGCGTTTCGCCCGTCTTAGTGACAAACAAATCCCGGTCAACGCCATCCTCTTGGCGGTTGTTGTTTCCTTGCCCATTCCGTTTTTGGGAAGGACGACCATCGGCTGGATCGTGGACGCCACCACTATGGGCGCCGTCATTCTCTACGGCTTTGCGTCCCTGGCCGTCTTCAAAGCGTCGGGGCAAGAGGGCGCCAAGAGCAGAAAGGACCGCATCCTCAGCGGCATCTGCATACCCATAATGATTGCCTTTATGGTGTTCTTGCTATTCCCCGGCGCGTTTTCCGACCACACCATCGAAACGGAAACCTACGCCCTCATGATCGCGTGGTCGATTCTCGGCCTGATCTTCTTCAACTGGGTTATCCGGAAAGACCATGCCAGAACGTTCGGCAAGGCGATCATCGTGTGGATCGCCCTGCTCGCCTTCATCATCGTCATGTCGATGACCTTGGCGGAGCGGGTGAACGAGGCCAGGGAAGATGTCGTCCTAGAAGACATTCACCACTACGTCGACGGTACGGCGGACAGCGAAACGCTTGCGATGGGAACGGAAGAGTTCCTGGAGGTGCAGAGCAAGCGGCTCCACGATGCAGACAACACCAGCGTGTTGGTCATCATGGGGCTCTTCGGGGTGTCCCTCGCCGTCATGCTCGTGAATTACCGCTCGATGCAGAAATGGGAGAGGAAGGCCCTCGAGGAGCGCGACGAAGCTCACACCATTGCCTTCACCGACCCCATGACCGGCGTCAAGAGCAAGCACGCTTTCCTTTTGGACCAGGAGGAAATCGATACGGCCATCGACGAGGAGGCGGCGGGCGAGTTTGCCGTCGCTGTCTGCGACGTGAACGGCTTGAAGGTGATTAACGACACCCTTGGCCACAAAGCGGGCGACGAGTACATTTTGAGCGCGAGCAAGATGGTCTGCGATATCTTCCAGCACAGCCCGGTGTACAGGGTTGGAGGCGACGAGTTCGTGGCCATCCTCAGGGGGCGCGACTACCTCGCCCGCAAGGAGCTCTTGCAGGAGCTCCACGATCGTTCCGTAAAGCACATTGGCAGCAAAGATGTTGTTGTCTCGGGCGGCCTTGCCAATTACAGGCCTGGAGACGACGCCAGCTTCCACGATGTATTCGAACGCGCTGACGTCCGCATGTACAAAGAGAAAGAGCTGCTGAAGAGCATGGGGTCCATCACAAGAGAAGACGCCGAGGGCGAAAAAAATCCAGCCTGATCACAGCTGGATTTCCCTGAAAAAAATGGTGGTCCTGGGCGAACCCAGGACCGAGAAGCATGATAGCACCGGGTTCGGTTTCGAGCCTCATCTGAGTGCCCGATTTCACAACCCCTTCATTTCATGCGTACCGGGAGCTGAGAGCTGAGGACCATGCCGGAAAAGCTCTCGTTTGTTCTTTGCGGGCGTATTGCTTCGATTACAAATGCGCAACTTTATGCACTCGATCGGCGTGATTCCGCTTGGCGGCGCTACTATGTGCGCAGCTTCGCGCTGTTCGCGTTGAGAGGAGTTGTCATGGCCGACGAAATCACGACCGTTGTAGAACAACGGGCAGAGCAGAAAAGCAAGACGACAACCTACGTCATGGTCGCCTGCATCGTGGTGCTCGTGCTGCTGACGATGCTCGGCGGCATCTTGAACGTCGGCGACCACCTCGGCGCCGCGCATCCGGCCCTGGGATGGGTGTTCTACGGGCTGATCGCCGTGCTCGCGGTTGTCGGCATCGTCATCCCATTGGTGAAGATCGCGAAACGGCCGATCTTCTCGCTTTACCAGCTGCGCGACGAGCAAGGTCACGCAAAGCGTCGCTGGTGCCAAATGCTGGTCGACAACCTCGTCGCCAACGCCGACCTGACCGATGAGGAAATCGCGCAGTTGAACGGCTACCTGCAAGCGGGCGACGAAGCCGACGACCTGCTCATCGACTTCTTCAAAACGCATTTCGTGCCCCGCATCGACGAGGCGACCAAGAAATCGGCCACCACGGCGTTCTTCGTGTCGGCCGTGGCCCGTTCGCCGATCATCAGCATGGTCACGATGGCGTCGCTGTGCCTCGACCTCGTGCGCGAGATCGTCGAGATATGCGGCTTCAGGCCGACGAACCTGGGGCTTGCGCGCCTGTACACGCGCGTCATGATTAGCGCTCTCGTCATCGGGGGAATCGAGGATTCCGACCTGAGCGACCTTCTTGGACAGCTCATGGGCGGCGGCGCCGGCGCACGCGCGGGCGGCATCGTGCTCGGCGCGACTGCCGAGGGGTTCGTCAGCGCGTTTCTCGTCTTCCGCGTGGGTGTCATCACCAAGCGCTACCTCACCGCCGAAGACGGTCCGGCGCGCATGGCGCAGCTCCGTCGCACGTCCTACCGCGAAGCGCTCGCACTCATGCGCACAAGTGGCTTTATGCAAACCGTGACCGACGCGATGAAGCAAGCCGGCAGCACCGTGGCCTCTTCGGTTGCAACCTCAGCTGCCGACGCCGTGAAATCGACGGTGGCTGCGGCCAAATCGGCCTTCTCGTTCAGCCGCGATTAACCTCGCGCTTCCTCTGCAGCAAACGAGGCAACTGGGATGAATGCAGCGGCCATCATGGCTGTCATCAGCATGGCGCTGCGTCGAACCGCTTTAGCACTTTGGGAGAAACAGAGAGGCAGTTCTAAGTGCATCCACTCAGATTGCGCGTAGAACTCGCTTCGGCATATCGTTTCGAGAGCCGCTCGAGCTTGCCCGCCATCTTCTTTCGAACGGAAGGCGGTTCCAGCACCTCGCAATCTTCGCCGAAGAACAGGAGCAAGTCGTAATAGTAATCGCGGTCGATGAAGGGGAAGCTGACCAGGTAATGGTCGTCGCCATCGGGCGCGAAGCGCTCATAAGGACAGTAGTCCAGCACGCGTTCGGCGAGAGACCGCCTGATGCGCAGGCTTATCGTTTCCTGAAGCTCCTGTGCGTAGGGGGTGCCGTCGAGCTCAGCTGCTGGCATCTCCCGAAAATCGAAGGTTTCGCCCATCACCTGCAGATCCAAGATACGCGAGAGCTTGAACAGGCGAAACGCCCGTCGTTTCCTGCACCAGCCATAGACGTAGGGGGCACCGTTCTTGAAGACGATTTGGTGCGGCTCCACGACGCGCCGGCTTTCTTCCCCGCGAAGGTTGACGTATGTAATGCGCACGGGGTTGCGGTTGTTCAGAGCTTCGCGGATGAGGGCAAGGTAGTCGTCGAAATCGCGGTTGCAGATCCACGGGGATCTGTCGATTCGAACGCAATTGGCTTTGAGCTGCACATATGGGGCATGTTGGGCGGGGATAAGGGACCGCAACTTCGCTTCTACACTCGCCAAAACGTCCTGGCTCACTATGTCTTTCAAGCCGGCCAAGGCCATGATCATTGTTGAAAGGTCGTCATTGGTGAACATGCCTCTTTCGAGTTTGAAGCCGGGCATGATTCGTATGCCGCCTCCGACTCCCGGCGTGGAGAACACCGGCACCCCTGCCATGGAAAGCGATTCCACGTCGCGGTAGATGGTGCGCGTGGACACCTCGAACGTTTTCGCGAGATAGCTCGCGCTCACGCGCTCTTTCTCGAGCAGAATCAAGGTTATGCCCAGTAGGCGGTCGGCCCTCATGCTGCTCCTTTCGCGGCATCAGCAGAAATCGACGCTATTTCAAAATACCCAACTATTCTTGACATTACGTGTCAAGAATAGTTGGGTATCGTCCCCTTATCAAGTAGAGGCTTACGAGACGAAGGGCTGCTATGAAAACAGTTTACGTTTACATTCTCGATACGCTGGCCGATTGGGAGTTGGGCCACGTGCTTGCGGAGTTGAATTCCCGTCGCTTCTTCAAGGCGGGTGCGCCCGAGGTGAAACTCGTGCATGTGGGGGCGTCGCTTGAGCCCGTGGTTTCCATGGGTGGAATCTCAATGACGCCGGATGCCGTTGTCGACGAAATCGCCGTTAATGAAGACTCCCTTTTGCTGCTTCCCGGTGCGGACACATGGTCTGAACCGAAGCATGCTTCGGTTATCGCCAAGGCTGGCGAGCTCTTGCAGGCTGGGGGAACCGTCGCTGCAATCTGCGGCGCCACCGTTGCCCTTGCGCAAGCCGGCTTGTTGGATACCCGGCGGCACACCAGCAATGGGAAAGGTTTTCTGGAGATGTTCGCGCCGACGTACAAGGGGACTGCATGCTTCGAAGACGTTCCAGCGGTTTCCGACGGCGGCCTGATAACAGCTGGGGCGACAGGGTCCGTTCACTGGACGAAACATATTCTTGAACGGCTCGAAGTCATGGACAGGGGAGCTCTGCAATCCTGGTCCGACTATTTCACAACAGGGGATGCGCGGCATTTCTTCTCGCTATGGGAAGCCGCGAACGCTGGAGCGTGAGTAGGATCAATCCGTCAGAGGGGCCGTACGTTTGCGGCTTGCGCTCGTGGTCATTTTTGCTTCCCCGCGAATCGCTTGACTTGCTATAAGGGCAAAGTATTGGGCGCGCAATCGCCCCATCCGATTCTCAGCCCGCTAAGACAACCTGTCGCCGCTGGTGTTGAAGGTGTATGCCGTCTGCCAGTTCTGGAAAGGGTAGACCGAGAACGTTTTTGCAGCGTTGCGGTACAGAGTACTAAACTGCGTCCAGGACGTACCAGTAGCCGCCGTCCGTTCGTTCTGCACAACGCTCTGCAACATGACGAGTGCCTCAGCTTCGGTCATCTGCGTGCGGTACGTGTCCGAATTCGTGTCGCGATACATCTCGAGCTGGCTTGCCAGCGTCGTGAAACGATGGTAGCCGTGACCGTAGCCGAATCGGTAGCGCGGCTCGCCGTTCTCGTCTACCAACTTGACGGCTTCTTCGCGCAGCTTGCCATTTCGATACGAATCGGCCGCGTCATCGCTTCCCACGTAGAAATTGGTCACCACGTCGGTCTTGACTACCGACACCTCGCCGTTGCGGCTCTCGATGACGGCACTATTGCCAGCGGCGTCGGTCACGAACAGATGGCAGCTCTGCCAGTCGGAGGGCTTGAGGTCGCAGCTGTTCACGTAGGCGATGGCCGCATCGACGTCTGCGCAATCATCGAGCAGCCTGCGCAGCATGATAGACGCCCCCGCAACCATCCTCGCCGGTTCGTCGCCTTCCTTTATGTCAACCATGAGGACGGATACTACCAGGCCCTTCTCGTTCATGCCGTCCATGCACTGGTAGGGGATGGTGTCCAGCAAGTCCACGCTGAAGCCCTCCATGTCGGGGCCCCCGCGCGTGAGCAGCGGGTTGTCATCGCCGCAGTAGACGGCGTCGCCCACAGCAATGGACTCGTATTTTCCGGGCAGCGCGCAATGCAGGACCACGTTGAGCCCCGTAGGCGTTGGGTCCTCGTCCGACACTCGATGCAACTTATCATAGTTGCGGCAGGTGAGCGGATCGCCGTCTAACGTGTGGGTGAAGAACGCCGAGCAAGCGGGCTTGGTTTTGCCGGCATCCTCGAGCTCCTTCACGACCTCGTCGGAGTAGTAGTCCTTCGCGTAGTCGAGATAGTACAGGTAACCGTCCTTGTCGAGCCGCGCGAGTTCCCCCTTTGACGGTTGCCATATGGCAGCGTTCTCAGCGACGCCTGACTCTGCGTTCGCATGAGAAGAATCTGCTGGCGTCTGGCCGCATCCGGCAAGCACGAGCATGCAGGTTATGGCGAATGCGGCTATGAGCTCATGCATTCTATAGACCAAGTGCGACTTTGCGTGTTCCATGATGGCCTTCCCATTCGTCTCTTGGCGGGCCCTTCGCCCTTCGCCCGTCAGCGATTGCGTTCCCATTTTACAGAAGAGGCGAGGCCGCTCATGACTCTTTCGGTTTGTTCACACGCGAAATCAGCGTACTTAAGAAAAACAGGTCAACCGAAACAATGGTTGACCTGGTCTTTTTGGTGGAGCATAGGGGGATCGCTACTGGGAAGAAAATGACGACCTCCACGCCGAATGGCACGGGGAGCCGCCGGTCAGCATGCTCGGCCCGGTCATCGGGTCGCATTCCGGACCCGGCGCCATCGCCGTGGCGTTTTTCGAAAACAAGTAAGCTCGGGGCCTCATAAAGGGCGCTGTCTTTTTCCATGAAAGCCGCCCGTCCCAGGGCGTGGGTTATCTGTCCATGATGTGCTCAATTCCGGACCCGACTCCATCTTTGGGAAATTTGGACAATCATGTATATCGAGCGGATCACCTCTGCGAGAGGGGTGCTACGAGCTTCTTGCCGCGGAGGCAGGCATAGCAAAAGCGTATGCCGCCCACTACAAGATTGGATAAGACGATGCGGCAAAACCCACTCATCCGCCCCACAAAAAAGCTCTTCAAACTGCTCGGCAGGCCGTGAAGGTGACAATCAGCGCAGTCCGAGCGAAATCCACCCGAACGCAGGTCTACATCGGCCTCAACGACGGCGACACGAAAGAACAGCGATTCGACACCGACCGATATGTTTCGATCATGAAGCGCGTTTGCGCTCAATACGGCACGCCGTTTTCGTTCAACATCATGGCCGGCGGCTACGTCCACGACAACGGCGAATACACGGAAGAGACCACGATCGTGATTACATTCATCGACGTGCCGCGAAAAACCGTGAACGAGATAGCAGAGGA
>CACWWI010000082.1 GCA_902764575.1 uncultured Coriobacteriaceae bacterium
AGGCGGACGCCCGCCCCGCGGTCACGCAGGCGGACAGGTGGGCAGGTGGAGCAGAGCGGCAAACCGAGCCGAAGGCCAAGCTCCCTCCTGGCGCCACCCGCCTCCCGGCCGCAAACGGGGGCGGACAGGGGGACAGACGCGCCGATTTGAGTTGATACCGTGCGTCCTGTTCACCCCCCGCATCCCAGAGGCTATACTGGACCAGTTCAACACTTGAAAACCGCAGAAGGAAGTGCGCATGCTCAAGATCATAACGTCGCCGGATCCGCTCCTGAACCAGGTGTGCGAACCGTGCGACCTAAGCGACAAAGGCCTCAAGAAACTGGCAAAGCAGATGGAGAAGGCAATGTACGCCAACGACGGCGTCGGCATTGCCGCACCGCAGGTAGGCGTGCTCAAGCGCCTTATCGTGATCGACGTGTCACCCGAAGACGTGCGCGATCCCCTCGTGCTGGTGAATCCCGAAATCCTCGAACTCGACGGCGAGCTCGTCACGGAAGACGAGGGATGCCTGTCGTGCCCGGGCGTTTCGGTTCCCATCGAGCGCCGTGAATGGGCGAAGGTGAAGTTCTTCGACCTCAAGGGCGAGGAATGGGAGATCGAGGGCGACGGCATCCTGGGCCGCTGCCTTCAGCACGAAATCGACCATCTGAACGGCATAACGCTCTTCGAGAGCGCGAAGCCGCGCGACCGCATCAAGGCGCTCAAGGAATACGAAGAAGCTCGCCGTGCAGGAGCGAAGCCAGGCGAGACGTCTGTTCCCAGTACCCCGAAGGTTCGCTGATGAGAATCGTGTTCATGGGCACGCCCGACCTCGCCGCGACGGTCATGTCCAACATTGCGGATCATCACGACGTCGTGGGCGCCTACACGCGCCCCGATGCTGTGAGGGGGCGTGGCAAGAGGCTCATGGCATCGCCGGTCAAGCAGCTGGCTGTGGAGCGGGGGATACCCGCGTTCACCGCGGCCACGCTGCGCGACGAGGCAGTGCTCGAGAACCTGCGCGCGCTCGAACCAGATGCCATCTGCGTGGTCGCTTACGGGTCGATTCTTCCGACGAGCATCCTCGACCTGCCCCGATACGGGTGCTTCAACGTGCACACGTCGCTCCTGCCGCGCTGGCGCGGCGCAGCTCCCATGCAGCGCGCGATCCTAGCAGGCGATAAGACGACGGGCGTGAGCATCATGCGCATGGAGGAGGGCCTCGACACGGGCGCGTACTGCAAGCGCGCCGAGGTGCCCCTCGACGGCGTGTACCTTGCAGATCTCGAATCCGATTTGGCAGCCCGCGGGTCGGAGCTTCTGCTCGAGGCGCTCGATGAAGCGCAGGACGGCTCGCTTGCATGGACGGAGCAGCCCGAAGCGGGCGTAACGTATGCAGCGAAGATCGGAAAGGGCGAGCTCGACCTCGACCCGTCCGAGAGCGCGGGCGCCGTTTGCGCGAAAGTGCGGGCATCCGACGACGCGCATCCTGCGCACATGGAGCTGGCGCAGCGGAAGGTCACCTTGGAAAGGGCGCACGAGGTTGACGACGACCTCGCAAAGGAGCTCTGCGAAGCCCTCGCCCCGGGCGAGGCGGTGTTCCGTTCCAAGCGGCTGATCGCGCGCGCTTCGGAGGGCGCCTTCGAAATCGACACGCTCAAGCCGCAGGGCAAGAAGAGCATGGACGCGCGGTCGTTTGCCGCGGGTATCCAGGGAGTGAAGAACGCGACGTTGAGGTGGGGGAGAGCATGACCGATGAGATGAGGCCGGAATCCACCCGAGACGGCCAGGGTAAGCAGCGCGGCGAAAAGCGCAAATGGACGCCGAACCGCGAGCGCAAGGTGAAGTCGAAGAAGTCGTTCGACCAGAAGAAGGTCGCGCACCTCGTGGACGACGACAAGCCCGTATACCGCGGCGAGCTCGACCCGCGCGACAAGGACCCCAAGCGCAAGCCGCGCTCCATCTCGCGCTCGGAGGAACTGCTGCGCCGCAAGGCCGACGCGCTGGCGGAGCAGGACCCGAACCTCAAGGCGAAGAGGACGGTGAAGATCACCGACTTCCGCGACCAGTTCGAGCGCTCCGACGCGAGCCCGGGCAGGCTGGCCGCGCTCTATGCCACGCGTCAGGTGCGGCAACGCGACGCGTTCGCCCAAGAGGTGATCGAGGCCACCATCGACCGCTCCACCATCTCCAAGCAGGACCGCGCCTTCGCCACGTTGCTCACCTTGGGCGTGGTGAGCACGTCGGGAGCGCTCGACGAGGTGCTCAACCGCTGCCTGGCGAGCCCGCGCGACATAAAGCCCGACGTGCGCGATGCGATGCGCATTTCCACCTACGAGATCATCTACCTGCGCAAGGCGCCCCATGCAGCGCTCGACCAGGGCGTCGAGCTCGTGCGCGCCATAGCGCCGAGCGCCGCCGGCCTGGCAAACGCCGTGCTGCACCGCGTGCTGGTCGCATCCGAGTCGTTCCCGTTCGGCGACCCCACGGCCAGTCTCGAGGCGCTGGCGCTCACCTATGCGTTCCCCGCGTGGCTTGCGCGCCGCCTCATCGAGGACATGGGATCGGCCGCTGCCATCGAGCTCATGCGCTCGGCCAACGAGCAGGCTCCCGTCTACATCCACGTGAACGCCTTGCAGGCGACGGACGCCGAAGTCGTCGACCTCTTCGCGGATATGGAATCGCCGCTCGAGCCTGTGAGCATTGAGGGGATTGACGTTCCCGGTTGCTACCGCGTTCCCAACGCCCGCATCCTCGCCGACGGGCGCGTGCACCGCTTGTTCCAGCAGGGGAAGATACTCGTCTCCGACGCGGCCGCCCAGGCGGTCGCTGCATCCGTCCTCGAAGGCGATGCGCCCGACTCGGTCCTCGAAGTGGGGGCCGGCCGCGGCACCAAGACCATCATGCTGCAGTCCATCGCGCAGCGCCGGTTCGGCGACCAGGTGTCGCTCACGTCGATGGACAGCCACGCCTTCAAGTCCGATTTGCTGCGCGACCGCGCGCGCGACTACGGCGTGCGCCTCGAGCAGATCGTGACCGGAAACGCGACCAGGCTCGACTCCGTCATGCCGGGCCAGGAGTTCAGCACGATCTTCATCGACGCCCCCTGCTCGGGGTTGGGCACGCTGCGCCGCCATCACGAGATCCGCTGGCGCATCACGCCCGAGCACATCACCGAGCTCGCCGATACGGGCCTCGCGCTCCTGAAATCAGCTGCTGGCCACGTGAAGCCGGGCGGCTCGATTGTCTACGCCACCTGCACGGTGACCTACGAGGAGAACAACGGCGTGGTGAAGGCCTTCCTCGAGAGCGAAGAGGGCAAGGAGTTCGCGCTCGCGCCCATCAACGGGAAGGCGTGCCTGGCAACCCAACAGGAGCCCGGCGGCCCCGATGCGCACTTCGCCGCCCGCTTCGTCCGCAAGGCGTAACCGGTCCAGGAGATCGATTCGAGTCCGTGCGGCCGCGGCGTACAATGTAGCAGGATTGTTAAAACTGGCGATTCGCGAGATATGCTAGCCGAAAGAATCGTAATTTGATGCAACTACGATTCAACCACGAGAGGTGACCATGGAAGACCCGAACATCAAAGAAGTCGCACAACGCATACGCCTGCTCCGCGAGGACTGCGACCTCACGATGCAGGAGATGGCCGAGGCAACGGGCCGCACGGTGGCGGAATACGCCGCCCAGGAATCGGGGGAGCAAGACCTCTCCTTCACGTTCCTGTACAAGTGCGCGAAGGTGCTCGGCGTCGACGTCATCGAGCTCCTCACCGGCGAGACGCCCCACCTGAAGGGCTACTCGCTCGTGCGCAAGGGCGACGGCCTGTCGATCAAGCGCCGTGCCGGGTTCGAATACCTGCACAAGGCCCCGAACCTGCAGAACAAGCTCGCCGAGCCGTTCGTCGTAACCGCTCCCTACCTCGAGGAGGAGCAGGACAAGCCCATCCACCTCTCCTATCACAAGGGCATGGAGCTCGACTTCATCATCAGCGGCCACCTGCGCTTCGCCTACGAGAACCACGTAGAGGAGCTCGGCCCCGGCGACACGCTCATGTACGATTCGGGCCGCGGCCACGGCATGATCGCCATCGGCGGCGAGCCCTGCGTGTTCCTCGCCATCGTGATGAGGCCCGAGGGCAGCGAGATTATCTAGGCGTTGCGCGAACCCCGCGTAACGCCCACAACCACGGTAATCTGCTGGTATTTCGACTTCACGAGGGAACAAGATGAGAAACATAAACCTGCGATACGTCGACGAGACGTATGACGAGCACGGTGTGCTCCAGACGTACTCCGTGCATTATCCCGACACGTTCAACTTCGCCTACGACATCGTCGACGACATAGCCGAGAACGACCCCGACCGCCGCGCCATGGTCTGGTGCAATCCCGAGGGCGAGGAGCACGTGTTCACGTTCGCGGACATGAAGCGCTGGTCCGACAAGACGGCGAACATGTTGGCGGCCCACGGCCTCGGCAAGGGCGATTTCGTCATGGTCATCCTAAGGCGCCACTACCAGTTCTGGTTCACGGCGCTCGCGCTCAACAAGCTGGGGTGCGTCATGGTGCCGGCGACGTTCATGCTCAAGGAGCACGACCTGGAGTACCGTCTGAACGGCGCATCGATCAAGGCCATCATCGCCACGTCGGTGGGTGATATCGCGAACATCGTGGAGTCGACGATGACCACCTACGAGTGCCCCACCGTCGAGAAGTTCTTCCTCGTGAACGGCGCGGGCGGCGGGCTTGCCCCCCTCGACGACGAAGGCAACCCCATCGCCGACGGGCCTATCGGGGCCGAGCTTTCGGGCGAGCAGGGCATCTGCGGCGCCCCGATCGAGCGCGACGGCTGGATCGACTTCAACAGCGAGGTGCGTGCGGCAGGCGACGCGTTCGAGCGCGTGGAGACGAACGTGTTCGAGCCCATGCTCATGTACTTCAGCAGCGGCACGTCGGGCAATCCCAAGATGGTCCTGCACGATTCCACGTACGCCGTCGGCCACCTGATGACCGCCAAGCACTGGCACAACGTGCGCCCCGACGGCATCCACTTCACTATCGCCGATACCGGCTGGGGCAAAGCGGTGTGGGGCAAGTACTACGGCCAGTGGATGATGGAGGCGTGCGTGTTCACGTACGACTTCGACCGCTTCAAAGCCGCCGAGATCCTGGGTATGATCAAGAAGTACCAGATCACGACGTTGTGCTGCCCCCCGACAATGTACCGCCTCATGATGCAGGAAGACTTCGAGCAGTTCGACCTCAGCTCGCTCGAATACTCTACGACGGCGGGCGAGGCCCTCAACCCCGACATCTTCGACTGGTGGAAGGCGCAGACGGGTCTCACGATCTTCGAGGGCTTCGGCCAGACCGAGACCCCGCTCACCATCGGCAACCTCACGAACACGACGCCGCGTTCGGGCTCGATGGGCAAGCCTGTCCCGCTGTACACGCTCGAAGTGCAGCGCGACGACGGCAGTCGGTGCAACACGGGCGAGACGGGCGAGATCTGCATCAAGATGGACGGGCATCCCGCCGGCATCATGATGGAGTACTACCGCAATCCCGAGAAGACCGACGAGGCCATCTACGACGGCTGGTACCACACCGGCGACACGGCCTGGTGCGACGAGGACGGCTACCTGTGGTACGTCGGCCGCAACGACGACGTGATCAAGTCGAGCGGCTACCGCATCGGCCCCTTCGAGATCGAGAGCGTGCTGCTCGAGCACGACGCGGTGCGCGAATGCGCCGTCACCGGCGTGCCCGACCCTGTGCGCGGCAAGGCCGTGAAGGCGACGATCGTTCTGGCACCCGGATTCAAGGGCAACGACGAACTCACCCGCGAGCTCCAGAAGTGGGTGAAGAGGAAGACGGCGCCGTACAAGTACCCACGCATCATCGACTACGTCGACGAGCTTCCGCGCACCGTCAACGGGAAGATCCGCCGCGTGGCTATTCGCCAGAACGACGAGGCCAAGAACGTCGACGGGCTGGTGTAGGGACTGGTCGTATGGCGATTCCTTCTGGGTTGAGAGATGCCCTGCGGCCGATCACGGTCGTGGTGGGCCACTACGGGGCGGGGAAGACCAACTTCTCCGTGAACCTGGCCATCGACCTGGCGGCGGAGGGTGCGCAGGTGACGGTGATCGACCTCGACGTCGTGAACCCGTATTTCCGCGCGACCGAGCAGCGCGCGCTTCTCGAGGGCCATGGCATCGGCCTCGTCGCGCCCGTGTTTTCCGAGGCGGGGACGAGTCTTGACGTTCCCAGCCTCACGGGGCGCATCACGCCGACCATCCAGGATGCCGACGAGGGGTCCTACGTCATCGTCGATGCCGGCGGCGACGACGTGGGCGCCACCGCGCTCGGCCGTTTCGCGCGCAGCATCGCCGCCCGCGATTATGCGATGCTCTACGTTGCAAACCGCTTCCGCAACCTCGTGCAGGATCCCGTAGACGCCCTCGAGAACCTACGCGAGATCGAGTTCGCCTCGCATCTGCAGGCGACGGCCATCGTGAACAACTCGCACCTCAAGGATGCAACGACCCAGAGCGCCATCGAACAAGGCGTCGAATACGCCGAAGCGCTCGCCGAGCTGTCGGGGCTCCCCCTCGTGTGCACGACCGTCCCTTCCAAAGCAGCCGTCTCCAGGCCGCATGCTGCCTATGTCGTTGAGAGCTACGTAAAGAACCCGTGGGAGTAGCGGGGCGTAGACGCGCGAACCGCCGGGCATTTTCAACTCGCGCGCACAGGGGCCGCGACAATGGCCTATCCTATGCATGTAGTGGTTGACGGGTTCAAGTGGGTAGGTGCATGCAGGAAGTATGTTCCAATTGCGGGGCGACCTTCGCAGGTGAGGAGGCCCGGTGCCCGTATTGTGGCGCGATCAACCCCAGCGGTGCGGAGCGCGCGTACATGAACGGGCTCGAGAATCTGAGGGATGCCACCGACCAGCTCGACGACAACGTGCGGAACAGCCTGAAGAGCGACCTGCAGCGCAACGCCGCGCTCGTCGTGCGGGTCGTCGTGATCGTCGTCGTGGCGATCGCCGCGCTCCTGATCGCTGCGCGTATCTTGGAATGGTAGGGGTGTGGTATGAAGTGCCCGAGCTGCGGCGCGCCGATGGGGCTTGAGGATGCGGCGTGCCCTTACTGCGGCAAGCCCAACGACCTGGCACGGCAGCACCAGTACGACATGGCGCGCTACCGCATGGAATACGAGCGCACCCAGGACGAGGTGCTGGAGAACACGTCGCTCATGCAGCGTCACGGCAGCTGGCTCGTCATCCTCGTAGTGCTGCTCGTTGCCCTGGTGGTCGCAATAGGGCTGAATGCGGTTGCGTGGGATATCGGCTATTCGATTCGCGAGGGAAACGTCGAGCGCGATATGGCCGAGCACGCGCAGACGCTCGACGCGTACCTCGAGCAGGGTGAGTACGGGAAGTTCGCGGGCTACTTCAACGCCAACGACATCAACATGAGCAGCAACCGCTCGTACCATGCCGTGAAGACGGCTGCCGATGCGTACGCCCAGATCCTGGAAGACGTGGCAGCCCTAAACGACCCCGACGAATGGGCGTTCAAGCCCGATCACGTGCACGATACCTGTGTATACCTCGCGGGGAGTTTCAACCGCATCTACATGTTAGAGCAGCAGTTCTCGTACGATCCCGAGGAGAGCTTCCCCCGATGGACGCGCGCCTACGTCGATGACATTCGCGAGCGCACGGCAGTGATCGGGAAAACGTATTTCGGACTTACCGACGACGATATGCGCAATATCCCCAACATGTCGGTTTATCGGCTCGCCCAGCTGATCGAGGAGGGCATCGCATCGTGAAGCAGGCGGCCAGGAAAAGGCAATCCCCGCTGATGGTGGTCGTGATCGTCCTCGCGGTCGTGGTCGCTGTCTTGTTCGCCGCAGCGGCCTACCGAATCAACGACGCCGCGCAGGGGTACGCGGCGGACTACAGTGCGCGCGATTATCGCTACGCTGCCGTGAGCGGGCGCTACGGCATGCTCTACGACACGGCGATCCAAGACATGAGCAAGAAGGCCCGCTATACCGCCGAGGTGGAGGAGTACCGGGCGCTGGCGTTCTACTACGAGCAGGCCGTGCTTGAGCATGCCTACCGGGTGGCGGGCGATACCGACAAGGCCGACGCCTTCGCCAGGCGCATGCAAGAATACGAGGCCCAGCTCGGCTCGATGGCGGACAGGGCGGAATCCGTGCGCACCGCAGTCGGCTCTTGAGAGCGCGCAGCCGCACGCGGCGTGCTCAGGGGCGAGGAGATTGCGTGAACAGCGGCAACATTGCTCCTACCGTTGCTCGATGAGTTTACGAAACCGACACACAGTAGGGGTATGCTATCGGGGTTTGATTTCCCAAGGAAAGACGAGAGGGAATATATGGCAAGAATCGTAGTTGACGAGTTCTTCGCCGGAATCATAATAGATAGCCTTCATAGTGATAAGGTCAACGATACCTTCGAATTGGTCCTCTGCTCCGATAGGGAGGCATACGGGAACTGCATTGGCACCGAGTTTAGCCTTGATTTCATCCACGCAGGAAAGGAAATCAGCTCCGACCCGGTCCATTTTGTTTACATAGGCAATCTTTGGAACACCATACTTGTCCGCCTGTCTCCAGACCGT
>CACWWI010000083.1 GCA_902764575.1 uncultured Coriobacteriaceae bacterium
ATCGCACTTAACCGTGAATCTCGTGCAGGGAATCGCACTTGACCGTCGATCTGGTGCATTCGGGGGCCGGTCCGTGCACGGGATGTTCGATCTAGTGCGATTTTCCGGGCCTCTTTCCCGGCTCCGCCTTGCATAAGGCCTGGTCGCGGATTTTCCCCTTGGGGAAAATCGCACTTAACCGTCAATCTCGTGCATGCGGGAGGGCGTTTCTGCACGGGATGTTCGATCTAGTGCGATTTCTGTTGGTTGAGTTGCTTGCGGGGGGTGTGTTGTATGTGCGGGGTGGGGTGTGAGGTTGGTCTACAATGTGGGGCGGTAAGTAGAGCGAAGGGATTGGCATGGCTGGGACGTTTGCGTATTTGGGTGTTGGGGTTGTTGGAAACGCGGTTGAACGGGGGCTTGCGCCCTTGGGCTGGGAGCACTTGGACGACGCGGGCGATGCCGACGTCGTGTTCACCTGCTTTACGCATGCGGGGGCGCTCGAGGACGCGTACTTCGATACGGACGGGCTGGTGAAGCGGGCGCGCACCGGCGCGTTGCTCGTTGACCTCTCGGCTTCGACGCCTTCGTTTTCGCGCGAGCTTTCCGCCGTTGCTACGGTGAACGATCTGCGATTTGTGGAAGCGCCGATCGTGGTGAAGGACCCCTCGCTTGCCCGTGCGTTCGTACCCGAGAACGTCGAGTGCTATCTTGCGGGCGACGACGATGGGGCGCTCGGCGAGGCAGAAGCGCTCGTGGCGTCGTTCGCCGGGTCGGTGAGGCGCGCGGGGGCGAACGGCATGGCACAGTTGGCGAAGGCCGCTTGCACGGCGCAGATCGCCGCGCAGGTGCTCGCTGCGGCGGAGTCGTACGCGCTTTTCAGCTTGGCTGGAGCGTCGGCACGCGAAAGCGCCGTTCCCGAGCAAGCTCCCCTCATCGGGCGCATGCTCGCCGCCGTTGCCGATGACGATTTCGAAGGCGACTACACCATCGAGCTGTTCATGGGCGATGTCGCGGCCGCCATGACGGTGGCAGATGACGAGAACCTCATCCTCCCGCAGCTCGAGGCCACGATGCACCTGCTCGAGGTGCTCGCGGTGATCGGCGGTGCCGACATGGCGCCCGCCGCCCTCTCGCTTCTCTACCGCGACGAACAGGCGAGCGCCGACAACGGGCTCGACTGGACGCGCGCCGCGGGGCTGTTCGGCGAAGCCGGCGATCACGACCACCACCATGAGCACGGCGGGGAAGAGGGCATAGAGGACTACGGTTTGGACGAGTACGACGAAAACGATCCCTTCGGCTTTGCGGGCGGTTTCGGTGGATACTCCGCGAACTAGCCCGGCAGGAAGCGGCTCAGCGCAGGGCGCGGCGCTCTCTACAAGCCCCTGCAACCTGTGCCCGCGCCTGTGCGGCGCTCATCGCGACGAAGGGCAGCGGGGCGTATGCGGCGCGGCGGCCGAGGTGCTCGTGGCGAGGGCTGCCCTCCATTTCTGGGAAGAGCCCCCACTGTCCGGTGTGGCGGGCAGCGGTGCGGTGTTCTTCGTGAACTGCCCGCTCCACTGCGTGTACTGCCAGAACGCCGAGATCGCCGCCGGCGATTCAGGGGTCGCGGTTAGCGAGGAGCGGCTTGCAGACCTGTTCCTGAACCTGCAGGCGCAAGGCGCGCTCAACGTGAACTGCGTCACTCCCACGCACTATAGCTTGCAGATCGCGCGTGCGGTGGAGCTGGCACGCCAGCGCGGGCTTTCCCTCCCCATCGTGTGGAACACATCCGGGTACGAGAGGGTGCCCGTCATCGAGGCTCTCGGCGCTACCGTGAACGTGTACCTGGCTGATTTCAAGTATGCCGACGCGCAGATGGCGCAACGCTACTCGCATGCGCCCGACTACCCGGACGTCGCGCTCGAGGCCATCGAGGCCATGGCGCGCCAGGCGGGCGAGCCGCGCTTCGACGAGGTCGACGGCCTCCCACGCATGACCGGTGGCGTCGTGGTGCGCCATCTCGTGCTGCCGGGCGCGCTCGAACAGTCGAAGCAGGCGCTCAGCATGCTTTTCGAGCGCTTCGGGAATGCGGTGCTCTATTCCGTCATGAACCAGTACACGCCCGTCATGCCCGCGGCCTCGCTCGAGCGTTACCCAGAGCTCGCCGCGCGCGTGCCCGACGCGGAATACGAGGAGCTGCTCGACTTCGCCGACTCGCTCGGCATGGAGGACTACTTCTGGCAGGAAGGTCCCGCCGCCGAGGAGAGCTTCATACCCGCCTGGGACGGCTCGGGCGTTCTGTAGTCTTTCAGGTTCGTTTCATGGTTGCGCGCTATCGTCCTTCCTGCCGACACGATAAGTAAGGACGGCCAACATGGCACTGAACACCAGCGTTTCTCGAAGGAGCCTAATCGGGATGATGGGGGCGGCGTGCGCTGCAACTGCGGCGACGAGCCTGTTCGGATGCGCGCAAGGCTCCCAAAGCGCTTCCACGCAAACATCGGGCGCTTCTTCGACGGCAACCACCACGGGGAGCGTCGCCCTCGACTCGTCGGCGTGGAGCTACGATTCCGATAGCGACGTGTACTACCAGATCGGCGTCCAGTACTGCAAGAACCCGCAGGCCCCGAGCTACGAGAGCATGGGCATCTACGTGCCGGGCGCCTATTTCGACGCGAAGGACAACGGTAACGGCACGTTCACGTGCACGCCGAGCTCGACGGGCAAGGTGGGGAGCTTCACGGCGGCCACCGCGCCCATCGTCATGCCCATCAACACGGCGGGGTATTCTGCCCAGGCGGCTCCAACTTCGTACAGCTCGAAAGGCCTCTCCGACTACCTCGCGGCCGGGTTCGTGTACGTGTACGCCGGTTGCCGTGGGCGCAAGATGGACGACGGCGCGTGCGGTGCCGCGCCCTGGGGCGTGACCGACCTGAAGGCTGCCGTGCGCACGTTGCGCTACAACGACGCGCTCATCCCGGGCGACAAGGGCCGTATCTTCAGCTTCGGGCATTCGGGCGGTGGCGCGCAGAGCGCCGTGCTCGGGGCTTCGGGCGATGCGGCCGGCTACAACGATTACCTCTCTGCCATCGGTGCCCCTACCGAGGATGCAGACGGGAAGGCGTTGTCCGACGCCATTTTCGGTGCCATGTGCTGGTGTCCCATCACATGCCTCACCGAGGCCGATGCAGCCTACGAGTGGAACATGGGGCAGTTCGCCTCGAGCGGCACGCGGGCCGAGGGCACGTTCACGCGAAAGCTATCACAGGACCTTGCCGCGACGTATGCCGGCTACATCAACGCGCTCGGGCTCGTCGGCCCGTCGGGTGCCGTGCTCGCGCTCGAAGACGGGGGAGAAGGCATCGCGACTGCGGGCAGCTACTACGATTACGTGAAAGCGCAAGTTGAGGAATCGCTGAACAACTTCCTCGCCGACACCGAATTCCCCTACACGCCCTCGAACAACTTCAACGCCGACATGGGCGCGGGAGGCGGCGGTTCTCGTGGCAGTCGTTCCGAAGGCGCTCCCTCGGGCGGTGCTCCTTCCGGCGAGCCGCCCTCGGGCGGTGCTCCGAGCGGATCGGGGCCTTCCGCTTCTTCCGGCGCGGATGGCTCGTTCGGTTCGGGCACATCATCGGGATCGTCCGAGTCGGTTTCCTACGAGACGGCGGCTGACTACATCGCCGCGCTCAACGGCGATAACGCATGGATCGAGTACGACGAATCCACGGGCAAGGCCACGATCACCGGGCTCGCAGGGTTCGTGAACGCGTGCAAGAACCCGAGCAAGAGCGTAGGCGCGTTCGATGCCTTCGATCGAAGCCAGGCCGAGAACGAGGTGTTCGGCAACGAGGAAACATCGGGCCTGCATTTCGATGCGACTATGGCCTCGCTGCTATCCCAGAACGCCGAATCGTACGCGAAGCTGGCCGATTGGAGCGCCGACTACCCGTCTGCTTATGTCGGCGATAGGGAATACGTGGACGCACAGGGCAAGTCGAGCGACTTCAGGCAAGAGGTGTACGACCCGCTGTTCTACCTAAGCGAGGCGTACGAGGGCGCGGGAACATCCAAGCCCGCCGCGCATTGGCGCATACGCACGGGCATCACGCAGGGCGATACCGCGAGCACGACGGAGATCAACCTGGCGCTCGCGCTGTCCGCAAGCGACAAGGTGAGCGATGTCGACTTCGCGACGGTATGGGGCCAGGGCCACACGATGGCGGAGCGCACGGGGTCGAGCACCGAGAACTTCATCGCCTGGGTGAAGGGATGCTGCGCCTAGCGGCTCAAACGGCGCTCCCTTGCCCCAATTTCGAGCGCCCAGCTCCTTGACACGTACACCTGTTTGATTTATTCTGGAAGAGAATGACGAACAGGTGTGCGTATGGACTTGATGCGAAAACTGGAACTGCTGGCCGATGCGGCGAAGTACGACGTGGCCTGCACCTCGTCTGGCTCCGATAGGGGCGCAGTGCGCGGAAGGCTCGGCGCTACGCAGGCCGCGGGGTGCTGCCACAGCTTCACGCCCGATGGGCGCTGCATCAGCCTGCTCAAGGTGCTCATGACCAACGTGTGCGCCTACGATTGCGCCTACTGCTCGAGCCGTTGCTCGAACGAGGTCGAGCGCGCTGCGTTCCAGCCGCGCGAGCTGGCCGACCTCACCATAGAGTTCTACCGGCGCAACTACATCGAGGGGCTTTTCCTGAGCTCTGGGGTGCTGAGCACGCCCGACTACACGACCGAGCTCATGATCGAGTGCCTCCGCATCCTGCGCGAGGAGTACGGGTTTCGCGGCTACATCCACGCCAAGACGGTGCCGGGAACATCGCCTGAACTCGTGGACGTTATGGGGCGGCTCGTCGACCGCTTGTCGGTGAACCTCGAGCTTCCCTCGCAGGAAAGCCTTGCGCTGCTCGCTCCGCAGAAGAGCCGCCAGCAGATACTCGCGCCTATGCGCCAGATCGCCGAAAGCGTTGCCGAGAGCAAGGAGACCCGCGCGCTCGCGCGGAGGCGGAACACGTTCTATTCGGGTGGTATTCAGCGCGCCGTGGGGGATCGGCCCTTCGCCCCCGCGGGGCAGTCGACCCAGATGATTGTCGGCGCGTCGCCCGAATCCGATTTCCAGATACTCAGCCTTTCGGCGGCGCTGTACCGGTCGCTCTCCCTCAAGCGCGTGTTCTTCAGCGCCTACACGCCCGTGAACGACGATGCGCGCCTGCCGAGGACCGATGCGGTGCAGCTCAATCGCGAGCACCGCCTGTACCAAGCCGATTGGCTGTTGCGCTTCTACCAGTTCGACGTGTCTGAGATCATCGACGAGGGCAGCCCATTCCTCGACCCCGATGTCGACCCCAAGGCGAACTGGGCGCTCAACCACCTGGAATGCTTTCCCGTCGAGGTGAACACGGCGCCCTACGAGATGCTGCTGCGCGTGCCGGGCATCGGCGTGCGCGGTGCGCAATCGATCGTGCGGGCGCGGCGCACGGCGCAGCTGCGCGAGCAGGAGCTGCGCAAGCTGGGCATCGCGTACAAGCGGGCGCGGTTCTTCATCACCTGCAACGGGTCGTACGCGGGCGGTGGTGTTGCGTTCGAGCACGATGCGCTGCGCATGCAGCTCGCTTCCCCTATCAGGGGCGGTCGCCATGGCCGGCGGGCCGACCATGTGCTACCCGGCCAGCTCTCGCTCTTCGAGGGCGAGAGCTTCGCCTCCAAGGCGCCGGCGGTTCCCGCGTTGCCGCCGCGCGAGAAGGCGCTCGCCGAAGAGCGCGACGCCCTCCTTCCCGAGTGGAGCATGAGATGAGCTCCGCGCAAGCGTATCCGCTCCAAGACGTCGCCTATTTGTACGACGGCACGCTCGAGGGGCTGCTCTCGGCGGTGTTCCTGGCCTACGAGCGCCACGAAGACCCAATCGACGTCGTGCGCGAAGACGAGTACGAGCCGCGCCTGCTCCAGAGCGCGATACCGGTCGAAACCGATTTCGACCGGGCGAACCGCGTGCGCCGCGGCGTGGAACGCGCCTGCGGGCGTGCGGCGTTCACCGCTATCGTGCGCGCCTCGACCTGCGAAGGCTACGACACGGGGGCCATCGTGTACCGGTTCGTGCGCTACGCCATGTCGCGGCCAGAGAGCATGCGCTCCATGCCCATCCTCGAGGAGCTCGCGAACCCGGCGGTCGCCGACCTGCTGCGTCTCGTCAAGCATGCCGGCAACGAATCGGAGAGGATGCGCCAGTTCGTGCGCTTCTCGCACCTCGAGAACGGCGTGTGGTTCGCGCGCGTCAACCCCAACGCGAACGTGGTGCCCCTCATCATGGGCTATTTCGCCGCCCGCCTCAACGACCAGCCCTTCATCATCTACGATGAGGCGCATCACCTTGCGGGCGTCTACGACGGCAGGTCGTGGCAGCTCGTCGCCGGCGACGCCGTGAGCGTGCCTCCCGCTACCGACCACGACCGCCAGATGCAGGAGGCCTGGAAGCGTTTCTACGATGCCCTGGCCGTCGACGCACGCTATAACCCCGAGCTCCGCCGCCACTTCATGCCCGTCCGCCTCTGGCGCAACCTGACGGAACTCGAACCGCGTGCAGCGCGATAGCCTCCGCCTTCCTTTGGGCGCTCCGCTTCCCCTGTGCTACAATTCCACCTGCGCATAGGCCAGCGTGGCTCAACGGTAGAGCAACTGATTTGTAATCAGTGGGTTGCGGGTTCGATTCCTGTCGCTGGCTCCACGCTCATCAGGGGGACGCTTCGGCGTCCCCCTTGCCATGCCGCCGCTAAGCTGAATACGGCATGGCCATACAAAGCGGAGCGCCCGCGGTTGCGGGCGCTCTCTCGCGATATATCGCGTTGCCAATCTCGCTTGGCCTTCGCACGGTCGTACTTCGCGTTGCCGTGCGGCCCCGTCTTGCAGATGTGGGCGTTGTACTTCGGCATCTGGTCGAGCGTGGCCTGCTCGGCGCTTCGATGCCACACCGCTCCCGTCTGCGGCAGGCGTTTCCGTTTCTTCTTGGCCATGCCCTTCACCTCCTTTCGTGCACCGCATTATAGCCGAACGCCTCCTCCGCTACATGGCGGCGCTGTTAGCCTTTGCGCTTCTCGCCACAAGGCGCAGGGGTTCTGCCATAGGCGCGCGAGGGAAGCAGCGGGACAGGCAATCGATAGTTTGCAGGCTTTCCTCGCAGTCGAGTATAACGAGGTAAAATAGAGCTATCCAACTCCAAGCGAAGGATGCCAACATGAACGATCTGCAAGATTACAAGCGCGAATTCATCGAGTTCATGGTCGAATCCGACGTGCTCAAGTTCGGGGACTTCACGCTGAAGAGCGGCCGCAAGTCGCCGTTCTTCATGAATGCGGGGGCCTATACCACCGGCGACCAGCTGCATAGGCTCGGCCTGTACTACGCCCGCGCGATACACGACAACTTCGGGCTCGATTTCGACGTGGTGTTCGGCCCCGCCTACAAGGGCATCCCGCTGTCGGTAATCACAGCCATGGGCATCTCGGAGCTCTACGGCAAGCAAGTGCGCTACTGCTCGAACCGCAAAGAGGCCAAGGACCACGGTGATGCCGGCATCCTGCTGGGAGCCACGCTCGCCGATGGCGACCGCGTGGTCATGGTCGAGGACGTCACCACGTCGGGCAAGTCCATCGAGGAGACGTACCCCATCATCACTGGTTTAGCCAAAGTCGAGGTAAAGGGCCTCATGGTGTCGCTCAACCGGCAGGAAGTGGGCAAGGGCGGGCAGAAGTGCGCGCTCGACGAAGTGGCCGACTTGTACGGTTTTCCCACGGCGGCCATCGTCACTATGGCCGAGGTGACCGAGCATCTGCATAACCGCGAATGCCAGGGCCGCGTGGTCATCGACGACGCCACGAAGGCGGCCATCGACGCTTACTACGAGACGTACGGCGCCAAGTAGGAGCGCAGCCATGGCTCCACGCTACAACGGATACGTCGGCGTATTCGACTCGGGTGTCGGCGGCATCAGCGTCCTCCGCCAGCTGGCGGTCACGTTGCCGCATGAGGACTTTCTCTATTTCGGCGATTCCGCCAACGCGCCGTACGGCGAGAAGCCGCGCGACTGGGTGCTGCGCCGTTCGGGCGATATCGTTGACGACCTGCTGAACCAGGGCGCCAAGGCAATCGTGATCGCGTGCAACACCGCGACGTCCGTGGCGGCCGCCACGCTGCGCGCCGAATACGCGCACGTGCCCATCATCGGCGTGGAGCCGGCGCTCAAACCCGCGACGCTCGCCGAGAAAGCAGGGCGCATCCTGGTCATGGCCACGCCCATCACGCTACGTCTCGACAAGTACCAGCAGCTGGCCGAGAAGTGGGGGAGTGGCCACGAGGTGATTCCCGTGCCTTGCCCGGGTCTGGCTACGCGCATCGAGCGGGGCGACTTGAACGCACCCGACGTCCACGAGATGCTCGAGCAGCTCATCGGCGAGTACGCGGGCACGGTCGACAGCGCCGTGCTCGGATGCACGCACTACGCCTTCATTGCTCGCCAGATCCGCGACGTCATCGGCGACGTGCCGCTCTTCGATGGCGCGGTGGGCACGGCACAGCAGCTCGAGCGCAGGTTGGCCGAGCGGGGGCTGCTCACGAAATCAAAGGGCATCGGCCAGGTCGTGTTCACGACGAGCAGTGAGCAG
>CACWWI010000084.1 GCA_902764575.1 uncultured Coriobacteriaceae bacterium
GGCGCTAGAATAGCTTCCACATTCGGACGCTTGGCTCAGCGGGAGAGCATCGCCTTCACACGGCGGGGGTCACTGGTTCAAATCCAGTAGCGTCCACCAGAACACCAAGGCCTCCGAAACGGGGCCTTTTTTATGGTCTTACTGCAGGCCAGAGTGCTACAATCAGCACGCACGAAAGATGCGGACGATAAGAGAGAACGGAACAAAAACGGATGATCTCTTACTTCAAATCAGAGAACGGGACCATCGTCCGCACCGATGACATGCAGACGGGCTGCTGGGTCGACGTGCTGGAACCCACGATGGCCGAGCGCCAATGGCTGCAGAACGAGCTCGAGATCGTGCCCGAGTTCGTGCGTTCCGCGTTCGACGACGAAGAGACATCCCACGTAGACTTCGACGAGGACACCGGCCAGGTGCTGGTAATCGTCGACTGCCCGTTTGTCGAGGACGAAAGCGAAGTGGTCGACCGGTCCATCGTCCAGTACGACACGCACCCGCTTTCGTTCGTGTTCGTGCCCGAGCAGGAGTATTTCGTCACCATCTGCCTGCGCCGCAACGAGACGGTCGCCGACTTCGCGCACGCGCGCTACCACGACATCTACACCGACCGGCGCACGCGCTTCCTGCTGCAGATGCTCCTGCGCGTCGCCCAGCGCTACCTGGTGTGCCTCCGTTCGATCAACCGCCAGATCCGCGAGTACGAACGCGCGCTGCGCAACAACATGCGCAACAGCGAGCTCATGAAGATGTTGGGCTTGGAAAAGTCCCTCGTGTACTTCTCCACGTCGCTCAAGGGGCTGGAGTCGACGGTATCGCGCATCGGTTCGGGCCGCATGCTCGACCTGTACGAGGAAGACCACGAGCTGCTTGACGACGTCATGATCGAGATCCGCCAGGCAACTGAGATGTGCGCCATCTACACGAACATCCTGAACGGCATTACCGACACGTTCTCGAGCATCATCTCGAACAACCTGAACGTCACGATGCGCACCCTCACCGTCATCACGCTGGTCATGGCCATTCCCACCATCATCTTCAGCTTCTACGGGATGAACGTGGAAGGCTTGCCGCTCATAGAGTGGGCATGGTTCCCGGTGATTGTCGCGATAGTGCTCTGCATCATCGCCGCGATCATGCTGCGGCAGGGGCGGTTCCTGAAATAGCCCCGATCCCTATCCTCCGCACCGCCAGATGAGGCCGCCTTCGCGGGAGGCTATCCGTGGTGGCAGACCCAGGTGTCGCGGCCGATGGCCTCGAAGCTGTACCCCATGCCCTGGTAGTACTCGATTATGCGCGGGAGCGCGTCGACGGTCGTCTGCTTGGGCGCCGAATCGTGACAGAGCATGACGATGTTCGTCTCGTAGGTGCCCGGTGGGTTGCCCTCGGTCGCATAGCCGTACAGCTCGTCGGCCGTGTGCTCCGAGCCGTCGCCCGTCGAGACGTTCCAATCGTAGTACTGGTACCCCTTGGCCTGCACCTCGGACTCGAGCGTGTCCATCATGCCGGCAGGCGCCATGGAATTGGACGAGCCGCCGGGGAAGCGGATGAAGCACGGCACGTAGCCGATCTGGTCCATCACAATTTGCCCGATCTGGTCGAGGTCGTCGAAGTACGCTCCGGTCGAAGCGTAGATCTGGCCGTAGTCGTGCGACATCGTGTGCAGGCCGATGGTGTGGCCGCGGTCGTAGGCTTCTTTGATCATGTGGTAGTGATCGGGGTCTTGCCCCGTCACGAAGAACGTCGCCTTGCAGTCGTACTTGTCGAGGATGTCGAGCACTTGCTGCGTCTTATCGGAAGGCCCGTCATCGATAGTCAGGTACACCACCTTGCGCCCGTTGTCGGAAAAGCTCCACTTGGTCTTGTCCGGGTCGACGGCAAAGGCCTCGTCGCGCGCGGACAGGCCGCTCTCGGCGGCGGCGCCGGTATCAGATTGCTGGCTGCCGGCATTGCCGTCGGCAGCGCCCTCGCTGTCGGCCTTCTGATTTGCCGATGCCGCGGAACCGGCAGCCGCAGCCGCCGGCGAAGAGGCCGGAGCCCCCGATGACGAATGGGAAGACGAGAACGGGCCCGTCAGCGCGAAACTGACGCCAACCGCCACGACCAGGATGGCAACCGCCCCGGCCAGCACCCCCATGAGCCCCGCACCGCTCTTCCCGGCGGGGCGGGACCCGCCGGAAGTGCGCACGCTCGGGCGTTGCCCCCCACCTGCGCGGGAGGCGGACTCCCTGCGGTTCGACGTGTTCGTGCGGTTATTCCGCTGATTATCGACGCGCCTATCCGCCATGCGCGCTGCACCTTCCATCCGAATAATTGACCCGAGCCATCATACCTCATGGCGAGCACTGTCAAGAGATTTTACCTTATGAGCTTAGCGCCTCTGCTCCAACCAGGACGCAGGGGCGAACACCGTGAGAGCCTGCGGAACGATCGAGATGTCGTAGGAGTCGGCGATATGCGGCTCGCCGTCGATCTGACACGGCGGGCGGCGGTCGAACGACACCTTGAGCGCGGTCGCGCGGTCGAAGTGGATGCCCTTGTACTTAACATGGTGTGCGTCCTTGGCGCGCAGGAACTTGAACGTGGCCTCGGGCACGCTCATCGGCGCCGACGCATAGCAGAGGTCGAACAGGCCGTCGGTGGGGTCTGCGTCGGGGCAGATGCGGAAACCCCCGCCGTACGTGGGCCCCAGCTGAACAGTCAGCAGATGCACGGAGTCGATCAGCACACGCCCGTCGTCGAGCGTCGCCTCGAACTTGAAGGTATCTAGGTGATGCAGCAACTGGTCGAGCCCGCTCTTAAGATATAGGACGGTGCCCTGCTCGCCCGTGCGCTTGCGCCGCTCCACGGTGTCGAGCGCGATGGCGGCATCGAGTCCGAACGACAGCGTCTCGGCGAAGTACTCGCCATTGCAGCAGCCGATGTCGACCACGACCTCGGGAGCATCGAGGAACTGCACGATGGCGTCGGGCACGCTCTCCACCATGCCGAGCGTGCGCGCATAGTCGTTGCCCGAACCCACGGGAATCAATCCGAACCGCGGGCGATCGTCTCTAGGCAGGCTCATGAGCCCGTTCACGACCTCGTGGACAAGACCGTCACCACCGAGCGCGATGACGCTGGCATAACGGTCGCGAGACGCCTCAGCTGCGATATCCGCCGCATGGCCGGGACGCTCGGTATACTCGAACCCAACCGACTCCTCGCCGAGCCATTCCACGAGCAGGTCGTGCGCAATGTGCGCCGCCTCCTCGCCATGCCCCCTCTGCGCAGCAGGATTGGCAATGAGCAGCACGTTTCCATCGTTCATCGGCATGATGGGACCCTTTCCCGTTCGCCTTGCATCCCGATAGCATACCAGACCACCTCGACTACAATACAGCCATGACTAAGAACGCTGCGACATTGCCCGAGTTTTTCGAGCCGCTGCTCGCCGAGCAGTACGGCGCCGACGACGTGCAGCGCATCGTCGAGGGGTGCGCAGCGCAGCGCGCCACGACGCTGCGCGCCAACACGCTGCTCTCCAACCGCAGCGAAGTCGCCGCTGCGCTCGACGCTGCGGAGCTGCCCTGGCAACCCGTAGGCTGGTACGACGACGCGTTCGTGCTCCCCCACGGCTCCGAGGGCGCGTTGCGCGAGCTTCCCATCTACCAGGAAGGCCGCGTGTACCTGCAAAGCCTCTCATCCATGATCCCCGCACTCGTGCTGGGCGCGCAACCGCGCGAGGACGTATGCGACCTGTGCGCGGCACCAGGTGGCAAGACCACGCAGATCGCCGCGCTCGCTGGCGGAGAGGCCTATCTGACGGCCTGCGAGATGCATGCTCCGCGCGCCGAGAAGCTCGAGCACAACCTTGCGAAGCTCGGTGCCAGGAACGTCACCGTCATGCGCGTGGACGCACGGCGCATGGACGATTTCTTCTCGTTCGACCGCGTGCTGCTCGACGCCCCCTGCTCGGGGTCGGGCACGATCGCGGCGGGCGACCCGCGCACCGCGAAGCGCTTCACGCCCGCGCTCGTCGCCAAATCGCAGAAGGCCCAGACAGCGCTCATGGACAAGGCCCTCTCGCTCGTGAAGCCGGGCGGCACGCTCGTGTACTCCACGTGTTCGGTGCTCGCGGGCGAGAACGAGGAAATCGTGGCCCGGGGGCTCAAGCGCGCCGGCAAGCGCGGATCCTACGAGGTGCAGCCCGTGAGCCTGGAGGACGTACAAGGGGCGCCTGCAGGCAGCTGCTCCGATCTTCCGTTGCTGCCGACATCCCTCGAGGGGGCGCTCTGCCTTGCCCCCACCGAGTTCTACGAGGGCTTTTTCGTGGCGAAAATCAAGCGCTTGGCGTAAACTGGTGCGTGGATAGGCGCGGGCAGGCCCCGCGCTCGATCGCAGGCGCAACCACGGAGAAACGAAGCATGCCTACCTACGACGACGATCCACGTTATTCTGAACGCCCGCGCAGGCAAGCGCGCTCGGGTAGCAGCACGTCATCGGGCCAGCGCGCAAGATCGGACGGCGAAACACGCCGGTCTTCCCGCTCTTCGTCCCGCACGTCGGATTCGTCACGCCGCCGTTCCCAAGACGAGCGCGATGGGCGCAGGCGATCGTCGGGTTCCACGAGAAGCGATCGCGACCGCAGACAGGAGAGCCGCCAGGGCTCCTCGCAGCGGACGCAGCGCAAGCGCACGCCCGAGCAGGAGCGCACGCGTGATGCGCGCGCCAACGACCGTAGGGCAAGTTCCACGAACCGCAACAGGCCCCGCGGCGATTCGCGCACCCAGGCGCGCAGCGGCAGCACGCGGCAGCGCGACCGCCGCCCCCGCACGCAGGAATCGCTTCCCCTCCAGCTCTACCATCGGCTCGAGGACGTACTTCCCGATTTCATCCCGCCGATCTTCGCCCTGTCCCTCGTGGCGCTCGTGATTTTCCTGGTGTTCATCCTCCTCATCGTGCCCACCTGCGGCAGGTCGTCGGCCAAGAGCGCCGCCAGCGTCAACCCCAGCGACGCGGTGCCCTCGGAGCAGGCTCCCAGCCCCTCGTCCAACGAGGAGTTCGACTTCGACATGAACGAGCCCCACCAAGCCGCGCTCGTCAAGCTACTGGGCGAGAAAGAGGCCGCCAAGCTGCTCAACAAGGCCAAGACCAACATCGACGCCCTCTGGATCGCGGCGCACATCGACGAGTACGCGTTCGACGGAAGCGAGACGCAGTACAAGCTGATCAAGCTGGCTGCCGACGAGGACGACGCCATCCCGTTCGTGCGCTCCTATCCCTCGAGCTATCCCACCGCGGGGCCTGACGACAAGGCCCAAGCCCTCTCGGCCGCCTCGCCGTCGTCCGACGTGCCCGGCTCGGAGATCCCGCACCTGTACCAATGGGACATGCGCTGGGCCAACACGTCGTTCGCCGAGAACGCGCTCGGCGTATCGGGGAGCGGCCCGACCTGCCTGGCGATGGTATGCCAAGGGCTAACCGGCAACGACCAGAAAACGCCCTATGACATCGGCAAGGCGGCGGAGAAGGCCGAGGAGGCCGTAAACGAGAAGCTGGGCATGAAGGCCTCCTACCTGTACGACGGCGCCAAGGAGCTTGGGCTGAACTGCGCGGAGCAGTATCCCAGCTACGAGTCGATGCGCGACGCGCTGCTCACGGGCAACGCGATCATCCTCGACATCGAGCCCGGGCAGTTCACATCCTCCGACAGCTTCGTCGTGCTCACGGGAATCGCCGACGACGGCAAGGCCATCATGAACGACCCCAACTCGATGGAACATTCGTCGCGGACCTGGGATCTCGACGAGCTGGCTGCCATGGCGACCACCATGTACGTGTATTCGGTGTAACGCCATGTGCAATCCGAACGCCGCTGCGGCATTTCGGATAGAATGATTCGGGCGAAACGGGCCCATAGCTCAACGGTGGAGCAGGGGACTCATAATCCTTTGGTTTTCGGTTCGAATCCGGATGGGCCCACCACTTTCGCCTTCGATAACGAAACGCGGAGCCATGGAAACGCAGAACACGAGCAACGGATCGAAGCAGCCGCGCCGTTCCCAGAGTGGCTCCGATGCCCGTAAACGCGCGAGATCCCGCCAACGTGGAAGCAGCGAGCCTCGGCAGAGGACGCGCTTCGACGACCTCATCTACGACCAGCAACCAGGCCGCACCGGCTCGACCAGCCACGAATACACGCGCGCCGAGTACGAGGAGATGCGCCGGGAACGGTCCGGCAGCCGCGGATCGCAGGCAAGCCAGCCGCCGCAAAGAAGGCCGAGGCAGAGGAGCCGCGCTTCTGAAGACGAGCCCACGGCGCGCAGGCCCAGGGACAACGACCGCAGCAAGGAGCAGCAGGCAACTGGTCGACGGCGAGCCGCATCGTCGGCCACGAAACGAGAACCCCGAAGCGACGAGAAACGCGATCGGGCAAAGGCAGGCGAGAAGGCGGCGCCTTCGCTTCCCCAGCTGAACGGGAGCACGATCAAGCTCATAGCGATCGTGGTCGCAATCGTCGTGGTGCTGTGCATTATCCTGTTCGGAATCGTGCCCCGATGCTCGGGCGGGCAGGAAGCCAGCGACCAGCAGGCCAACACCGAAGCAGCGGGCGCCAACAGCGAAGGATCCCAGGAAGCTGAGAGCTCGGGGCCCCAAAACGATGACGGCACGACGCCTGCCGCAGACACGCTCAAGGAGCTGCTCGGCGACGAGGACGCCAACAAGTTGCTCGCCAAGGCCGAGACGGATGAGGACGCCTACTGGATAGCCTCGCATCCCGAGGTCTACCAGAAAGAGGGCTGGGACGTGTACTGGAAGACCCTCAAGCTGGCCGCCGACGAGGACGCCGCGCTCAAGTTCGTGCGCGACTACGCCGACAGATACCCCATGGACAAGCCCGACATGAGCGCTGAGCTCGCCATGGACAACTCGTCGCTGAAGGACACGAAGTTCGACACGAAAGTCCCGCACCTGTACCAATGGGACCGCCGCTGGGGCAACACCGTGTACAGCTCGGCAGCATTCGGGCTGACCGGCTGCGGCCCCACCAGCATAGCCATGGTGTACCAGGGCGTCACGGGCAAGGATGACATGACACCCTACGACATGGGCGAACTTGCCCGCACCAACGGCTTCATGAGCGAGTTCCAGGGCACCGGATCCGACTTCTTCGAGTTCGTGGCCGCAACGTACGGCTTCTCCTACTCGGCGTTCTCCTACACCGACCCCGACAGCATCCGCAGTCTGCTCAAAGACGGCTACGTGATCATCGCGAACCTCGGGCCGGGCATCTTCACGCAGAACGGTCACTACTTCGTGCTCACCGGCGTCGACACGGACGGGAAGATCATCATCAACGACCCCTACTCAGAGGTGCGCTCGACGCAGACCTGGGATGCCGACCTCATCATCGGCGAGACCATCGCCTTCTTCGCTTTCAAGTAAGCCGGCTGAAACGCTGGCTCATTCCGCGTGGCTCGGCTCGGTGCGCCGTACCAGGTAGCACTTGTGGATCTTGGGGGTGCGGGCGAAGTCCTCGGGGATGGTGCTCGCGGAGATGTCCTCGATTTCCACGCCGTATTTCGCCAGTTCCTCCACCTGCGGCTTGAACGAGCGCAGGTTGCACGAGAACACGGCCTCACCCTCCTCGGAGAGCAGGCGCGACACGCCGATGAGCAGCTCCACGTGGTCGCGCTGCACGTCCCAAGTGCGCTTTCCCATGGCCTTGGAATTGGAGAACGTGGGCGGGTCGACGAACACGAGGTCGAACCGGCGGCCCGAACGGCGGGCATCGGTGATCCAGCGCATGACGTCGGCCTTCTCGAAGGTGTGCTCGGCGCCCGCGAACCCGTTTGCCGCCATGTTGCGCGCAGCCCAGTCGAGGTAGGTCTGCGAGAGGTCGACCGTCGCAGTCGAGCGCGCGCCGCCGGCTGCCGCGTACACGGACGCCGTGCCCGTGTAGGCGAACAGGTTGAGGAACCGCTTGCCCTCGGCCTTCGACCCCACGAGCTCGCGCGTCAGGCGATGATCTAGGAACAGGCCCGTGTCGAGGCGTCCGGCCAGGTCGACCTCGAAGTCGTGGCCGTTCTCCTGCACGGTGGTCACGTACGCGCGGTGGCCGGCGTTGCGGTACTGCCCGCCGCCCTTCTCGCGCACGCGCGTCTTGGAGAACACGTGGTCGGGGCGTACGCCGCACACCACCGGCGCGAGCGTGAGCACGTCCTTGAAACGCCGCCGCGCCTTGTCGGCGTCGACCGACGACGGCGGCGCGTACTCGGCGATGTGCAGGTAGTCGTTGCCCCGCGCCGAGCCCGTTCCCGCGTACCAATCGATGGCGACGGCGTAGTCGGGCAGGTCGGAATCGTAGATGCGGTAGCACGAGACGCCGTTGCGCGCAGCCCATTTGCGGCGCTCCTTGAACACCTTGCGCAAGCGCGCGGCGAACTGCTCGGACGAGGCTTCGAACACCTCGACCTTCTGCGGTGCGCCGCCTGCGGAATCGGGGACCTCCACGACCGTCGCGCCGGCAGGCCGTCCCTCGAACACCTCGATGCGGGCCTCCACGCGGCCGCGGCCGACC
>CACWWI010000085.1 GCA_902764575.1 uncultured Coriobacteriaceae bacterium
AACAGCCTGTCGGGGGAGACCACAGCCACCTCGCGCAACCTGTATCTCGAGAAGCACTTCGGCGAGGGCCTGATGCGCCGCCCGGGCGAGATCGTCTGCGCCGTTGTCATAGTCGTCGCCCTTATTGCCAGCGGAATCGTTCCGCCGGTGATCCTGTAGAGGAAGGTCGGTTAGCATGTCGTTTATCCCCGTACTCATAGGAACGGTGGCATTCGCGATACTCGCTCCCGTAATCGGGTGCTTCCTCGCGGGTCTCGACCGCAAGATCTCTGCGCGCATGCAGGGGCGCGTGGGGCCTCCGTTGCTCCAGCCCTACTATGACGTGCGCAAGCTCATCGAGAAGGACGACGTCACGGTTTCAGGCGTCGATGGCGTGTACATGACCGCGGCGCTCGTGTTCACCGCGTTTGCCGGCGGCATCTTCTTCTCGGGCGGAAACCTGCTCATGAGCGCGTTCGTCATCACCATGGCAGCCCTGTTCTTCATCATGGCGGCGTACTCGTCGCGCAGTCCCTATGCCGAGGTCGGCGCTGGGCGCGAGGCGATCCAGGTGATGTCGTACGAGCCGATGGTGCTGCTCATGGCCGTGTGCTTCTACCTGGCCTCGGGCTCGTTCATGGTGGCTGACGTGTTTAGGGGCAGCGTGCCCGTGATCTGCTACACGGTGCCCGCGTTCATCGGGTTCCTGTTCATACTCACCATCAAGCTGCGCAAGTCGCCGTTCGACCTTTCCACCTCGCATCACGCGCACCAAGAGCTCGTGCGCGGCACCACGACCGAGATGAGCGGCAAGACGCTCGCCAAAACCGAGGTCATGCACTGGTGCGAGACGGTGCTGTTCCTGGGGTGGACGGGCATGTTCTTCCTCTGGGGCAACCCGGTTTCGATCCTGCTGGCCATAGTCGTGGCGCTGCTGGCCTGGTTCTTGGAGATTTGGATCGACAACAACTTCGCGCGCGTCAAATGGCAGGCCATGCTCAAGTGGGCGTGGGTCGTAGCCCTCGTGGCGGGCGGCGTCAACATCGTCGTCCTCATGGGATTCATGTTCTAGGAGAAAGGCCGAGAAATGGGTTTTGCATCAAAATCACCGTGGGTAATCCATTACGACGCCTCGAGCTGTAACGGGTGCGACATCGAGGTGCTCGCAGCGCTGTGCCCCGGGTTCGATGTCGAGCGGTTCGGCATCATAAACACGGGCAACCCCAAGCACGCCGACATCTTCCTCGTGACGGGATCGGTCAACGACCGAAACATTTCCGTCGTCAAGCAGATATACGACCAGATGGTCGAGCCAAAGGTCGTCGTGGCATGCGGCACGTGCGCCTGCTCGGGCGGCATCTTCCACGATTGCTACAACGTGCTCGGAGGAGTGGACAAGGCGATTCCCGTGGACGTGTACGCGCCCGGCTGCGCCGTGCGGCCCGAGGCCATCATCGATGGCGTCGTTCAGGCGCTCGGCATTCTCGAGGAGAAGTCGAAGGCTCTCAAGGAATCCAAGAGGAGGGCATAGGATATGACGTTGAAGACCGAGTTCGTCGACCTGCCGCTCGAACGGCTGTACAGCCAGGTGGCTATCATGAAGGGCGATGGGTGGCGCTTCATCCAGACGCACGCCGTGAACACCGACGACGGCGTTGACCTGTACTACTCGTTCATGAAGGACGGCCTCGCGCGCAACTACCGCGTGAAGGGCGTGCAGAAGGGGACGTCCGTGCCGTCCATCACGGGTCTGTTCCTCGCCGCGTTCGTGTTCGAGAACGAGGCGCGCGAGCTGTTCGGTGTGGACATGCGCGACATCGCCATCGACTTCGGCGGATTGATGTACGCGCCTGCCGAGCGCGAACCCATGACGATCATGACGCCCGAGCAGAAGGCGGCGCGCGAGAAGGCGCGCAAGGCGGCCGAATCCAAGGCCGTGGAGCCGAATGGCGAACCTGCTTCGGGAGCGAAACCGAAGCGCGTCTTCGTGATGACGCCCGAGCGCCAGGCGCGCATCGATGCCAAGCTGGCGACGATGTCGCCCGATAAGGTCGCGAAGGTGAAGGCGGCCCTGGAGGCGCGCGCGGCCGAGGCCGCCGGTGCTGGCTCCGGGGCGGAAGGCGATGCGGAGAAGCCCGCTGTTGCCGATAAGGCGCCTGCGAAAGCCGAACAGGCTCCTGCCGAGGTCGAGCAACCTGACGTAGACCCGGTCCTTGAGGCAAAGATCGCCGCGCTCGACCCCGAGAAGGCTGCAAAGGTCCGCGCGGCCCTCGGTGGCGAGGCGGAAGTCGAGGAAAAGCAAGAGGAAGAAACCGCGGTACCGGACGATGCTCAGCTCTCCGAGAAGATCGCGTTGATGGACCCCGAGAAGGCCGCCAAGGTCCGCGCGGCCTTAGCCGCGTCTAAGGGAGGGGAGTAGCATGGGAAAGAAATCCGTTATCCCGTTCGGGCCGCAGCATCCGGTTCTTCCCGAGCCCCTGCACCTCGACCTCGTCGTCGAGGACGAGGTCGTGATCGAGGCCACGCCCCAGATCGGGTTTGTGCACAGGGGGCTCGAGCGCCTGGTGCAGACGCGCGACTACAACCAGTTCATCTACGTTGCAGAGCGCATCTGCGGCATCTGCGCGTTCGGCCACTCGATGGGCTATGCCGAGACGATCGAGCGCCTCATGGGCGTCGAAATCCCCAAACGGGCCGAGTACCTCCGCGTTATCTGGCACGAGCTCTCCAGGGTGCACTCGCACATCCTGTGGCTGGGCCTTGCGGCCGACGCGTTCGGGCACGAGGCGCTGTTCATGCACTGCTGGCGCCTGCGCGAGCGCGTGCTCGACCTGTTCGAGAAGACGACGGGCGGGCGCGTGATCTTCTCCGTCGTGAAGGTGGGCGGCGTGCAGCGCGACATCGACGCCTCGATGCTCAACCAGTTCGTCTCCGTGCTCGAAGGCATCATGGGCGAGTACCAGCAGATATGCAGGGCGTTCCTCGAGGACTCGTCGGTGCGCAACCGCACGTCGGGCGTCGGCGTGATCTCCACCGAGAGAGCGCTCGACCTGAGTATGGTCGGCCCGTTCGCGAGGGCATCCAACGTGCCTTACGACGTTCGCTCGCTCGGCAACGGCGCGTACGGCGACCTCTCCGACTTCCAGCCCATCGTGTCGTCCAACTGCGACTGCTATGCGCGCATGGAGGTGCGCGCCGCCGAGGTCATCCAGTCGATAGCGATCATCAAGGAGCTCGCGGCTAAGATCCCCGCCGGCGACATCGCCGTTCCCGTAAAGGGCGCTCCCGCAGTCGACTCCGAAGCGTGCAACGTGGTCGAGCAGCCCCGCGGCGAGTGCTACTACTACGCCAAGGGCAACGGCACGAAGTACCTGGACCGCATGCGCATGCGCACGCCGACCTCGCAGAACCTCGCCGGCATGGCGGTGGCCCTCAACGGCTGCGACATCGCCGACGTGAACATGATCGTGCTGACCATCGATCCCTGCATCAGCTGCACGGAAAGGTAGGAGCGAGCAATGGGAGCGTTCAAACTAGGCAACATGACCTTCGGGTCACTGTTCAAGAAGCCTGAGACGGTGAAGTACCCCGTTGAGAAGAAGCCGCAGCCCGAGGGGCTCAAGGGCCTCATCGCCATCGACGTGAACAACTGCATCCTCTGTGGCATGTGCGACCGCTCGTGCCCGACGGACTGCATTACCGTCGACAAGGCTGAATCGTACTGGTCGATCGACCGTTTCGCCTGCATACAGTGCAACTACTGCGTTACGGTGTGCCCCAAGGGATGCCTGAGCATGCGTCCCGACTACGCGCCTGCGGGTGCAACGCGCCAGGCCCTGCGCTTCGACGTGCCCAAGCAGGAGAAGGCGGCGAAGAAGGAAACTCCTAAGGCGGAGCCGAAGCAGGCCGAAGCGAAGGCTGAAAAGGCACCGGAAGAATCGAAGCCGGCGTGCGCGAGCGCCGATGTGCGCGACGAGGTGCTGGAGGCCAAGCTGGCCGGCATGGACCCTGAAAAGGCAAGCAAGGTGCGCGCGGCCTTGGGCCTATAGACGCCAGAACGCCCTTTAGCGGCGCCCGAGAATAGCGCACTTGGCAATCACTCCGTGTGCCCCCTGTGGAAGCAGGGGGCATCTCCTTATCTCACCTGCCTATTCCTGATAGAATATCTGGTCGGCCCTCAACGCGTACGAGAGGAAAACGTGGCAGAAACGGAGCAGCAAAACGAATCCGCGGAAAGCGAAGTGTCTTCGCGCGTTTTCACGGTCCCCAACGTCATCACGTTCATACGGCTTTGCATGGCGCCCATAGCGTTCGTCCTGCTCGTGCAGGGCAACAACCTTGCCGCATGCGCCGTGTTATCGATATCCGCGGCCACCGACTTCCTCGACGGGCAGATTGCCCGCCGCACGCACACGGTTTCGAAGATAGGCCAGCTGCTCGACCCGATGGTCGACAGGCTGCTCATGATCTGCGCCGTGCTCGGCCTCATGATCGTCGGTTGGCTTCCCGTATGGATCGTCGTGCTCGTGCTCGCGCGCGACGCGTTACTGCTTGCCGGAGGGTCGTTCCTGCTCAGGAAGTACGGCATACGGATACCGGTCATCTACCCGGGGAAGGTGGCCACGACGTTTCTGTTCGTGGGCCTGGCGGGGTTGATGCTCAACATGCCGCAGATCCCGGGACTGGGCTGGTGCGATTTCGCATGGCTGCCAGGTTTCAATCACGTGTCGTGTTCGTGGGGTATCTGGTCAATTTACATTGGGTTGTGTATCGGAATCGGCACGACCATATATTATGTGGTTAGAGGATATCAAGAGCTTCGCAAGGCTCTTCGCGAAAGGAAATAATGTCGCAGGACGCTAACAGGAGGAGGACCGCGCGCTCGTCTTCGGGCTCGCAGAGGAGCGCGGGCGCTCAGCGCAGCTCGGGGACGAGGTCGTCGTCCGGGCAACGGTCATCGCGCTCGTCGAGCGCGAGCTCGTCTTCGCGTCCGCGCTCTTCGTCCTCGCATCGTCAAACGCATTCATCAGCCTCCCACTCGCAGCAGGGCAGGTCTTCCCGCACGCGGTCAGACGACCGCAGGCGCGCCAGCTCGTCGTCGCAGAGCCGCAACGTGTCGAGGAGCGCCAAGTCGTCGCAAAAGCAAGCGAGTCGGGGCGGCTCGAAGTACGAAGCGTCGGGCGGCGCTGCGGGGATAGGCGAGAAGGCGCGCCAGCTCGTTTCATCGATAGCGTCCAGCAAGAAGGCGTCCGCCATCGTGATCGTGGTGGTCGTGCTGCTGCTCGTCGGCGCATTCGATGCAATCGCCAATGGCGGAAAGGCCTACGACAACGTCACGATCAACGGCGTCAAGGTCGGGGGCATGAACAAGGAGCAGATGCGCTCGACGCTCGAGGAGTCGTTCGGCGCCCGTACGAATGCTACGCAGGTGACGCTGGAGTCCGCGGACGCCGAAAAGGAGAGCGCGAACGACAGCGAGAAGGAAGCGAGCGACGAGCGCGACTTGCTCGCCGAGCTTGTCGTCGCGGAATACTCCGAAGACGCAACCTCGTGGGTCGCGACGGCCGATTCGCTGAAGGCCACGTACCCGTACGATGAAGCTATCGACAAGGCGCTCGAGGCGGGTAGGGGCGCCGGCCCCTTCAGCCGCTTGGGCCTTATGATCACGGGGGCGGACATCCCCATGAAGGTCCAGTTCAATGAAAAGGCCTTCGAATCGCTGGCCGAGAACATCGACAAATCGCTCGGCAATACGCGCGTCGATTCCACTGCCATCATCGAGGACGGCGAAGCGCGCGTGCTGCCCGGACGAAACGGGAAGATGGTGGACCGCACCTGGCTGAACAACACGCTCGAAGAGGCGTTCATGGCCGGCAAGGAGAACGAGGTCATACCTGTTTCGGCCGTTGACGCGCCCTCGCGCACCACGGTGGAGCAGGCGCAAACCGTATGCGACGCCATCAACAGGGCCATAGACTACAGCGCCAACTTCAAGTACCACGACAGCAGCTGGCAGGTAAGCGGCGAGGACATCGCGAACTGGACGCGCGTGGACGTCGTGCCGAACGGCGATTCGTATGCTCTCAAGGTGTCGCTCGACTCCTCTGTTGCCGCTCCCGAGATTACAAAGGGCCTGGGCGCCACGGTTAAGTCGGAGGGCGTTACCGTGAGCTTCGAGGTGGACGGCGAAGACGTCATCGTGAAGACGAACGGGTCGGGCACGGTGCCCGAGATCGATTCGGCCATACGCAACCTCGAGGACCAGCTGTACGGCAGCGACGGCAGCGCATGGAAGCAGCAGCCCGGTACGACCCTACAGGTGGACGTGAGCGAAACCGACGCGCCCGAGTCGCTGACCTTCGACGAGGCGCTGAGCCTCGGCATCATCACGGTGATCGGCGAGTACGAGACCCAGTTCTCCAACGACGCGGGCACGGAGAACCGCAACCATAACATCAGGCTCTGCGCAGAGCTTCTCAACAATACGGTGGCGAAGGCAAACGGGGGCGAGTGGAGCTTCAACGACCATTCGGGCGATACCAACCAGGACCCGCCGTTCGCCACTGCAGGGTCCATCGTTCAGGGCGAGTACGTTGACTCGGTGGGCGGCGGCGTCTGCCAGGTGGCAACCACGATATTCAACGCGGTGTACGAGGCTGGCCTCCCGATCGACATGCGCTTCAACCATTCGCTCTACATCGCGAGCTACCCCGATGGGCGTGACGCCTCGGTGAGCTATCCCGACCTCGACTTTGTGTGGTCGAACTCGCTCGAAAGCGACGTGCTCCTGAAGACGGATTCGACGGAAACGACCGTGACCGCAAAGCTCTACGGCGTGTACACGGGCTACCGCGTGGAGACCGAGGTGAGCGACTGGACGGAGGGCGCGAAGTACTCGACGTCCTTCGAGACGGACGAAGCGCTGCAGCCGGGGATGTACTACCTGAAGAAGAACGGCCAGGACGGCAGGACCATCTCGGTTACGCGGTCGGTGTACGACAAGGACGGCACGCCCATCGAAGTTCGCGTGTTCCCGTCTAACTACCAGGCGCAAAACGAAGTGTACGTGGTCGGTCCCGGTACCGACACGAGCGGACTTGTGAGAAGTAACTAATGATGCTGAGCAAAACGAGCAAGGGTTCATTGAAATCGGCTGCTTGCGCGCTCGTCAGCGTGCTCATTGCAGCGGCGATGGTCATAGCGTGGCTTCCTGGGCAGGCGCTCGCCGAAGTGCGGAAGGCCGACGAGGTGTTCGGGAAGACGGTCGAAGAGCGCCAGCTCACGGTTGCCGACTGCCCGTCCATCGAGGCCAAGTTCGCTGCTCTGGTGTCATCGGACGGCGATGTGCTCTTCGCGCGCGAGGCCGGCGAGCAGTCGCAAATCGCCTCGATCACCAAGGTCATGACTGCGATCGTGGCGCTGGACTATGCTCACGAAGGCACGTACGTTGCCGTGAGCGAGCGAGCTGCCACCGTCGGCGAGTCGAGCGCGAACCTACAGCAGGGCGATTCAATGGACCTAGAGTCGGCGCTCAAGGCGCTGCTCGTGCCCTCGGGCAACGATGCCGCGATCGCGATTGCCGAGACGGTAGGCGGCCAGATGATCGCCTCCGATCCGTCGCTCGGTGACGACGCGATGGCGGCCTTCGTGCAGAAGATGAACGAGAAGGCCGCATCGCTCGGCTGCACGGACACGGTGTACGAGAACCCGCATGGGCTCGATGACGGCGAATTCGAAGGCAATTTGCACAGCACGGCTGCCGACCAGGCGAAAGTGGCGCAGTGCGCCATGAGCTACGACACGATCAGGAACATCGTGGGCGGCGGCTCCACGACCATCACCGTCGACCGCGGCGGCTCAAAGACCCAGGTTGAGCTCGAGACGACCGATGAGCTGCTGGAGATGTACGACTACGCTATCGGCATCAAGACGGGCGTGACGAACCTCGCGGGCCCCTCGTTCATGGGTGCCGCCGAGAAGGATGGCGCCGAGCTCTATGCGATCGTGTTGGGCTCCACCGACGAGATGCAGCGCTTCCGCGACGCGATGACCATGTTCGAGTGGGGCTTCGAGCATGTGCGCGAACTGAAGCTGGCGAACTCCGAAACGACCACGAACATGAACGCCGCGGGCATTTCGGGCGATGTGCCCGTAGTGGCCGAGGTGTCGCATGGCGACTGGATAGACAAGACAGTGAAGGCCACGCTGGCAAACCCCGATGCTTCGATTACCGTCTATGACCTGGAGGGCAACGTAACCCAGAGCGTCGAGCTTGACGACCTGCACGGAACGGTGCGGGCAGGGCAGAAGGTGGGCCAGATCGTGTTCTTGCAGCGCAACGTTGAGATTGCACGTCAGGACCTTCTTGCGTGCGAGACGGTGGACGCTCCCAACCCCATCGAATCGCTCTCGATTTCGTGGGACAGGTTCACGG
>CACWWI010000086.1 GCA_902764575.1 uncultured Coriobacteriaceae bacterium
GCCCTTCTACGTGCTGCTGCTCGGTACCGACAAGTCGCAGCAGCGCGAGGATGACAACGACCTGGACGGCAGCTATCGAACAGACAGCATGATGCTCGCACGCATCGACCCGGTGGGCAAGAAGGTGACCATGGTGTCGATACCGCGCGATACCCTCGTCGACCTCGGCGAGTTCGGCTACCAGCGCATCAACGCGGCTTACACGTGCGGCGGGCCCGCGCTTGCCATCAAGGCGGTTTCCCAGCTTGCAGGCGTTAACATCTCGCATTATGCCGAGATCGACTTCGACGGTTTCGCGGCGATGGTCGACGCGCTCGGCGGCGTTGAGGTGGACGTGCCTGTAGACATCGACGACTGGACGGCGGGCGGCTCGGTGAGTGCCGGCCTGCACACCCTCAGCGGCGAGGAGGCGCTCATCTTGTGCCGGTCGCGCGCTACCTATGCGGATTCGGCGGCGCCCGACCTGATGCGTGCCGCCAACCAGCGCCTCGTGTTGTCCGCAATCGCTCACAAGCTGCTGGCGTCGGATATCGCCACCATCGCGGCAACCGTGAGCGCGATGTCCGAGTACGTGACGACCGATCTGGCGCTCAACGACATCATCGGGCTTGCCCAGGTCATGCAGGGCCTCGACTCGGCTGACGACATCTACACGGCGTCGTTCCCCACCGAGAGCGTGTACATCTACAACGGCGCGACGTACGTGAGCCAAGGCGCGACCGTTCCGACGGGCTCTGTCGATCCGAACATCGACGAGGGGTACTACCTTCTCCCCGACGAGGGCGAGTGGCAGAAGATGAAGGCGCGCATGGAGAAGGGCGAGCCTCCTGCTGCAGGCACCATCGTCGATGAGGCCACGGGTACCGTCCTGGCGACCGCTGGAGCCGATGCCGACGACGTGACCGAGAAGTACAGCTCGGTCATCGTGAAGAACGCCACCGATACCCAGGGCCTGGCGGCGCGCACGTCCAATGCCTTGGAGAAGGCCGGTTTCCAGAACGTCATGATCGGCGAGGTGGTTGGAAACGAGAAGTATCCTGAGACGATCGTCGTGTACAACGACGCCTCCAAGGAATACGAGGCCGGCCTCATCGTAAAGGCCATGGGGCAGGGCAAGGCCATCCTGAACGACGGGAGCTACCTGATGGATACGGACTTCCTCGTGGTCATCGGAGATGACTGGAAGAGCGGGGAAAGCTCGTAGATGAAGTTCACGGTAGTCGCGGTCGGGAAGCTCAAGGAGCGGTTTTGGGCCGACGCCTGCGCCGAGTATCTCAAACGATTACAGCCCTATGCCAAGACGCGCGTGGTAGAGGTGCCTGATGTCGACCCTGCCCGCGCGGGAGGCGACGCCGCGGCAGTCGAGCGCGAGGGGGAGGCCGTGCTGAAGGCGCTGCCCGAACGGGCTCATGTCGTATTGCTCGCAATCGATGGCAAGCAGCGGTCGAGCGAGGCGCTCTCCGGGCGCATCGACGACCTGGCGCTGTCCGGCTGCGGGGAGATCGCGTTCGTGATCGGCGGGTCGTGCGGAACGTCCGCTTCCGTGCGCGCCCGCGCCGACGAGGCGGTGTCGTTTGGCCCGATCACATTGCCGCACAACCTGGCGCGCGTCGTCCTGCTCGAGCAGCTCTACCGCGCCTGCAAGATCTCCCGTAACGAGCCGTACCACAAGTAGGAGGTTTGGATGAAGTTCGTGTCTTGGAACGTCAACGGACTGCGCGCAGTGCTCAAGAAGGGGTTCGAGGACGTCTTCGCGACGTTTGATGCAGACGTGTTCGCGCTGCAGGAGACGAAGCTGCAGGAGGGACAGGTGGACCTCGACCTGCCGGGCTACCACGACTTCTGGAGCTACGCGGAGCGCAAGGGGTATTCCGGGACGGCCGTGTTCTCGAAGCGCGAGCCGCTGCAGGTGCTCCACGGCTTGGGCGACGAGTACCTCGACGCCGAGGGCCGCATCTGCGCACTGGAGTTTCCCGAGCTGTGGTTCGTGGACGTGTACACCCCCAACGCGCAGAACGAGCTCGCGCGCATCGACCACCGCATGCAGTGGGACGACGCGTTCCGCGATTTCTGCAAGGGGCTCGAGGAGGGCACGCTGCCCGACGGGGGGTCTGCCGACCCCAAGCCCGTCGTGATGTGCGGCGATTTCAACGTGGCGCACCAGGAGATCGATCTGAAGAACCCAGGGCCCAACCGGGGCAACGCGGGCTTCTCGGACGAGGAGCGTGGCAAGTTCACCGACCTGCTCGACGCGGGGTTCGTGGACACGTGGCGCGCGCTGCATCCCGACACGACAGGCGTGTACTCGTGGTGGAGCTACCGTTTCAACGCGCGCAAGAACAACGCGGGGTGGCGCATCGACTACTTCCTCGTGAGCGACGCGCTGCGTAAAAACATCGTTTCGGCGGAAATACACGGTGAGGTCATGGGTTCTGACCATTGCCCCGTTGCGCTAGAATTGTCGCTGTAAAACAACGATGGACGAGAGGACTATCCGATGAAATGCGTCATTTCCGTTTTGGGCAAAGATACGACCGGCATCGTGGCCGAGGTGGCCGTCGCGCTCCGCGAATGCGGCGCTAACATCGACGACATCAGCCAGACGTTGCTCGGCGATATTTTCTCGATGACCATGATCGTCACGCTGAACACCGATGTGGCGGACTTCAACACGGTGCAGGAGCGCCTGCGCGAGGCGGGCGCGCGCATCGGCGTGCAGGTTACGCTTCAGCGCGAAGACGTGTTCCAGATGATGTACAAGATCTAGGCGAACGCCAAAACCGTCCAGAGAAGCGAGAGGGCACCCGAACGGGTGCCCTCTCGTTGTTCTTCGCGGATTGCGTCGTTATTCTGCAGGAGTGGGCTCGGCGGGCTTCTCGAATTCGCCGGCGCAGTGCGGGCAGCGGGTGGCGCCTTCCTTCACTTCTTCCATGCAGAACGGGCAGGTGGGCGGCTCCATCTCCGGCTCGGGCTCGCCCTCGTCCTTCTTGCGGAGCTTGCTGCCTGCGTCCTTCATGCCGTTGAACGCCTTCACCATGAGGAACACGATGATCGCGACGATGAGGAAGTTGATGATGGCCGAGAGGAATCCGCCGATGTTGAAGCCTGCGACCGTCAGCGGGATGGCGACGCCGTCTTCGCCGGCCTGGCCGCCCGAGAGCAGCGAAATCAGCGGGCTGATGATGTCGGTCGTGAGCGACGTGACGATGGCCGTGAACGCGCCGCCGATGATGACGCCGACTGCCATGTCCATCGCGTTGCCCTTGTCGATGAACTCCTTAAATTCCTGGATGAGGCCCTTCTTCTCTTCTGCCATGTGTGTCCCTCCTTGAAGACCGATTGCAGTGCCTTCTTGAGTATAATCGTTTGTCGAACTATTTGCAGATTCGAGGAGTATATCGATTCATGCCGATTGCGGTAAGCCTGTTGCTCGTGGCCTTCTTCCTCGCGATGAACGCTTTTTTCGTCATCGCCGAGTTCGCCATGGTGCGCGTTCGTCCCTCCCAGATCGAGATGGCTTTGGCGCAGAACAAGCCCGGCGCGAAGGCCGCCAAGCGCGTGACGTCGAGCGTCAACTCGTATCTGGCGGCATGCCAGCTCGGCATCACGCTGGCTTCGCTGGCCCTCGGCTGGTTGGGCGAACCCGCGTTCTCGGCGCTCGTGCGCCCCGTGCTGGAGCCCGCAGGGTTCTCGAGCACCGCCATCACCACGATCTCGGTGGCCATCGGCTACCTGCTCATGACGACGTTGCACGTGGTGGTTGGCGAGCAGATTCCCAAGTCGTTCGCCATCTTCTCGACCGAGCGCTGGTGCCTGCGCACGGCGGGGGTGCTCGTGTGGTTCTACCGCATCACGTATCCCATCATGGTGGTGTTCAACGCGCTCACGCGGGGTGCGGTGCGCTTGGCGGGGCACGACCCCGATGCCGAGCACGAGGCGTATAGCGACGAGGAAATCAAGCTGCTCATCGACGAGAGCACCGAGAGCGGGCTCATCGAGCCCGAGCAAAATGAGATCGTGGACAATGTGTTCGACATCGGCGAGAAGGACGCCGAGGCCATCATGACGCCGCGCACCGACGTCGTGTGCCTCGACTTGGAGGACTCGCTCGAGGAGAACCTGAAACACGTGCGCAACTACAAGTTCACGCGCTACCCGGTGTGCAGGGGCAGCAAGGACCGTATCGTCGGGTTCGTTCACGTGAAGGACCTGTACACGGCCGATTCGGTGGAAAGCATCGAAGACCTGCGGATCCGTCCGATCGCGGCCGTTCCCGAGGGCATTTCGGTGGGCAAGCTGCTCGCGCGCCTGCAGCGCGAGAAGACGAAGATCGCCGTCGTGGTGGACGAACATGGCGGCACGGCCGGCATCGTCACCATGAGCGACGTCATGGAGCAGATCGTCGGCCGGCTCGACGACGAGTACGCGCACGACAGCGACGGCGGGCTGGTCGAGCTGGCGCCCGACGACTACCTGATCGACGGGTCGATGCCCATCGGCAAGGTGGTGGAGCTCATCGGGTTCGCGCCCGAAGAGGCGGGCGAATGCGAAACGGCGGGCGGTTTGCTGCTGGCGCTGTTCGACCGCATTCCCGACGAGGGCGATTCCATCACGGTGTCCGATGGGAAGGAAGAGCCCCGTCAGGCTACGTTCACCGTCGTCGACATGGACAACCTGCGCATCGACAAGATTCGCATCGTGCTTTAGGCAACAGCTACGCCGGTGAAGGCCTCAGCGTTCTTCCAGAGCACCAGCTCCAGCTCGTCGTCGGTCAGGTCGCAGTGGAGCATTTCGTTCAGTTCGTGGGCGGGGTCCCACATGGGGTAGTCGCTGCCGAACATGACGCGGTCGGCTCCCCACATGCGGATGAGCTCGCGCATGTGCCGGCGCCCAATCCAGGAGAACGAACTCGACGCGTCCATGAACAGGCGCTCGTTGCGTACGAGCCCCTCCTCGGCCATGATGTCGTAGCCGATGTCGTACGTCGCCCATCCCGAGAGGTGCGCCGCGTCGACTACCAGGTCGGGGAACGTCTTCATGATGTGCGCCAGGCGCCGCGGGTTGGAGTAGTCGTAGCGGTAGTCGCCCGTGTGCACGGCCAGCGGCACGCGGCCGGCGATGACTTCGTAGAAGTCCATGAGGCGCGGGTCGTCCATGTTCACCTGCTGCGTGTCGGGGTGCAGCTTGAATCCGTGCAATCCCAGAGCGAGGGCGCGCTCCACCTCGGCTTCCATGTCCTCGAAGTCGGGATGCATGGTGCCGAAGCCGATGAACTCGGGATGCGCTGCACACTGCTCGGCGATGAAGTCGTTGATGACCGTCACCGATTTCGGGGTCGTGGCCACGGAGTGCACGATGAAGTGGGTGATCCCCGCCTTCTCGCAATTGCTCAGCAGGTCCTCGGTCGAGCCCTTTCCCGCCATCGACTCTTCCACGCCGTAGAACCGACCGATTGCCGATACGGCCTTCGAGGCTATCTTCTCGGGGTAGATATGGGCATGTGCGTCGATGATGGGCATGGGGCCTCCTCGGTTACGATGTTCAACCGATTGTATAATATGGAGCTCGGCTGAGACGCATGGCGGGAGGTGAAGACACATGGTTTTAAACGACGAGCAGAACGAGCTGTTCTTCGACACGATGGACTCGTTGCTCTACTACGTCAACGATAGGTTCCGCGTCGTGGAGGGGTTCACGCTGGATTATTCCAGCCCGATCGATGACGTGAAGAGCTCGCTCGTCGCCCATGAGCTGTGGGAGAACGTCGAGATCATCGACGACTTCGTGCGCGATAACCCGCAGCGGCTGTCTCCTCGCTGCCTCGACTTGGCGCGCTCCTGGAAAAACGCGCTGCCAGGCTTCTACACGCTCGTGCGCTATCAATCCGGCAGGGCGCTGCTCATGGGGGAGGCGGGAGTGTTCTCCGTGTGCGGGGTTACCTACGAGCTCGAGCACGAGATCGGCAAAGCGCCCGCTTACGTGGAGACCGTGTTGCTGCCCTTCGAGGACACGGTGGTGTACGACGGATTCCTGCAGGCCTACGATACCGATCATAGCGCCGCCGAGCTCCAGCGCATCCAGGATGAGTTCGAGAACTGCTGCGCCAAGGGCATAGCCCTGACCGGCGAGGACTTCACGAAGCGCGCAGAGGCCTTCCTGGCCGAGAAGCGCGATAGGGAGCTCGACGCTCTGCTCGACGATGTCGCCCGCGAATCGGCTGGCGACGAGGTGCTGCCGCAAGGGTTCCACCGCGGGCCCCTCGCGGGGTTGTCGCCCGGCGAGCGCGAGGCCGCCGTGCAAGAGCGCATGGTGCAGATCGCAAGCGCCCTCGCGCCGAGCAGGAAGGACTTCGACCGCCGCACGCGCAAGCACGAGCCTGAGAGCTCGCTGGCGGGCTGCCTCATGCTCATGACCAAGATCGAGCTCGAGTCGATCGCCCAGGTGCTGGGCATGGGAGGGCTGTCGAAGCTGCGCAAGTCCGAGATGGTCGAAGAGCTTGCCGCCGAGCTGCCGGCTGCATTGCCCGTGCTCGAGGCGCGCCTGCTCTTCGTGTCGGACAAGGACTACCGGCTTGCCAGGAAGGTCGCGGGCGGCCAGCGCGTGACGTTTGGCCCCGAGGAGATAAAAGCTCACGCGTTCGAGTGGCCCATGGAGCCCTACACGTTCATGTTCCGCGGGTCCGAGGGCTATACGGTGCTCGTTCCCGACGAGTTGCTGCCATCGTTTGCTGCCGTCGACTTCGACGAGCTCGACCGCATGCGGCGCCAGACCGTTCAGGCGCTGAGCGTCGTGGATGCATGCACCACCATGTGTGGCGTCGCATCGCTCGACGACGTATACGACCAGTACCGCGCGCTCGTTGCCGACGTGATCGAGAGGGCCGACTTCGACGCGCTGGTCGAATCGGAGGCGATGACCGGGCAAGCAGGGTTCGACTTCTGGACGTACCTGCCGTCGGACTACGTGGTGCATTACACACTTGGGGCCGATTACCTGGCCCAGGAGTATACGCGCTCGCAGCGCAGCGAGATCGGCGAGCTGTTCCGCAACGTCGAGACGGGGGAGATCTCCCGTGCGCCGTTCGAGCGCTTCATCGATCGGGCCCGTGCAGACCTGGCGAGCGAGCTCGAATGGCTCGAGCAGTACAAGCGCGATTTGGTGGAATCGCAGAAGAGCCTGCCCATGAAGCCCCTTTCGCGCACGCTGCTTGAAAACGACTTGATCGGCGAGCTCCTCGACGACCCGAACTGCGTGCGGTTGCGGGCCTATTTCGACGCGCACGTGCCCGACGGGGAGGACGACTATGCTTTCGCGGACCGCATGGTCGAAGAAATCGCGATGTCCTCGATCGAGTCGGGAAGCTTGCAGGAGATCTTCGCCTACCTGATGGACAGGGGCTTCGATCGCCTTGCGAACCAGGACGACCGCCTGACGCTGCTCGTGACCAACGTGTTCAACGCCATGCCCTCGTGGGAGAACAACGGCTGGTCGCCGCAAGAACTCTACGAACAGGTGACGGGCCGCAAGATGTTCTTCAACGAGGATGGCACCGTGAAGAAGGTGGGGCCTGGCGAGCCATGCCCCTGCGGAAGCGGCAAGCAGTACCGTGATTGCTGCGGACGGTAGGAGGCGCGTGTGAAAGACAATCGTATCCGCGTATTGTTCGTGTGCCATGGCAACATCTGCCGCTCGACGATGGCGCAGTGCGTAATGCAGTGGCTCGTCGACGAGCGGGGGATGGGGGAGCGTTTCACCATCGATTCCGTTGCGACCACCAACGAGGAAATCGGCATGCCGATCTACCCTCCTGCGCGCGACAAGCTGAAGGCCGAAGGCGTCCCCATCGTGCCGCACCGCGCCCGTCGCATCCAGGCCGGCGAGGATCGCGGGTGGGACTACATCGTGTGCATGGACGACGAGAACGTGCGCCATCTGAAACGCATCCTCGGGCCCGAGAGCATGGGCAAGGTCCGCAAGCTGCTGTCGTACGTTGGTGAGTCGCGCGACGTGGCCGATCCCTGGTACACGCGCAACTTCGACGCAACCTACGAGGACGTCCTGCGCGGCTGCGAGGCGCTGCTGGCAGAAATCGGCTAGCGCGGCCGCCGCGCGAATGTGGAGGGGTAGTGATGCCCTGACATGGGGACTTGCGCGTTGCTGCCGAGGATTGTAAAGTATCACTTCGCCGCTTCAAGGCGTTGAAAGCGCTCGAGGCGACGACCACATAGTGCGGGGTGGAGCAGTCTGGTAGCTCGTCGGGCTCATAACCCGAAGGTCGTAGGTTCAAATCCTGCCCCCGCGACCAAACGTTACAGCAGGTCAGCTAGCTTTTTTCAGGCGGCTGGCCTGCTTTCTTCTCTCGGGACCATGAGCGTCGAGGGGACATCCAGAATGTCGAGGGGACATCCAGAATGTTTTCTCGATGGCTCCGCGTTTGGGGAACAACGAGGGCGAGGCGTGGAGAGCGTCCCTGGGCACCCGTGTTTACGACAACCCGTGTTCATCCTGCGGCTTCGGGTTCGTGGAAGCTCAACGAGAGCCCGAGACCCGGCGGTGCAGAACGTCGAGCTCAGCGTGGATATCGGCGGCGGTGAAGGGCTCGCCGGCCTCCAGCCTGTAATGCAGCATTGCAACCACCATCGCCGACGCGAGCTTCGCTTGCAGAACTGGGTCGCCAGCTCCGGCCTTCCCGAAATGAGACAGGTACGCGCCCTCGACAATCGAGGCGAGCTCCCCCGAGAAATCGAGGCCCTCGCACTTCACGTCCCAGAGCGCGAGCGCGAGCCTCCGCTTGGCCAGAAGCGACCCGTAGAGCGCGTCCATCGCGCCGAACGGGCTATCAGGCACCACGTCGTAACGCTTGCGAGCCTCCACGAGCGCGGCGATGTCGGCAAAGAAGCCGTCGGCCATCTTGCGCACCAGGTCGTATTTGTCGCGGTAGTGGCTGTAGAAGGTCTTGCGGTTCACCAGGGCCTCGTCGAGTATCGCCTGCACGGTGATCGCATCGAACGGCCGCTCGGCGAGCAGTTTTTCCATCGCGCCTTCGACGGCGCGTTTCGTTTTCACCACGCGCAGGTCCTCGCCCATGAGCCCTCTCCAAATGAACACGAACGGGGCGCCAGCCCCCGTGACAACTTCGTTATGACGTTCACTTATCGGAACTATTATAAACAGTGTGTTTCCTATCTGTACGGCTCATTGGGTTTTATCGGTCGACAAATATGGCTGAGCACAGCTACTTTGGAGACATGGAGAAGCTCCAACGAAAGGAAGGCGTCATGGCGAACGCGAGAATGAGAAACAAGGCGGAGGACTTCGAGCGCATGGGTGTAGACCAAAAGATCGTGGCCTCCTGGGAGGACGGCAAGCGCAACGGCGCGCAGCCAGGATGGATTGAGTGGTGGTACTTTGACGCCGACCTCGACGACGGCACGAAGGTCAACCTGAACTTTGCCACCAACCCCGTAATCGGGAGCCCCGAGGAGGGTTTGCACCCGTTCTTCTACGCCAACGTTCAGTTCCCCGATGGGCACGAGATCAACGATTTCGCGTTCCTCGACGAGGCCGACTGCTCGTTTTCCGAGGAGTGTTGCGACGTGAAGATCGGCCCGCACATGTTCAGGGGGGACCTGGAGACCTATCAGGTGCACGTCGAGGACGTGAAAGGCATCTCGCTGGACCTGGTGCTGAAGAAGACCGCCGCTTCTTGGCGCCCTGGCACTGCCTATGTCGACTTCGGCGAGGACTATGAGAGCTACTTCACGTGGTTGTGCGCCGTGCCGCGCGGCGATGTTTCCGGCACGCTCGTGCGCGACGGGCAGACGCGGCAGGTGCGCGGGCGCGGATATCACGACCACCAGTGGGCCACTGGCCTTTTGCTGAACTTCTGGAACCGGTGGCTTTGGGGCCGTCAGCAATCGGACGGCTACACCATCCTCGTGTTCGACAGCGTGTCCAATGACGCCACGGGCAACGTGCGCTTCCCCTGGTTCTGCGTCCAGGACGCGCAGGGCAACGTCGTGTTCGACAACGTGGAGATGGGCCCGGGCGTCGACATCCTGATGGATGGCGAGTTCGTGCTAGAGCAGACCGGCAAGACCCTGCCGTCCCACATGGTGTACCGCTTCGAGCGCGATGGGGTGAAGGTGCGCTACGAGCTGACCGAGCTTCGCTTCCTCGTGGGCAACGACCAGTACGCCATGGCGCCCGCCGCCATCCAAGCGGCGTTTCGAAGCGTGGGCGCGGCGCCCTCCATCTCGCGCCACGCCGCCATCGGCAAGCTCACGATCGAGCGCCCGGGCGAAGATCCCCTCGTGGTGGAGGGCGAGATGCACTACGAGCTGTCCTCGCAGTATCGGGAATTCATCGTCGACCCGGCAGACCACGTGACCGAACGCGACTCGGCGGCGAAGCTTCCGCTCGTGCCGCAACCCGAGTGGTTCGAAGCGCCCGTTGCCACGACAGGCCCCGCAGCCTCCGATATCGACGAGGGAGGGGAGCCCGACCCGGGCTTGGCCGGCTCGTGGGATTGCACGTTCGAGGGGCCGATGGGCAAATCGAACATGAAGCTTGTGCTTGAAGTGGACGGCACCACGCTCGGCGGGCACATGGAGATCCTCCGCAAGAAGCAGCCCGTACAATGGGGCATTGTAACAGCGGATGGGTTCGAGGCAACCGCGCTCGTGAAGGTGGCTTTCCGAAAGGCCGAGGCGCGCATCAAGGGCACGCGCGACGGCGATTCGATTAGGGGCACCGTCGAGCTGCCGACGGGTTTGGTGACGTTTGAGGGAACCCGAGGCTAGGGCTTGTCCGATGAAAAGGGACAGGAAAACTGACCAAAGGGGTGCTCGCTCGGATTGTGACGTCCCAGGGCGCTCGGTGCTGTAGGAGGTCGTCCGCGCATTGCGTCGAGCACGACTTTGCTAGTGATAATCATGTCGCTGCGGATCCCCCCTTTTTTCCTCAAGGCTGCAGCTCTCGGGCGAGTACAGACAGAGGTCGGCCCTGAACTATGCTACGTCCTCGGCTTGCTGCAGGGCGGTCCATTTCTCATCGTTCATCATAGTGGTCTTCCTTCCTCGGTCTCGCACCGTTTCCCCTGGTAGTCCTCTCGGGGCGAGGGGACATTCAGGGGACATTCGGCGAAAAACCAGTGTCATCTAGTGTCGTGTGTCGGAACTAGCGTCAACGGAAAACCCAAGGTCAGAGCACCAATGTCTAACTCTTTCATCCAGTGTCAGTCTGGTGTGCCTCACTCATAATCCGGAGGTCGTAGGTTCAAATCCTGTTCTTGTTCTCGCTGGCGGGTGCGACCCAGGTCTTGACCGAGGCCTTGGCAACTTACAACCTGCCCACCATATACTCTACGATTTTTGCGCAGTTCGCAGCCGCCGCAGCTTTGAACGTCTCGTACTCCATGCTCTGCGATCCGTCCGACTTATCCGAGATCGCGCGAATCACCACAAACGGGGTGTTGTTCAGATAGCATGCCTGCGCAATCGCCGCGCCTTCCATCTCGCAGCACATACCGCCGAAGTTCGATGTGATTGCCCGCTTCTGCTCTTCAGTCGCAACAAACTGGTCTCCGGAGCATACCCTGCCTTCGTACGCATGGATATCCGGTGCAGCTTTGCCCGCCGCCTCTATCGCCACGGCACGCAGTCCCTCATCTGCCGGAAAGGCGTAAAGCCCCGTGTAGGGAATCTCCCCTTTTCGGAAACCAATAGGTTCCACATCGAAGTCGTGTTGCACGGCATCGACCGATACAACGATATCCCCGATATCAAGCTTGTTGTCCAATGATCCCGCAACGCCCGTGTTAACAATCTTCGTGCACCCGAAGTCCTTGATCAGGGTATGCGCGCAAATCCCAGCGTTGACCTTGCCCATGCCGCACTGGACGATGACGACTCTATTATCCCCGAGTTTCCCTTCGCAAAATTCCATTTGCGCAATCGTCGTCGTCTTGGTGATCTTCGCCGCTTCTTTCAGCGTGGCCACTTCTTCATCCATCGCGCCGATGATGCCAATCGTCGTTCCCTGCGCCGTGGTCTGCCCCTGTCCGCATCCGACTAGCAAGGCGCCCGTCAAGAGTGCCAAAGCCACGAATACTGCCAGTGTCTTCTTTTTCATGCTATGTCCTCCGCTGTCAGATACGGCTGGCTTGAGGCACATACCCACCGCCTTTTGCTGCCTTAATCATAGCGGATGCCGCGTGTTCCCGGATGAACACGCGGGCATTGCATCGATGTTGGTCGCTCGCGAAAGCCGGCAGGGCGGAACTTGCTGGTTACATGTACAATCGACATCCAGGGAAAGATCCGTTACCGATGGAGGTCACTGCATGTCTCGTTATAGCAAGAAGCGAATCGGAGTAGTTTGGGCAATCTCATGCGCGCTCGTCCTCGCCCTCGGCTTGGCGGGGTGCGCCCAGGGGCAAGGGAGCCCGTCGAGCGCGCAATCCCAAACCGGCACGACCCCATCGGCAAGCGTCGAGGCGCCTTCGCCCATTGCCGAGATCACCGACGTTACAACCGTTGCCTACCTAGGACCCGAGGGGACCTACACCGAGGAAGCTGCCAAGCTCTTCTTCGGGGACAACGACGAGATGATGCCTCAAACCACCGTGGCCGACGCACTGGCGCTTGTCGCCGAGGGGAAGGCCGCCTACGCCGTCGTTCCGCAGGAGAACACGCTCGGCGGCCCTGTGACAGACTACATCGACGCCTTCCTTGCCACCGACAGCGTGAGTGTGGTCGGCGAGGTCGTGCTGCCCATCCGGCAGACGCTCATGGGCCTTGCGGGAACCGACCTTTCGAAGGTGACGCGCGTCTTGTCCCATAAGCAGGGCCTGGCCCAGAGCGCGGCATGGCTCGACGAGAACCTGCCGAACGCCGAGCGCGTGGAAGCCGCGAGCACCGCGGCGGCCGCTCGGGAAGTGGCCGAAGGAGGCGATAACACCGTAGTCGCCATCGCCGCGCCGGGTGCCGCCAATTTGTACAAACTCGAAGTGCTGAAGGAGAACGTCTCGCAAACCGAGGCGAACAAGACGCGCTTCTACGTCGTATCGAAGCGGGCGAATGAGCTTCCCGGCTATGAGTGTGCCGTATTTACCGCGCGCATCGCGGCCGACGAGCTGCCGGGGGTCTTGGATGCGGCTTGCGCGGAAGGCGCGAAGCTGGTGTGCGTGCACGACAGGCCCGAGAAGTCTGCGCTGGGCACGTACCGCTACGTCATCGAGCTCGAGCGCGACAACGGCTTCTCGGATGAGGAGATCTCTCGCCTTAAAGGCATCGATAAGCTTGAATACTTAGGTCGCTACAGCCGGATAGAGGGGTAACTTCGTCGTAAGTCAAATACTGCAATGTCACGTGCAACGGTTTCGGTTAGTCCTCTATGCGGTTGTATCGAATCACGAGACAAGGCACAACAGGCGTATTAGAAGGGCAGGATGGACACGTTTATCAGGACGTGCCTCGAATTGCTCGTGCGCCAGAGCAGTCCTGCTTACTCAAGGCGGCGGTTGCCTGCGATTCCCACGGCGGACAAAAGGGTGATGAAGACGCCAGCTACCAGGAACCAGATATTGACGCCGAGCAACTCCGCCAAAGGCGCCGCAACCAGTAAGCCCACTGGCGTGGCGAACGCAGCCGACATCTGAATGAGGGAGAAGGCGCGACCCATCAACTCGGGTGCGATGACGGATTGCATGTAGGTGGATAGGGGGACGCCATGTATTATTGTCGTGGCTCCCATGAGGCAGCAGGACACGGCGAAGATAACCCAACCTGTCATGGTGGGAGGAACTATGCCGCAGACGATGCAGGTGATACCGCAGCCCACGCATCCCAGGTAGGAGACAAGCAGGAACTTCTTCTTGATTGCGACGACAGAGCCGAACGCCAGGGAAGCCACGAACATGCCCGCGGCGACGGAGGCCTCCACCGCTCCACCGAACCAAGCGCTTAGGTTAAAGTAATTGCTGGTCATTAGCGGATAGAGCGATGAGAGTGGAACGAAGAACACAAGGAACAAAGTTTGGATGATGAGCATGAGAAGCAACGGCTTGTCCTGACGGAACACCTGGATGCCAGCTTTGATTTCGTCCATCAAGCCGTGCTTTTCGGAAGCGTCGGCAGCCGGTTCGGCAAGGGTTTCGTCGGTGGTACGCACTAAAGGTGGAACCTTCGCCACCGCCATGAGGGAACAGGCAAAAAACGCGCCCACGAGGTCGGAGATCAGCACCACTGGAAGCGAAAAGGCTGCGAACAGGGCGGCGCCGAGCGCGGGACCCAGGATGTAGGAAACGGAGGCAACCGTTTGCCCTAGGCCATTTGCTTGCAGAAGATCCTCTACGGGTACGTATTGCGGGGTCAGAGCCATGTAGGCTGGCTGCTGGAAGGCCCCTGCGGTACCGCGGGCCAGCAGCACCACGAACACCGTCCACAGTGGCAGATCGAACAGGAACAGCAACAGGGCGTAGACGGCCGAAGCAATCCCTACGGCCATGTCGGCGGCAATGCATACAACCTTGCGGTCGTAACGGTCTGCCACTACGCCAGCGAATGCCCCAAGCAGGGCGGATGGCAGGAAGGCGATGAGGCCGGCGAGGCCCAACATGGTTGCCGAGCCCGAAGAAGAGGCAATCCACCACATGAGCGCGAAAGACACAGCAGACGAGCCGGTTTGGGACACGAACTGGCCCGATGTGATGGTCCAGAAGGTTTTCTTCCACGTTGGCATTGGCTCAGCGGGAAGTACGCTACTCGCCATCGACCTTCAGGAAAACGCTGTCGCCATCTCCCGTGTCGATGTAGGAGTAGCCGTCCTTTTGCCTGATTTCGCCATTAGCCATTCCAATCAGCTTGACGTCGGTTGCCGAACTCACGCTCATGGATGCGCGGCCATCCGTTTCGGCCCAACCCTCGGGAGGACGCACGCTTACATCGGAGTCTTCGATGGTCATCAAGCCCGTCGAGTAGATATAACCCACGTAGCCGATACTATCGTTCCAGATGGCGGTGCCGGTATCGACAACCGACCCGGCAATTTCTGCCTTACCGTTAGCGAAGATGTTCAGAGCTGCGTCGGCAGCGCGGTCAACGCCGAGCTTGCTCTTTTCAATCGCAACGTCCTGACCCTCGACCGCATTGAGTCTGCTGCAGAATGCAACCGTCAAGCCTTTTATGACGATGTTGCCGTAAGCGGAATCAACGATTTGGCCTTTCTCGTCGATATCATGCTTGCTGGAGGCAATATAGCCCCAACTGTCAGAGCCTTCGCCAGTCGCCTCTAAACCGATAGTTACTATCGGCCTCTGTGCGGCAGGCGCGCATTCGTCGCCTACGAGGGTAAGATCACCGCCATCTGAATGGATGATGTGCTCAATGGCGCTCTCGCCTTTAAACCTGATCTCGACGCTGCCCTCGACATTGATTTCGATCAGGGAGACGTCCTTGACCGTGATGACTCCCTTGCCATCCCAAGCAATGCCGTTCTCAGCATCGTCGAAAGCTGTGCTTTGAGAGACGGTGTTTTCGCCGATTCTGTACGAAACCGATTTCGCTCCGGTGATGGTCGAGTCTTGCTTGCTCACGTGTAACCTCTTTCCCATGTGCCCTACGTTCGTCTCCGAATATAGTGCCATTGCCAAGAACCTAATATCGCAAGTATAGTATCACGACAAATCGAACGCGAGGAGAGACGGGTGCCTATAATAGGTTGCTGAAGTCTGCCGAAAGCGGCGAATTCGCAAGGGAGCTCAATGAATACGGCCAAAACATGCAATCTCACGTCGAATGACCACTACAGCGCCATACTCTCCGACTGCCGGCTCGAGGATACCAAGGCCTTTTCCCGCGAAGCACCCCAGTTTGACGCCATCACCATGATCGTCCTGACCATAAAGGAACGGCAAGGGGAACAGGACTGACCGCGGGAAGAAATGCTGGTAAAGAACCGCATCCTGTGAAGGCTTGCCCATCTCGGCAAGCCTTCGCCCGGCTCATCGGGCGCCTACCCGTTCAGCTCCCTGAAGTTCTTGGCATAACCGGCCTGGCACGCGTTTTCGGCTTGTATTAGGCAATGGGCCGCTCCCAAGGCGCAGGAGCCGGGTATTGCCGGGAGCATGACACCTTATAATCCATGCCTGCAAAGAAGCTCCTCCGCGTTGTTTTAACGTTATGCGTGTGCGCCCTATTGGCAGGTTGCGCGGGCAACACTGCAGCACCCGCCGCATCGTCGGCCCATCCGTCGGGAAGCTCCGCCACCGAGTCGGCCGCGCCCGCCTCATCATCTGCAGTAGCCTCCTCCACAGCCGATGCGGCTCTTATGCTGGCAAATTGCCCCGTGTCGCACAGCCCCAAGTCCGACGGCGTCAAGTCCGACGGCGTCTTCATCGAGATCTCGGTTGAAGATTTCAACGCGCTCGGGTTCGCGTTCGGCGATAGCGTGGATGTCGCCTTCTCGAACGGCTATACGCTCAAGGGCCTCCCTTACTACAGCGGCGCGTTCGTCGAACCGGGCGAAGCCCTGCTTGCCGGTTTCTCGAGCCTCCCTTACATCGAAGTAGGCGTGTCCTACGGAGACGATCTCTGGGTGACGGCCGGTCTGTCAGACGGCGATACCGCAACCGTCACACTCGCCGAACCAGGCGCGTTCACAGACATCCAAAGAACACTCGATCTATCTTACACGGACGAGCGCGCCGATTACCCGAGCGACGTCGCCTTCGCGAACTTCCGGGAGCTCTCGGGCGGGAACCTCAAGCCCGGTAAGTTCTTTCGCGGGGCATCGCCGGTTAACAACAAACATAACCGGGCCGGCTACGCGAACGCCCTCATCGCCGATGCGGGCGTGCAGGTGGATTTCGACTTGGCCGACAATAGCGACGAGATAGAGGCCTTCCTCAAGGAGGACGCCGAAGCAGGCGTCAACGTTTCGCATTTTGAGGGCCTCCGCAGCGCAGGCAACGTGGTCGCGATCGACCTGAGCGACGCTTACCAATCCGAGGGGTACGGCAAGAAGCTGGCAGCCGGCCTGGTCGAGCTCATGCAGCATAACGGCCCCGTCTACATCCACTGCACCGCGGGCAAGGACCGCACCGGGTTCGCCTGCATGCTGCTCGAGGCGCTCGCGGGAGCGAGCTACCAGCAGATCGCCGACGACTACATGATCACCTACGATAACTACTACCAGGTCAATGCGGCCAACGATGCGAAGAGGTTCAACATCATAAAGGAGCAGAGACTGGACAGCATGCTCCGCCACGTCGTCGGGGCGGAGAAAGGAGCCGACCTCGCAAGCGCCGACCTTTCCACCGGCGCCCGCAATTACCTGAAAGCCGCGGGCATGACCGACGAGCAGATCGACCAGCTTACGGCTTACCTCTGCGCATGATGGTATATGAGCGCAATTACCAGGTGTTCAAACGCCTCTACAACTTGGTATATCGCATCCTCGGTTTGCATTAGCCCTACTCGGCGGAGAGCATCTCCTTTACTGTCGGGCCGCCCGCGCCGATCTCGCAGGCTTGCTCGCCGCCCACGTAGGCGAACTTGCCGTCCTTCACGACGAGGGCGCTCGCTATCGGCTGTTCCTTGTCCGCCGTGTATATCTTCGCGTTCTTGATAATCTGGTCTGCCTTCATTGAACTGTCCTTTCGCTAGATGACGTTGTGTGCCTGTTGCTAATGGCTCGCCTTGTAGGCTGCGATGCGTTTTGCCACGTTGTCCTTGATATTGTTGTAGTAGAACACGTAGTCTTCGCCATGAAAGCTCGCAGGTCCGAATACTTCGAGGAAAAACTCGGGCATCTGGCTATGGTCGGCTTCGCCATTCGTCGCGACCACGCCGCGGTCGAGAGCCACCTGCGCATCTGCACCCTCGTCGTAGCTCGTCAGGATGTATTCCGTTGCGGGGATGTAGAACGTGTCGACGTCCTTGGTGATCTCCGGGACCTGATACCAGCTGGACTTGTTCGATTAGTCGATTTTACTTGCCGTCATGTTAGGAACCTCCCTTACGAAGAGTGCATCAGGGCCGCAATCCCTGACTCACTTGGCTTGTCACGCTTTCGGTTTGCTTCAGCCCTACACGGCGGCGAGCATCTCCTTTACGGTCGGGCCGACCGGGCCGCCGGAGCCTATCTCGTTGGTGACGATGATGAAGGTCGCCTCCTGCGCAGTGAAGCGGTCGAACTCAGCCTTCAGCGTCTCGAGGGCCACATCGACATCCGCCTCAGCGCCGTCAGCGAAGAAGAAGTTGGTAGCCCAGAGAGTGAGGCAGTCCACGAGAACGACTCGTCCTCGCAAGTCGTGCCGGCTGATCCACCGTTCCTCCTCGATGTTCGTCCACTCAGGTCCGCGACGCTGCTGGTGGCGAAGCACGCGCTGCCGGAACTCCTCGTCCCAGATATGGGCTGTGGCCATATAGACGGGGTTCGGGGAAAGCGAAAGTGCCAGCTGCTCGGCATACTGGCTCTTGCCGGAACGCTGGCCGCCGGTGATGAGGGTTATTTTCATGTCAAATCTCAAATGGCAAATGTCATATGTCGTAATGTCGGATATCGAATGTCGAAATGACGAGATATCTGAATGCCGGAAATCGGGAATTCACGATGCCAGAAGCTTCACGACATCCTCCGGTGTCTCCGCCAGACACGTGGCTCCATGTGCCAGGAGGAAGTCGCGGTCGCGGAATCCCCAGAGGACGGAGATGCAGGGCAGTCCGCTGTTGCGTGCGGTCTGGAGATCCACGTCGGAATCGCCGACATAGACCGCCTTCTCAAGTCCTGCCTTCTTCACAAGCATTGCGATGTTCTCGCCCTTGCCGCGTCCGGTCTCCCCGGCGCAGAGCGTGCCGTCAAAGAGCGA
>CACWWI010000087.1 GCA_902764575.1 uncultured Coriobacteriaceae bacterium
CGAGATGCCCGCCCAGAGGCACTCCTCGGTCACCTTGAGCAGGCGCGCCTTATCGAGGCTCACCTTCCCCACCGCGAAGGTCCAGGCGTTATCGCCCGCCCATCCATCGACCGTCGCCCCGATGTCGATCGAGATGATATCGCCGTCCTTGAGCTTGACCGTGGAAGACGGGATGCCGTGAACGACCTGCTCGTTGATAGAAGCGCAGAGCGAGCCGGGGAACCCGCCGTAGCCCTTGAACGTGGGCGTTCCGCCATGGGAGCGAATGTAGTCTTCCGCGAACTCATCGAGCTCGAGGGTCGAAACCCCCGGCACGCAGCGCGCGCCCACCTCGCGAAGCACAGCAGCCGATAGACGACCAGCTTCCTTCATAGCAGCAATTTCGGCAGGAGATTTTATAACGACAGCCAAGACATTCCTTTCTCGCACCCTCATTATGCGCCTTTCGGCGCATGTGCGCTACGCGCACGAGCGCACGGAGTGCGCCCCTACCGACGACTCCCCACCCGCATCGGGCAATACGACGCCCAAGCCCAAACGAATAGCTCGTGGAGAGCAAAAAAGAAAGAGGCCCGAAGGCCTCTTTCCAAACAGGTTTTAGCTCCGCTTATTCCACGACCTGCGGCTTGTCGTAGTCGCGCTGCACGCTGCTATCGATCTTGATGCCCGGGCTCATGGTGGAAGCCGCGGTGATCGACTTCACGTACTTGCCCTTGGCGCTCGACGGCTTCATGCGCAGAATCTCGTCGTACACGACGCCGTAGTTCTGGGCCAGCTGCTCGGGCGTGAAGCTCGTCTTGCCGATGATCACGTGGGCGATGCCGAAACGGTCGGCGCGGTACTCCACGCGGCCGCCCTTCAACTCGTTGATGGCCTTGGCCACATCGGGCGTGACGGTGCCGAGCTTGGGGTTCGGCATGAGGCCGCGGGGGCCGAGGATCTTGCCGAGACGGCCGACCTTGCCCATCTGGTCGGGCGTTGCGACGGCGGCGTCGAAGTCGATCTGGCCGGCCTGGATGTCGGCGACGAGGTCGTCGGAACCGACGATATCGGCACCGGCCTCTTCAGCGGCACGGGCTGCTTCGCCCTCGGCGAACACGGCAACGCGGACCGACTTGCCCGAGCCGTTCGGCAGGCTCACGGTGCCGCGCAGCTGCTGGTCGGCCTTACGGGTGTCGATGCCCAGGCGGAAGTGCACTTCGACGGTCTCGTCGAACTTGGCAGCGGCGACCTCCTTCAGGGTCGAGAACGCCTCGAAGGGCGCGTACACCTGGTCGCCGATCTTCTCGACTGCAGCGCGGTAGTTCTTGGATTTCTTAGCCATTGTTGTCTCCTTCGTGGTGGCTAGCGAATGCCTCGGGGGCATTCTCCCAACTTATTGGACACGCATCTGAGATGCGAAAATCCCTTTGTTCTACTGGCCCATAGCCTTCAGCTGTTCGGCCAGCTTACGGCTGGGCACGTACTTCTTCTTCATCTCGCGACCCTCGATGCGCACGCCCATGGAGCGGGCGGTGCCGGCGATGATCTCCATAGCCGCCTCGATCGTGTTGGCGTTGAGGTCGGGCATCTTGGTCTCGGCGATCTCGCGGAGCTGCTGCTCGGTCAGGGTGCCGACGAAACGCAGCTGCGGAATGCCCGAGCCGCTCTCGATGCCGAGCTTCTCCTTGATCAGCACGGCCGCGGGGGGCGTCTTGCAGATGAACGTGAACGACTTGTCCTCGTAGACGGTGATCTCGACGGGGATGATGGTGCCGGACTGTTCCTGCGTCTGGGCGTTGAACGCCTGGCAGAACTGCATGATGTTGACGCCCTGTGCGCCGAGCGCGGGGCCTACCGGAGGCGCCGGGTTGGCGGCACCGGCGGGAATCTGCAGCTTGATGAAGCCGGTAACTTTCTTTGCGGGAGCCATATCTCTGTATCCTTTCGGTTAAAACACTTCGTTATCTATCAAGCGCGTTGCTCGTGAGAAGCCCCGGTCCACGCGGGCACGAACTGCGCCGATATGCTTAAACTTTCGCCACCTGGTCGAAGGCGAGCTCCACGGGCGTCTCGCGCCCGAAGATGGAAACCATCACGCGCACCTTGCCAGCATCGGGCATGACCTCTGCCACCGTGCCGTCGAAGTCCACGAACGGGCCCGACACGACCTTGACGGTCTGCCCGACCTCGATGCTGCTCGTCGCCTTCTTGGGGGTGCCGGCGCGCGGCTTGCCCACGCCCATGATCTTGTTGTACTCGTCGCGCGTGAGCGCCTCGGGATTGCCCTGGCTACCCACGAACCCGGTCACGCCCGGGGTGTTGCGCACGACCGACCACACGTCGGGATCGAGTTCCATGCGCACGAGCACGTAGCCCGGGAGAACCTTCTTCTCGGACTCGACGCGCTTGCCGCCTTCCTTGATCTCGGTCACCGTCTCGGTGGGAATCTCGATCTTGAAAATCTTGTTCTCCAGGCCCATCGACTCGATGCGCTGCAAGAGGTTCTGGCGAACCTTGTTCTCGTAGCCCGAATAGGTGTGTACCACGTACCATTTCTTCGCCATGGATCACTCCCCCTACGCCACGGAACCGAGCGCGAGAAGCGCCGGGGTGATGATGAGGTTGTCGAGGACCGCCACGTAGACGCCGAAGAACAGCAGCGCGCCCACGACGACGCCGGTCCACCGGACGACGTCCTGGCGGGTAGGCCAGGTCACGCGCTTCATCTCGGCACGCACGTCCCTCAGGAACTGGAAGCGCACCTTCTTGGGCTTCTTCTCTTCCTTCTTGGCGGCGGCAGCGGGCTGCTGCTTTGCCTCGGGCTTGGCTTCCTTCTTCTTGAGCAGGCCGCCCTTGGACTCCTCGCCGGACTCCTCGGCAGCCTGGTCGGCGTTCTCGGCCGCGAGCGCTTCGCGCTCTTCGCGATCCTTCTTGTTCGCCTTGGCTGCAGAAGCCTTCGCACGCTGTGTTTTAGACTTGTGGGCCATTTCCGACCTCAGTTCTCATTCGCAAACTTTACTGCTTATAACGCTAAACAAGCAGCCTGGCTTCAAGTTGCTATAAGCTAGCAAATTGAACACAAGCTGCTCGGATCAAACAAGCTGGCAGGCCAGGAAGGACTCGAACCCTCAACTTCCGGTTTTGGAGACCGACGCTCTACCAATTGAACTACTGGCCTATGCGCTTGCTTCTCCCCTATGTTATCGAGTTTCGCGGTGCAGGGTGTGATGACCACACCACTTGCAATATTTCTTCATCTCGATACGGTCGGGGTTGTTCTGCTTGTTCTTCTTGGTCGTGTAGTTACGGCGCTTGCAGTCCGTACACGCCAAGGTGACCAACGTACGCATCAAAACTCCTCTTGCCTATCGTCTTTTTCAGGCTTTCGTGACACATGAATTCGAAGAACGGAGCCCGCTTTGCGGGCGGGCTCCGTTACTGGTGCAAACGAAGTCTCGCTTACTTGTAGATCTTCGTGACGCGGCCAGAGCCGACGGTGCGGCCACCCTCGCGGATAGCCAGGCGCAGGCCCTCTTCCATCGCGATCGGGTGGATGAGCTCAGCGTGGATCAGAACGTTGTCGCCAGGCATGACCATCTCGGTGCCCTCGGGCAGGTGAGCAACGCCCGTGACGTCCGTGGTGCGGAAGTAGAACTGCGGACGATAGCCGTCGAAGAACGGGGTGTGGCGGCCGCCCTCTTCCTTGGTCAGGATGTAGATCTGAGCGTCGAACTCGGTGTGCGGGGTAACGGAACCCGGCTTGCAGAGAACCTGGCCGCGCTCGATTTCCTCGCGCTTGATGCCGCGGAGCAGGCAGCCGATGTTGTCGCCGGCCTGAGCCTCGTCGAGCAGCTTGCGGAACATCTCGATGCCGGTGCAGACCGTGGTCTGGGTCTCCTTGATGCCGACGATCTCCAGCGGGTCGTTGAGGTGAAGGACGCCACGCTCGACACGGCCAGTTGCGACGGTGCCGCGGCCGGTGATGGTCATGGTGTCCTCAACGGCCATGAGGAAGTCCTTGTCGGTGTCGCGCTCGGGCGTCGGGATGTAGCTGTCGACTGCGTCGAGGAGCTCCCAGATGGCACCCTGCCACTGAGCGTCGCCCTCGAGGGCCTTCAGAGCGGAACCGCGGACGATCGGCAGGTCGTCTCCGGGGAACTCGTACTTGTCGAGGAGCTCGCGGGTCTCCATCTCGACGAGGTCGATGAGCTCTTCGTCGTCGACCATGTCGCACTTGTTCAGGAACACGACGATGTAGGGAACGCCGACCTGACGGGCGAGCAGGATGTGCTCGCGGGTCTGGGCCATGGGGCCGTCGGTAGCAGCGATAACCAGGATGGCGCCGTCCATCTGAGCAGCACCGGTGATCATGTTCTTAACGTAGTCGGCGTGGCCCGGGCAGTCAACGTGAGCGTAGTGACGGGCGTCGGTCTCGTACTCGATGTGAGCGATGGAGATCGTGATGCCGCGCTCGCGCTCCTCGGGAGCCTTGTCGATGTCTTCAAACGCGGTGAAGTCCGCGGTAGCGGTGCCGTGAGAACCATCGTTCTCGGAAAGCACCTTGGAGATTGCCGCAGTCAGGGTCGTCTTGCCATGGTCGACGTGACCGATGGTGCCGATGTTTACATGCGGCTTAGAGCGATCAAACTTTTCCTTTGCCATGGAAAATCATCCTTCCTTTTCAATCGCCTTTTGCGATTAATAACCAGGACTATATATAAGTAGCATCCCCAGAGTGTTGAGGATGCCGATAATGCATGGTAGCGGTGACTGGATTCGAACCAGTGACGCCACGGGTATGAACCGTGTGCTCTAACCAACTGAGCTACACCGCCGATTACCAAAAAAATACCCCCATTGGGGCAGTTGAACTCGTGGAGCCCGCGACCGGACTTGAACCGGTGACCTCATCGTTACCAACGATGTGCTCTACCGACTGAGCTACACGGGCGAGTAAAAATGGTGGGCGCGCTAGGATTCGAACCTAGGTAGGCATAGCCAACGGGTTTACAGCCCGTCCCCTTTAACCACTCGGGCACACGCCCATTTCTGGCTCGCTCTTATTCATGTGCACTTTTCAAGCTGCCTGCTCACACAGCTATTCCGCCGATGTGAGCAGAAGAATAATACGCTAGGAACAAAACGGTGTCAACAGCTAACACGCCCCCGGGCGTGTCTTCATCAATCCTCCGTTTTCCCTGCATTGACCCCGCAAAAGCGATTCTTTAAACCGCCTGCGAAACATGGGTTTTCCGGGACGGGGGCACGGAGGGCGTCATGGGTTTTTCTCTCCTGTCCCCGAAAACCCACTTAATCCTAGAATGTTTGTGCGGTTCGCCTGATTCTTGTGAATATGACGCCTTTACTGATAGGATTGTCATCGGAAACAAGCGGTGCCTGGCACCCAAACGACGCTTAAACGAGGATTTCTATGACGCCAGCCTTGCGTTCAAAGGCGCTTCCCACCTGCATAACTGCAATCGCGGTCTGCTTGGCCGCACTGCTTGCCTGCGTCATTTGCGTAGGGCGCGCGCACGCCGTCACGGTCTCAATCGGGCTTTCCAGGCACAGGCCGAGCACGTCGGCGCCGGTCAGTTCGCCGATTTTCGATTCCACGTAGTCCACGCTCACCTGCGCGTTCGAGCCGGCGGAATAGACGATCGTGTTTTCGGCGGAGGCGTCGACGGTGATCACGGTCAGGCCGCTCGGGCCGTCCACGTGCCGCACATGCGACGTGTCGACGCCGGCTGCGGCCAGATGGCCGAGCAGAAAGTCGGCGTTGCTGTCCGAACCGACAGCGCCGAACATGCGCACGTCGGCGCCGAGCAGCGCGGCGGCCGCGGCCTGGTTGCCGGATTTGCCGCCGGGCAGCAGCTCGAGCGGGCCGCCGGCGACCGTCTCGCCGGGTTCGGGCAGGCGCGCGGTGGTGATGGTGTAGTCCACGTTCATGGAGCCGACTACGGCGACGGTGCCGTGCATGTGTTCCAGTAGTTGCAGGGGGAATGATGTGGTGTCCATGGTGGTGCGCGTCCTTTCGGGTGGCGGGTGAATAGGTGCAATGGTGCGGAAGACGAGTGGGCCCGCGCCGGCAGTGGGTACCGCGCGGGCCCGTGGGGTCAGGCTTCGACCGGGCCTGGCTCGTGTTCTTCGGCCTTCGTCTCGCCTGCGTAGACCTTGCGGCGGATCAGCAGGAAGACCACAACGGCCATCGCAAAGCCCAAACCGCCCAGGATCGCATCCCGCTTCAAAGCGGGGCTGGACTTGGTGCCGATGACCGCCTGCTCCACAAACTGGGGCCGGTCAGACTTCATGATATAAGCGATCTGATCACACATCACGCTGGCAAGGGTGTTGCTCAGCTGGGCAGCGACCTCCGGATCCTCGTTGGTGACGGAGATGCGCAGCATGTGGGAATCCGTGGGGTTGGTGACGCGGATGGTGTTCTCCCGCTTCAGCTGCTCCACCGTGGTGTCCAGGCCCAGTTCCTCGATCACAAGGTTGAGGGTGGTGCGGGTGGTGCCGATGATCTGGAAGTCCGTGGTCATCTTATCCGCCTGGTTGAGCACCTGGGTGCTGGCCTCCCCCTCCGTGCTGAAAACGTAGATCGTGGAGTTTGCCGTATACTTGGCGGGGACGAAGAGCTTGACCGCCACGCCTACCAGCGCCGCGCCGATCAGCGCTGCCAGCGCAATGATCCAGGCGTGATGCACAAGGACACGGATGATCTCCATCAGATCGATCTCGTCCTCCTCCCGCTGGTTCTGCAGAACGCGGAAGCCTCCCGCAGCGGTCTCTCCGTTATTGTATGCATAGTTGAAATTCGGTTTCTGATCCATATTGTTGATCCTCACCTGTGCAGTTTCTCCGGCAGGACAGCCGGAACGCAAAACAAGGGGGGCGCCCGTGTTTTGGCCGTACAGTTCATTATATCATAGGCGTATTCTGTACGCAAGAGGAAAAGTGTCCACGTCACCGGGAAAAGAGAGCGGAGCCGCTGGTGGACGCAGCATTCCGCAGCCGTTGCGCTGAGGCGCAGCCGCCGCCATCCTTCCGGTGAGCGCGGGAAAGGCTTGTGTGATATGCCCCATCCATCTATTGACGCCCCGTGCAAACTGTGTTATATTGTGCTGTGATTTTACAAAAAGGAAGTGGTTATCCCATTATGGATGGCGACAGTCGATTGCCGTTTATCCTTGCGATCCTGCTGCTGCTTTGCGCAGCGTATTTTGCCGTGGCGGAAACAGCCTTTGCCTCCGCCTCCCGCAACAAGATCAAAACCGCCGCCGACCGGGGCGATTCCCGGGCCGAGACGGCGCTTTACGTATTGGATCACTTTGACCGGGCCATCAGCACCCTGCTGATCGGCACCAACATCGTGCACATCGCGGCGGCCTCTCTGGTCACTGTGGCAGTGACCAGGCTCTGGGGCCTGAACGCGGTGAGCATCAGCACCATCGTGACCACCATCGTGGTCTTCTTCGCCGGGGAGATGCTGCCCAAGAGCATCGCCAAGAAATACCCCGAGCGGCTGTGCAAGGCCACCGCGCCCTCCCTGCGCTTTTTCATGCTGCTGTTCTGGCCCGTCTCCTCCCTGCTGACTCTGATCGGCCGGGGCGCTGCGGCGCTGACCAAGGGCGATCCCGAGATCTCCGTGACGGAGGATGAACTCTACGACATCATCGAGGACATGACCGAGGAGGGCAGTCTGGACGAGGAACAGGGCGACCTGATCTCCTCCGCGCTGCAGTTCGGCGAGGTGACGGTGGAGAGCATCCTGACCCCCCGGGTGGACCTGGAAGCCATCGATATCGAGGACAGCCTGGAGGAGATCCTGGAAAAGAAAAAGGATGGACTCGAGGCCTGTGTGTTCACGTTTGACGTTTCGCCGGCAGTGCTTTTTGGATTTGGCGACGGGAAGATGCTAACGACGCGGGAGGAGAAGCGCAGGATCTTTAAGGAGCTTGGCGTGGACGTGCTCGTGGAGTTTCCCATGACGCATCAGACGGCCGCGATCGAAGCGGAAGAGTTTGCCAGAAAGTATTTAGCAGGAGCGCTTTGCGGCAGGTTCATCGCGGCGGGCGATGACCTTTCCTTTGGCAGATATGGAAAGGGTGATGCCAAGCTTCTTCAAAGGCTTTCCGCGGAGCTTGGTTTTAGCGTGAAGACCATAACAAAGGTTGAGATTGACGGGATCCCGGCAAGCTCTACCTACGTGCGCAGTCTTGTGGAGTGCGGAAAAATGGAGGATGCCGCTAGGTTTCTTGGCGAGCCGTACTGCATTGACGGCACGGTGCTTCACGGACGGCATTTGGGACGTGAGTTGGGTTTCCCGACGGTCAATCTGCTTCCCGCCAAGGACAAGCTGTTGCCGCCATTTGGCGTATACGCAACTAAGGTGCGTGTT
>CACWWI010000088.1 GCA_902764575.1 uncultured Coriobacteriaceae bacterium
CGGGGCGCTGGGTGCGGGCTGCAGGGTCGCTACATGCCGAGGATGCGCGAGATGGTGGGGGCGCAGCTCTGCATGGTTTGCAGGGCGTGCAGGCCGGAGGCGGGTTTGATGCGGTTGTGGAAGACGAGCTTCACGGCCGGGCCCACGATGAAGAAGCTCACGAACATCGCCATGGGCATCGTGGTGGCCAGCGCCGTCACGTACACGCTCGCGAAATCATCGGGGCTCGAGAACAGGGCAGCTATAATGCCGCTCGAAATCGGGGAGGCAATGCACACGTTCAGCATCGTCTTGGCCACGCCGCGCGCCACGCCGCGCAGACGATCGCCGATGAGCCGCGGCGCCAGGAAGCTGACGAGCGGCCCGCTCACGTAAATGCGCACGAGCAGGGCGATGCAGAACGCGAACGGGTACAGTCAATGCGAATACGCGAAGAAGCTCGCCCCCGAATCGAGCGCGCCGTTCGCGCTGAACACGAACAGCACCATGCAGCCCGCCATCAGCAGCTGGTAGAGCGTCGATCCGTTTGCTCCCTTCGGTACGGGCACCTCGTCGCGCAGGCAATCGAAGTACGAGTAGCGAACGTTTCCGGTTTTGGCCTTAGGGGTTTTTCGGTTGGTACGGTTTTCGTTGTCTCGGGTGTGTTTGTAAGTCATTTGAATCACCTTCTTTCGGCCTCCCGTGCCATTAACCCTATATGCCCCCGCGCGGCACCGCGCGAAGTTCATCGTTCGGGTACATTCAAGCCACGCGAAGGGCACGCTTTCGGTAGAACAAGCCCACATCTGGCTCACGCTATCGGTAAGCCGTATCCACAATCTCGTTATAAGGCCTGGTGAAACGCATGCCCGAACGCCAAATCGCAAGACGGGCGAATATGAACGGCAGGTTAACGGACCCACGCGGACGCAAAGCGCACCTGTCGGCTACCAAGCGCCGGTGCAGCGTCATGTATGGCTATCTCCCCATGGAGGGGCGGAAACCTCCGGTTAGTCGAACGAGCCGATTTCGTATTCGGCTTCGATCACCAAGGTGTTGGGCTCGTCGTCGGAGAAGTAGATGTCCTTCACATTGCTCGTGTCGAGCAGGCAGTTGTCAATCCGCCTCATCCGCCCGAAAAGGCCCACGTAGTCGATGGGGAAGTAGAAGAAGTACACCCATTTGAGGAGCGCCCTCGGGTTCTCCTCCAGGAACTCGTCCAGGTCGGCGAGCACGGTTTCGGGCATGAGCACCTCGAGCTGGGGATAATGCGTCAGCTCTATGGTCCCCCGGTCGTCGTACATGCCGGGAGAAAACTTCATCATCGCCGGGCAGTTCTCGTCGACGCGCACGGCGGAATGCTTCGATGCCTTCTTCCCCACATCGCGCGACACGACGCGCAGCGGCTGGGAGAAATCGCAGTTGTCCGCCAGCAGCTGCCTGAACTGTTTCATGGTGGTGATCATAATGCCCCTTCTATAATGCTTCGCTGTTCTCGAATACAGATTATACCTGGCAACGCGGCCAGCGGGTTGCTCACATGGGCACCAGCGGGGTAATCAGTTCCAAGCGGTACGCCAGCAGCAATACGGCGGCTGCGAAGCCGGCGACCATCACGGCCTTGTTCGCGACCCCCTTCGCATGGCACAGGCCCAGGCTTGCCTCCATCCGCAGGGGCCACAGCAGCCGGATGCCCTGCTTGTTCGTAGCATCGAGCGCTAGATGGGTCGCGTACCCCAGGGCGAAGTACGTCAGCAACGGCGCGCAGGCCAGGTACACGGCGGCGCAGAAGCACGCCATCGCCACGAGCGAATGCGTAAACGAGCGGTGGTCGGTGTGCCCGCCGACGAACGTCAGCGCCGCGAACAGCACGACGCCCGCGATGAGCGGCACCCCCAGGTGCTCAACCAGGTAGCCGCACAGCCCCGCGTCCGCATACCAGTCGGCCAGCAGCGCCACGACGGCAATCCCCACCACGATCAACCTGCCCGCAAGGGCGTCCTTGTGAGCGCGGCTCGGATGGATGTCGCAATCGGCGATGATGCCGCCCACGCTGCCGCCCACCACCGCCGCGACGCACGACTCGACCGACCCCGTCTGCGCTATCGCAAGCGCCGAGGCCATGCCCACCGCTATGTGCGTCTTGCTCATCAAAGCGTGCCGCCGAATCCGAGCGCAGCGGCTTCCGCCAGCTCAGCGCCCTTAAGAACTTCTCGCCTACAAAACGGCCGTTCACTCAGGCGTCATTCTACCCCTACCGAAACAAGGCCTCCAAATCCCTGGCAGGTGCGAATTGCGCATTCGAAAATGGGCCATAAGGCTCGACGATTATTCCCGTTCTGCTCCAAAATGTGAGTACAATAAAGCGCGGAGCGAAAACGGGGGCCTCGATTAGCGCATTGGCGATGGGGGCAAAGTGAGAGCCAACGAACAGATAAGCCGAAAGGGCAAGATCCTCATCGGAGTCTACAGCTCGTCTGCCGGCATCTCCATGACGGCGCTGGCGATCGTGGCCGTCCTGGAAGTGTTCATGCTGGTGTATTCGGTTCTGAACGCTCCCATGTACGGTGACTACCTGTGGCATTACCGCGCCTTCTACATCGCCCTCCTCGCCGTTGCGCTCATATACATTGCGCTCAACGCGTTCGTGAAGAGAGACATCGCGCGCCGCTACAAGGTGCTCAACGTGGCAAACCCGCTGTACGCGGTGTTCTTCTTCGGATGGGCGCTCGGCATCACCTTCTTCGACTCGATCATCTGGGGAACGGCCGACACCATGGTCTTCATGACGTTCTCGCTCGTCGTCCCGTTGAGCTTCTTCCTGTTCCCATGGGCGTACGTGGCGATCGTCGTAGTGGCGGACGCGCTGATGATGTACCTCACCGTAACCGTGACGGGCACCGTCGCGTCGCTCATCAACCTCTCCATCTTCTGCATCTTCCAGATCGTGCTGGGCTTCAGCTTCCTGCGGATGCGGCTGAAACTTGCCGAGCGCATCGTGCAGGAACAGGAGAACGCCGATATCGACGTCCTCACCGGGTTCGCGAACCGGCGCGTGTACGAGCAGGACATGAAGAAGCTCAACTCCCACCCCGGGCGCGGTAGGATGGCCTACATCTCCATCGACGTGAACGGATTGAAGGAAATCAACGACCAGTATGGGCATCCGGCAGGCGACAAGCTGATCGTCGGCGCCGCGCAGTGCATCGACCAGTGCTTCGGCGATATGGGGAAGCTGTACCGAGTCGGAGGCGACGAGTTCGTGGCGCTGGTCACGGCGAACGCAGAGGAGCTGGAAAAGCTCTTCCGCACGTTCGCCCGCTGCACGCAGGCGTGGTCCAAGAACAACGACCTCGCGCTGAGCACGGCGTACGGCTTCGTTTGCTACTCAGAGTATCCGGACAGCGACTCCGCCGTCCTCGCGCGCGTCGCCGACGAGCGGATGTACGCTGCGAAGGCCCGCTACTATCAGATGAACGGCAAGGACCGCCGCCGCCACGTCGATGACGCGCCACAGACGCGCGCCAGGCAGTAGCTCGCGATCAGAATCTTATGCCGCCGGTTGCGCCTCAGCCTGAGCCTCCTCGGCGAGAGCGCGGCGCACGGCCTCGTCGATGCGCTTCTTCTCCATCCTGCGCGCCACGACCGTGCTGCCGACCCAGGTGACCACCTGCACAACGGTGAACGCGACGCCCGCGACGACGAGGGCACGCTTGCCCAGCAGTTGGTAGTTCTCGATGGTCGACTTGCCCCCTTGCATGGCCGCCACCTTGCTGATGCCCCGCATCAGCTTGCTGACGTTGTCGCTGACAACGTCCTGCACGACGCTCTCGATCTGGCGCTCGATCATCGTATTGCCCATTTCGACCTCCATCGTCTCTGCTCGTATGCAGTTCTCCTCGCGAAACGTGTTGCCTCCTATACTAGCGATCTTGGGGCGACACAGGTGGTTTCAGGACGGTTTCAGTAACGGACGGTAACCTTTTCACATGCTTGACGCTACAATCTGCAGGGAGAGAAGAGGGCGCAGATGAACGGAAAGAAAGTTACACGCGTGGTGCTGGACGTGGCGCTGACCGCCATGATCGTCGCCGAGATGTTCATCCAGTACACGGGCACGTTCCTGCACGAGGTTATCGGCTTCGCCTTTTTCGCCACGGTAGTCGTGCACCTGGCGCTTTCGGCCAAATGGATCAAGACCACGGCGAAGAACGCGTCGAAGGGCAAGATGACGGCACGTCGCACGGCGCTTGCCGTTATGGGCATTCTGCTCACGGTGTGCATGGTGGTGCTGGGAGTGAGCTCCGTCGCCATCAGCGGCATCCTCGCGGACGCAGGCCTCGTGTGGACGCTTGGGTCCTACGCCACCTGGAAAACGATTCATGCGGTGTCGTCCTACGCGCTCTGCGCGCTCGTCGTGATTCACCTGGGCATGCACTGGGTCTTCCTGGCCTCGGCATTCCACGTGCCCTACGACCCGTCGCGCCGCCGCGCCATCAGCACGGGCGTGCACGCGACCGCCGCTCTGGGCGCGCTCGCCTTGGGCGCGATGGCCGTGGGCCAGGCACTGCCCCGCACTACGGGCACGAGCACGGCGACCCAGGCCAACACCACCGCGTTCGCGGGCACCGTGGGCGACGCACCCGCCGCATCGTCCGGCTCCTCGAATGTGAGCAGCTCGAGCAGTGCAAGCGGCACGGGCAGCACCGGTTCCGCATCGGATGGCTCGAGCTCCTCCCCGAGCACAGGCAGCTCGGGCGACAGCTCGTCCACCGCAACGGGAATCTGCACGCTCTGCCGCAAGCAGTGCCCGCTCAGCGCGCCGAAATGCAACAAGCCTTACGCGGCTGGCCTGCTGTAGGAGCCCACGGTATTACCCTGCGCGGTTCTACTCCTGCTCAAAAGAGTCGGGTTTGTGGCGCTTGCGCCGCTCGGCGAACGTGAGGATGTAGGCTACGTCGCTCTTAGACCGTTTTGCGTAATCGCCCCGCAAACGCAGCGGTATTGCCAACCCATTTGCGGTCCTCATCTCGAACGGGCAGGCGAAGTCGAGGCCCTCACGAATACACGCCCCCACCGACTTGCGTAGCTCATCTGCCTGCTCGGGCTCGAGCCGCGTGTAGAAATGGCCGTCCTCCAACTCCCGCTGCAGGCGCTCGGCCGAAATGCCCATCTTGTTCTCGAGGCCGTGGATGACCACCTGAAAATGCCATGACTCGGGCCCTTGCGTGGCAAACACGACCGTGCTCGATATATGGTCCGCCAAAACCTTCATCTGCCAACGGGTCTCGGCAAGTTCGGTCACGTCACGCGCAGATGCGTAAAAGCGCTTGCCTTCGTTGCTCTCGCCCAGGTAATAGCAATGGAGGTGGAACCTGGCAACCGTCCCGTCGGGACGGGCGAACCCGATGGTGCCCATCGCGCCGTTCAGCTCGTCTTTCACCGCGGCATCGAGGAGCCCGATGAGCTCGCCCTTTTCGCCTTCGGGGACGAACTGCCCGATGTCAACCAAGCGGTCGTGGAACCCAGGCACGCCCACCGCTTCGTAGAACTGCTCGTTGAAGCGCACGATATCCACCTGGTCGCCATCGTGCCACAGGTAAATTGCGACCGGCCCCAAAACGCTGTTGAGCATGGCGTCGCTGTAAACGTTCTGGCCCAAGAACTCGCTCATGTGAATCTGCTCGTTCGTCTTGCACGTGAAGTCATCGAGGTCGATCTCCTCGCCCGATTCTATGATGCCCTCGAACTCTTCCGCGGGCATGGGCCGGTAGAAGAAGTAGCCTTGGATGTAACGGCATCCCAGGCTTTCCAGGAACTCAGCCTGCTCCATGGTCTCGACGCCCTCGGCGATGATGGGAATCGCCATGGTCTTGGTCATGTTGACGATCGATTCCACGATGTGCATGCTCTTGCGCTTACCCGTGTCCTCCATGCGCAGGAAGTCGGCATCGAGCTTGATGACGTCCACGTTGAGGCTGCTCAAAACGTTGAGCGACGAGTACCCGCTGCCGAAATCGTCCATCAGCACGATGAAGCCCTTCTCGTGCAGGCGGTCCACCATATCCCTGACGGCTTCGGCGCTGTCGGCGAACGCCGACTCAGTGATCTCGACCTTCAGCAGTTCGGGCGGAATGCCATATTTCTCGGTCAGGTCCGCCAGGAATTCGGGAACGTCGATCGCGAGCACATCGACTTGCGAGACGTTCACCGAGACGGGAACCGCCTCGTGCCCTCCGTCGATCCACGCGCGCAATTTGGCGCATACCTTCTCCCACACGAAGAGATCGAGATCGGTGATGAAACCGTGCCTCTCGAGCACGGGAATGAAATCGATGGGCGACACCAGGCTGCCATCGGGTTTGCGCCAGCGTGCAAGCACTTCCGCGCCCATCACCTTGCCCGTGGACACGCGGCATTGCGGCTGCAGGTAAATCTCGAACTCGTCGTTTTGCAAAGCGTCTTTGAAATCGAGGAGCACCTGGTATTCGCGGTTCGAGCGCTCGGCCATTTCGGAGCTGTATACGCAGATGCTCTGATTCACATCTTTGCCAGCCATCTCGAGGGCGATTTTGGCATGGTCGGCAACGTCGAGCAGCGAGGCGCCCTCTTCGATGCGTGCAACGCCGAACAGGAACCTGAATCCCATGGTCTGCGTGATGTTGTCGACGAGGTCCGTGAGCCTTGCGTAAAGGAGGTCGAACGACGCCTCGTCGTAGGGCACCATGAGGGCGAAGTCGTCCTGGCCGAGATAGCCTGCCACCCCGCCCGTTTCCTTCTCGACCCGCGCAAGCTCCTCGCCTATGCGTGCAAGGAGCAGGTCGCCCGTTTCTCGCCCGTACCAGTCGTTGAGCAGCCTGAAGTACTCGAGGTCGATAGCGACGATGCACCAGCCATCTCCCCCGATCCGGCCCATGAGGTCGTTCGCGGCATTGGCGAAGGGCTTCTCCCACAGGAGCCTCGTCAGGTCGTCGCGTTCCGTTTCGGCGTCGTAGTGGTTGCTCAGGTCATTACCGAACTCGCGGTCCTTCTGGTTCTGGATGTCGAACACGTAGCAGTGGACGATTCCCTCCGGCAAGCCGTGCTCGGGCCCGCCCAGGACGATCTCCTCGGTCCAGCGCCAATCGCCGCTCTGAAGCTTGTAGCGGAACTGCGCGCCGATAACGCCCGGCGTGTCGGACTCGGCCAGGCGCTGTAGGAGGGTGCTCGGCTCCATGAGCGACACGAACACGTCGCGGTCGTCAGGATGCACCATGTGCTCGATGGCGTAGCTGTGCAAGTCGCTGTACGTTGAATCGTACACGGGCACGTGATACTTGCCCCTCACGTGATACAGGTTCCTGCAGTGGTCGTTTGCGACGTCGATCTCGATGAGCTCATCGAACGACGAGCGGTTCATCCATTCGACGAGCGTCAGCCGGGGGCCATCGTTCTTGAAAACGGCAAGCAATTCGGGCTTCATGGCTCTCCCATCTTCGGCGGGCATCAAAACCGCGTCCGCTCGCCTGCTCGCAATGCAACCGATGCGCTACTTTGCAACTGCATCTCCCGCACCAGCCCCATCCCCCGAATGGAAACACGCTGGTCAGAAGATAGAATTATACCACAAAAAGGCTCATCGTTATGCAGCGGGAAAGCACACGGCGCTCAATGGGCGGAAACGTGCATGGTACCATGTGAACAGCAACACCCAGGGAAGGCCGGTCATGGCGAACCGCGATTCTAACCAGAGGCCCACACCGCGCAAAAGGCCGAGCGTACGGGAGCAGCGCGGGCGCACGACCACGCGCGCATCAAGCGAGCGGCCGGGCGCTTCGCGGCAGCGCGAGCGCACAGCGGGCAACGCACGGCCGGAATCGTCCAGACGCAGCAGAAGCGCTGCGGGCGCCAACCCGCGCACAAGTTCGCCGATGCGGGTGCCGACGTCATCTTGGGCAACCACCCGCACGTCATGGAGGGCATCGAGTTCTACAACGGGTCGCTCATCGCGTACGCGCACGGGAACTGCGTGTTCTGGCAGAAATACGACAACACGCACGAGTCGTACGTGCTCGACTTCAACATCACCGAAAACGGGGTGAAGGACGTGACCGCCACCCCGCTCTACCTCGACGACACGTACGGCATCCCCAGCGTGGCGACCGGCGCGCAAGCGCAGACGCAGCTCGAGCGCTTGGAAGAGATCTCGACCGACATGAACAGCCAGTTCGAGATTCGCGACGGGAAGGCCTACATCACCCCTGCCAGCTAGAAGCCGTTTGGCGAGACGCTATTCGCGAACGTTGTTGCTGGCCAGGTAGAGCAGCGCGTTCACGATGGACGCGGCCACGTTGCTTCCGCCCTTGCGGCCGCGCGCGACGATATGGGGCACGTCGAGCTCGCAGATGAGCTCCTTGGATTCCACGACGTTCACGAAGCCGACCGGCACGCCCACGATGAGCGCGGGCGGAACGGGCATCTCCCCCGCCTGCAGCATCTCGTAGATGCGCACGAGCGCCGTCGGCGCATTGCCCACCGCGTAGATGAGCGGCTTTTCCAGCGCAGCAGCGCGTTCCATGCAGATGGCCGAACGCGTGAGGCCGCGTTCCTTGGCCTCGGCCGCTACGTCGGCGTCCGAGATGAAGTTGTACACCTCGCCGCCGAACTTGCCCAGCACGCGCTTGTTGATGCCCGACGCGGCCATCTTGGTGTCGGTGACCACCGAGCAGCCGCCCTTGAGCGCCTCGATGCCGATGGCGGTGGCGCCCTCCGAGAACACGAGCGTGTCGGCGTACTCGAAATCGGCCGACGTGTGTATCACGCGCTTGATGACGAGCTCGTTTGCGGGATCGAGCACGACGCCCTTCTCGGCGAGCTCGGCCGAGATGATCTCGAAACTGCGCGCCTCGATGTCCGCCGGCTTCACATGCTGAAGCTTGTCCAGTCCGCTCATGCGTTCCTCCTATCCGAAAGCGAGTCGAAGGGGCCTGGCCCCTTTGGCTCACTGGCCCGCCAGACCCTCTTCCACGATGCGGTAAATCAGGTCCATGTCCATGTTCTCGCGCATGGCCTGCGCGAGCTTGTCGTATTGCTCTTCCTTGTAGGCCTTCATGTCCACGGCTTGCACGTCGGCCGCGTCCAGGCCTTTCGCCTCGAACAGGGCGCCGGCCAGGGCGCTCGCGCATTCCTTCGTGTCGAAGATCCCATGAACGTACGAGCCGTACACATTGCCCGCGCCCACCACCAGGGGCACGTCGCCTTCCGTCCCATCGGTCCAGGTGGTCTCGCCCATGTGAATCTCGTAGCCCTCGAACCGGGCGCCCGATAGCCCGCTCAGCGCACCTTCGAGCGGGTCCACGGCCCCCTCGGTGCGCACCTGATGCTTCTCGGGCTCGAACACCGTGCGCAGGGGAAGCAGGCCCACGCCGCGCACCGTGCCTCCGCCCTCCACTCCGTGCGGATCGCTCACTTCCTGGCCGAGCATCTGGTAGCCACCGCAAATGCCGAAGACGGGCGTGCCGGCAGCTGCCCGCTTGAGCAGCACGGTCTCGACGCCGCTCTCACGCAGCCACTTGAGGTCGGCGATCGTGTTCTTCGTGCCCGGCAGCACGATGAGGTCGGGCTCGCCCAGGTCTCCCGGGCGCTGCACGTAGCGCACGCCCACGCCGTCGATGGCGTCGAGCGCGATGAAGTCCGTGAAGTTCGACACCTTGGGAAGGCGGATGACCGCGATGTCCACGAGCTCCTTGGTACCGCGGACGGAAAGGCGGTCCGACATGCTGTCTTCGTCGTCGATGTCGAGCAGCGTGTACGGCACGACGCCCGCGATGGGAATGCCGCTGCGCTCACGCAGGATGTCGAGCCCCGGGTCGAGGATGGTCTTGTCGCCGCGGAACTTGTTCACGACGAGCCCCTTCACCATGGCGCGCTCGTCGTCCTCGAGCAGCATGAGCGTGCCGAGCAACTGCGCGAACACGCCGCCGCGGTCGATGTCACCGGCCAGCAGCACGGGGCTTTTGGCCATGCGCGCCATGCCCATGTTCACGATGTCGTCGTCTTTCAGGTTCACCTCGGCCGGGCTGCCCGCACCTTCAATGACGATGATGTCGAAGCGGCTGGCAAGGTCGTCGTAGGCCTTCATGATGTCGGGGACGAGGTTGTGCTTGTAGGCGAAGTAGTCGCGCGCGCTCATGGTGCCTATGGCGCGCCCGTTCACGATGACCTGCGAGCCCGTGTCGTTCGTCGGCTTCAGCAGGATGGGGTTCATGGCCGCCTCGGGCGGGATGCCGGCCGCCTCGGCCTGCACGACCTGCGCGCGGCCCATCTCGGCCCCTTCTGCCGTAATCGACGAGTTCAGCGCCATGTTCTGCGATTTGAACGGCGCCACGCGGTACCCGTCCTGCGCGAATATGCGGCACAGCCCCGCCGCGAGCAGGCTCTTGCCCGCCCCCGACATCGTGCCCTGCACCATGATCGGCTTCGCCGTCATCTCGGCCCCTTTCGGTCGCTCTCGTTCAAAACGACATTCTACCAGCGCTTTCCGCGCGCGATTCGCCTAAAGGGCCAACTGCGCATTCCCGCCACGAGCAAGAAGGCCTCCATTTATGGGACAAATGCTCAATAATGCCTTGAAATGAGCGCAAGAAGGCTCAACTTGATGGTATCCTGTCCGCGTACCATTCGCCCTATCGTTCAGGATGCCTATGGTTACGAGTTTCCAGTTCTTCATATCGTACCTGATCGTCGATGTGCTCTGCATAGCGCTCACCATCATCATTGCCAGCAAGGTGTCGCGCGACAGCGGTAGCGAAACCCAGGTGCGCTATTTCTTCCTGGTGCTCACGTCGTATTTCGCCTTCACGATCCTCGATGCCGTACATCGCGATTGCAACCGGGGTGGCCATCCATCAGTACCGCCGCGCCACCTCGCGCACCGACAGGCGCATGAGCTCATCGCCCAGGCCGATGCCATGATGTACAGTAGGAAGCGCATCGAAAAGTAGGCGCCGCATGCAGTTTCGCGCTGCATCCATAGCACGGTTAGGGGACACGACATGGATGCCATGACGCTCGCGATCGTCGTCGTCGCTGCCGTGGCGGCAATCGCCTTCTTCGCGTGGGTGCAGATCAGCGCGCGGCGCTTGCAGCGCGGGCAGGTGAAGGTCGAGCTGCGCGAATATGCAAACGATCCCGCCCATTGCAGCCACGAATGGAGGGTGTGGGAAAGCGGCACGTGCATGCCGAGCTACTCGAGCTACGGCGGGCCCGACCCGCAGGAAACCTGGACGGTCGAGCGGTGCCCCTTGTGCGGGGCGCAAACGTTCTCGTGCACCGGGTCGTGCGACTGCTACGCCGAATGCGCAGCCCCGTACAAAGGGTGAGAACCATGGAAGGCAAGCTCTCCTCCTTGCACCGCGCGCAGCTGATCGAGGGTCCCTCGGGCCCTCGGAGCTCCATACCCGGAAGACTAGGCGTATTCGACTACAGCGGCGCAGGCGAACCTGGAAGCCTCTGCCTCTTCGCGCCCGACAATCCCGCCCAGCTCGGCGGGAAGGCGAAGCTGCGCCCTAGCCCGGGAACCGTCGAGTTCGAAGGGAGAACCCTCCGCTTCACCATCCGCGAAAGCGGCAAAACGTACGCATGGGAGCTCGGCGAGGTGCTATCGGACGAAGGGCAAGTCGAGGCATTCCTCGGTTTCGCCGAAGCGAACGACCGCATCATCCGGCACCTTCTCGAAGGCTCCCGCCTGCTCAGCTAACGAGCAATTCGTTGAGGTAGGAAACGAGCTCCTCGGAGCGCATCTGACCGTTCTCGCCGCCCGCCTGCACCTGGTTGGGCGGCGTGTCGGTGCCGATGTTCTGGATGTGGAGCACCTTCTTCGCCTTCGCGTCGACGACGATAGCAAGCGTCGTGCAGCTCTTGCGGTCGACGCTTCCGACGTAGTAGTCCTCGTC